>CAXBHO010000122.1:0-9979 GCA_963975485.1 uncultured Balneola sp. | reverse complement strand
GATAAAAAAATATTAAAGAATATACTTGAAATTTAACGGTACAACTTGGAGGATTGATTATTTATTTTATGGAGAACAACAAACATATTACAGGAACAGAAGTAGCCTACTACTTTATATGCGCTCGTAAACTTTGGTTGTTTGCACATAATATCCAATGCGAGCAGGAAAGCGATGCCGTGCGCATGGGCAAACACATCCACAAAACCAGTTACAAGCGAGAACAAAAAGAGATTTCCATAGACGGTGTAATTGTGGTGGATTGGATGGATCATGACAAAAAAATAATCCACGAAGTGAAGAAATCGGCTAGTATGGACATAGCACACACTTGGCAGCTCAAATACTATATGTGGTATTTGGAACGAAAAGGGATACGCATTGCAGATGAGGAATCTGTAGAAATGAACAAGAACGAGCCTGAAAAACGGGGTTATATAGGAGAACTCAATTATCCCAAGCTAAAACAAACCAAACAGATCATCCTTTCAAAAGCAGATAGGAAGGAAATTGAGGAGAAAATCCTGCCAAACATTCGTAAGATTATTAATCGAGAGAAACCACCACGCACCGTTGAGTGGAAAATCTGTAAAAGTTGCTCCTACAACGAACTCTGCTACAGCTAAGAAAAGCCATGAAAAGACCATACTATATATTCAGTTCAGGCAAGTTGATGAAAAAGCAAAATACCTTATTCTTTTTGCCTTACAAAGAAGAAGAAAAGCTATTAGAAGAACTAGGACAACCCGAAGACGAATCTCTAGATTGGGAATTGATTACTGAAGCCGGAAAGTTCAAAAAAGATTTTGATTCACTAAATAAAAGAGTGATTCCCATTGATGATGTGGACTCGCTGATGATTTTTGGGGAAATCAATTTTAATGCGAGGATGCTCCAATTTTTATCCAAGAATAACATTCCGGCGCATCTCTTTAATTATTATGGATTTTACACCGGCAGTTATTATCCGAGAGAGTATTTACTAAGCGGCTTTCTGTTGGTGAACCAGGTCGATCACTACAAAAGCTCAAAAAAGCGGATGCGTTTAGCGCTTCAGTTTGTACTTGGCTCGGCGTATAACATGCTTCGCAATTTGAAATATTATGATGGCCGGACAGGTGATGTTTCAGAATCCATCAGCCGAATAGAAAAACACATAGAAAGCGTACCCTTAGCGAAAGACATTCACGAACTAATGGGGCTGGAAGGGAATATCCGTCAGGCATATTATGCGGCTTTCCCTACCATTTTAGGGGATAAATACGACTTTGAGAAACGGGTTCGGAATCCACCGGACAATGCGGTAAATGCTTTAATTTCGTTCGGAAACTCTATGGTTTATACTGCCTGTTTAACTGAAATTTATCGGACTCAACTTTCACCCCTTATTTCTTTTCTGCATGAACCAGGAGATCGACGCTACTCTTTGGCACTTGACCTTGCCGAAATATTTAAACCATTATTGGCAGATAGAGTAATTTTCACTTGCCTGAATCAAGGGCGTATTAAACATTCTGATTTTGATCGGGCGTTGAACTTTTGCCATTTAAGTAAATCAGGGCGCAAAACGTTTGTAAAAGCTTTTGAAGAAAAACTCCAAACCACCATTATGCATCGAAAGCTGAAACGCAAAGTTTCATATCGCCGATTAATCCGCTTAGAATGTTACAAACTGGTAAAACATATTACCAATGCGGAGCCGTACAAACCGTTTAAAGCATGGTGGTAACTATAAAGGGAAAAAGGCATGTATTATATTTTAGTGTATGACATAAACGTGAAACGCGTTGCCAAAATGCTGAAATTGGTGCGTGAGTATCTAAACCATGTGCAAAACTCGGTGTTTGAAGGAGAGCTAACCAAAGCCCAACTGGAAGAGTTAAAATATAAAATTCGCTCGCTTATGAATGAAAAAGAAGATTCCGTGATTATTTATTGCGTGGGAAGTAAAAGATGGAGTGATAGAGAGGTTATTGGTATCGAGAAAAATGAGATTGATAACTTTGTGTAGAAATAGGTTGTCGTCAAAGGTGATAAAAATCTGGCAAAAAAAAGTAGCCGGAATATAATCCTATCTCCAAAACTTCTTTAACGCAGGTTTAAAGTGAGATTTTTTAGATCGTCAAACCCACAGGTTTTTTACGCAATTAAAGGGAGACGATAAAATCCTAGCTTTTTTGAGCCAAAAAGTGTATTTACTTCCAGTAGGCGTTGTTTATACAACGCCTTTTAATCGAACCTTAGAGGAATTGAAATTAATGGAATATAAGCATATTATATTTAAACGGCAACTTTTAATCGAACCTTAGAGGAATTGAAATGAGTTATATGTAGACTTGACTAATGCGCTCATTTCCTTTTAATCGAACCTTAGAGGAATTGAAATGGTTCAAAAGTTCAAAGGCAATCAGCAAGTCAGGGCCTTTTAATCGAACCTTAGAGGAATTGAAATTGAGGATCTCTTATGTATTGAATGTTAGTTTTCATCTTTTAATCGAACCTTAGAGGAATTGAAATAAGAGAAAAGAACAACCTTAAAAAACAATGTTCGACTTTTAATCGAACCTTAGAGGAATTGAAATACGGTTAGTCCTCTCCTTAATGAAGAAACAAGCACCTTTTAATCGAACCTTAGAGGAATTGAAATTTGATGTAATACCCTTGCTCGGCCGGTTGCACCAGACTTTTAATCGAACCTTAGAGGAATTGAAATATTCAAGGTGCAAGAGGTATAAGAAGTAGTAAGGAACTTTTAATCGAACCTTAGAGGAATTGAAATATCTTCTTTGTTATTATTATCAATTATAGCATCATCTTTTAATCGAACCTTAGAGGAATTGAAATGAAGAGATTAACGAGCTTATAAACATGAGGGGCGGTCTTTTAATCGAACCTTAGAGGAATTGAAATTCAGTATCGAGATGGATCCCTTTCGATATTAATACGCTTTTAATCGAACCTTAGAGGAATTGAAATTACCACCTTTCCCGCTTTTTTGCTAGCTTTTTCAAGCTTTTAATCGAACCTTAGAGGAATTGAAATGTATCATTAAAAAAACGGATTGTTATTTCTGGTATAACTTTTAATCGAACCTTAGAGGAATTGAAATTATCAAGGCAGAATATTCTCTATAAGTGGCAATAGCTTTTAATCGAACCTTAGAGGAATTGAAATAATTATTTGATTTACATCTGCTTTCATATCATTTTCTTTTAATCGAACCTTAGAGGAATTGAAATGTCTTCTTTGTTGTTATTATCAATTATACCATCATTACTTTTAATCGAACCTTAGAGGAATTGAAATTATATTCAACAGCCAACCCGTATTCTTTTCTTAATACTTTTAATCGAACCTTAGAGGAATTGAAATAATATAAGCGAGCATATCAACCACCTTTTCTGAATTCTTTTAATCGAACCTTAGAGGAATTGAAATACATACTTCTTTTATGGATAAGCTTTTTGAGTCTTCCTTTTAATCGAACCTTAGAGGAATTGAAATCCGTTATATTTATGCCTTTCTTCATATCCGCTTAGGCTTTTAATCGAACCTTAGAGGAATTGAAATAAGAAGATAATGAAGTTATGGGATTCGAGACTATTACTTTTAATCGAACCTTAGAGGAATTGAAATCTGCACTAGCTTTTTCTTGTCGCTCTTTCAGAATGCCTTTTAATCGAACCTTAGAGGAATTGAAATTTTCCTCAGACATTTCAGTCTATACTGA
The DNA here is from genome assembly GCA_963975485.1 of uncultured Balneola sp. GTDB lineage: Bacteria > Bacteroidota > Rhodothermia > Balneolales > Balneolaceae > Balneola. The sequence goes on along the minus strand of CAXBHO010000122.1, from coordinate 6,249 downwards.
ACTCACGGCTTTTAATCGAACCTTAGAGGAATTGAAATATCTATTACTAACATCGAGATATAACCGCTTTCATACTTTTAATCGAACCTTAGAGGAATTGAAATTATCATACCATTACCCAATACAGTACACTACATACTTCTTTTAATCGAACCTTAGAGGAATTGAAATTATAGCTAGAGAATCGGGAATGAGTGTAAGTCAATTCTTTTAATCGAACCTTAGAGGAATTGAAATTAATATTGTTCGTAACCTTCACCAGTTGAAAATTGCTTTTAATCGAACCTTAGAGGAATTGAAATGCCAATACGTCCGCCAAGCTTGTTAATGTGAGCACGGTTTTAATCGAACCTTAGAGAAATTATTAATTTGGAAGTATAATTTTAAATCCCTTTCTAAAAAACTGTTTTACCCACAAAACAAATTTTATACAAATTGTTTTTCACACCAAAACATTATCTGTCCAAAATCCATCCACAAAAAAAAGTCTCACCCTGTAAACAGAGTGAGACTTTTATATTTGCGTGGAAGTAGTACTTCCTAAAATTCCTTTCTTAAAGTCAGGAACTGCATAATGGGTGGCTTATAAACCAACAACATTATTTGCGCATGGTCCTTTTTGACCTTCGCCTACTTCATATTCTACCTTTTGGCCATCCTTTAATTCTGCATAGCCGTCGGTTTGAATCTCAGAGTGGTGTACGAATAGATCTTTCCCTCCTTCATCCGGAGTTATAAAACCATATCCTTTATCTGAATTAAACCACTTAACTGTTCCTGTACTCATATTGTATACTTATGTAATTAATTGTGTAAGTATGCAATATATGGTTTTTAATTGTAACTATCACTAATTACTATTTTATCTTTTTTTCTTCTGTTTAAGATGAACTAACTCTTTTCATTTCTTTACTTAAGTGTAGCTATCCATTCTATTCTTCTTCAAAATTTGGTACAATAATTGCGTAATTTCAGATGCTGTATGTAAATGACGTACACATCCTATTTTATTATTAAAAAGTATTGCAGAGTTTATGTTAGACAAGATCGGAAAGGTTATCACCAAAATTTTCGGCTCAAAAAGCGAAAAAGACATAAAAGCCATTCAGCCAATTGTAGATGAAATTAAAGCATTGGGACCTGAAATGGAGAAATTGAGCGATGAACAGCTCAAAGCCAAAACGGAAGAGTTCAAACAGAAAATTAAAGATGCCACAGCGGAAACTTCTAAAAAAATAGAAGAAGTGAAAGCAAAAATGGATGACATCGAGAGCCTATCGCAAGGAGAAAGCAGATCCTTGGCTGATGAACTTGAACTGTTAGAACAACAATGGCTTGATATACTCGAAGATACCTTAGATGACATTTTGCCCGAAGCGTATGCCGTGCTTAAAGATACTTGCCGTCGATTTGTCGGTAAAACCTGGAAAGTAGCCGGAGATGAGATTGAATGGAATATGATTCCTTACGACGTGCAGTTAGTTGGCGCCATCACGCTTCACCAAGGTAAAATTGCTGAGATGAAAACCGGTGAAGGTAAAACGCTTGTTGCTATTTTCCCTGCATATTTGAATGCGCTCGCTGGTCGTGGGGTTCACGTAATTACCGTTAACAACTATCTTGCAAAACGTGATGCCGAATGGAATGAGCCCCTCTTTAACTTTCACGGGCTAGAAGTGGCGTGTGTTGATAACTACGATCCGAACTCTGAAGGTAGAAGAAAAGCATACAGAAAGGATATTACGTACGGTACAAACAATGAATTTGGGTTCGATTACCTCCGTGATAACATGGTGATCGAAAAAGAACAACTGGTTCAACGTGAGCATCACTATACCATTATTGATGAGGTAGATTCTATTCTTATTGATGAAGCGAGAACTCCTTTAATAATTTCCGGTCCGGTACCAAACGATAATAAATCGGACAAGTATGAAGAAATAAAACCGAGAATGGCCTCTTTGGTTGATGCGCAGAAGAAATTAGTTTCGGAGTTAGTGAAAGAAGGTCAACAGTGGCTGGAGAAAGGCAATGAAGAAAAAGCCGGTCTGGCTTTATTCAGAGCTCAGCGCGGATTCCCGAAAAACTCCCGATTTCGAAAATTGCTCCAGGAGCCAAATATTCAAAAAATGATCCAGAAAACGGAAGCATTTTACCTTCAGGATAACGCAAAGAACATGCCTGAAGTGGATGAATATTTGTACTACGCTGTTGACATGAAAATGAACTCTATTGAAATGACAGAAAAAGGTCGCGAGTTTATCACTAAAAAAGGGGAAGATCCTGACTTTTTCATAATCCCTGACCTTGGAGCTGAAACTTCTGATATAGAACAAGAAATTAAAGAGCTCGAAAAAGAAAAAATTGCTGAGATCAAGGAAAAAGATCTAAGTGACGAATATCAAAAGAAGAAAATTGAGGAAGCGAAACAAGAAGTTCGTCAGATCAGAGAAGAGAAATTTAACGAGCTTTACCGCCTGTTCGCTGAGCGTGGAGATCGCATTCATACTGTAAACCAATTACTGAAAGCTTATACGCTTTTTGAGAAAGAGGAAGAGTATATCGTTCAGGATGGAAAAGTAAATATTGTAGATGAGCATACAGGCCGTGTGCTTTCCGGGCGGCGTTATTCTGATGGATTGCACCAAGCGATTGAAGCGAAAGAACAAGTTAAAGTAGAAGCTTCTACACAGACTTATGCCACTATTACTCTTCAGAATTATTTCAGAATGTACCACAAACTTTCAGGAATGACCGGTACGGCTGAAACAGAAGAAGGCGAGTTTAATGAGATTTATAATCTTGATGTAATTGTTATTCCAACAAACCGCCCAATTCAACGGGATGATAAAGAAGATTTGATCTTTAAAACCAAACGTGAAAAGTTCAATGCTTCTATTGAAAAAGTGCGTGAATATCACGAGAAGGGACAACCTGTTTTGGTTGGTACAACCAGCGTAGATGTTTCTGAAACTATGAGCAGAATGCTTCAAAGAGCAGGAATTCCTCATAATGTATTGAATGCCAAGCAACATGCGAGTGAGAGTGATATCGTAAAATCTGCCGGACAAGTTGGTGCCGTTACCGTAGCCACTAACATGGCTGGACGTGGTACTGATATTAAACTGGCACCCGGAATTAAGGAAAAAGGCGGATTAGCAATTTTAGGTACTGAACGCCATGAATCTCGCCGTATCGATTTACAGCTTCGTGGCCGTGCCGGTCGCCAAGGTGACCCGGGCGAATCTCAGTTTTATGTTTCTCTGGAAGATAACCTGATGTCGATGTTCGGATCAGATCGTGTAGCTAATGTTATGGATCGCCTGAATTTTGAAGAAGGTGAAGTTATTACTCATCCGTGGATGACTAAATCTTTAGAGCGGGCACAGTCTAAAGTCGAGCAAAATAACTTCAGCATAAGAAAGAAGCAGCTGGAGTATGATGATGTATTGAATAATCAACGTAACGTGATTTATGCTCGTCGCCTTCATGCATTATCCGGAGATCAGTTGATTTCTGATATCATGGATATGCTGGAAGATTTTGTGGAGAATTTAGTAGAGAAATATTATGCTGCCGGAGATTATGAAGGTCTTCATCAGGAAATCCTGATTAGCTTAGCTGTTGATACTGAATTTGATGAAGACGCTTGGAGAGAAATGAGCACCGATGAGTTGATCGATATGATCATTGACAAAGCGTTAGAGGTTTACCGCAAAAAGGAAGAGCGGATGGCAAGGCCTCTTTATGAAGTAATGAAGAGAATTGCTGAGTCTGATGCTGAAACGAAGCCGGAACGTGTTCAGGTTATTTTCTCTGATGGAATTAAAAGGATGCGTGTAGTTGTAGATGTTGATGCCGCTTTAGAAAACGAAGGAAAAGAAATTGCTCGTGCTTTAGAACGTACAACAGTTCTTGCAACCATCGATGAGAAGTGGATGCAACATTTACGTGAACTCGATTCTGTGAAAGAAGGTATCGGACTTCGCGCTTACGGACAAAAAGATCCGCTTTTAGAATACAAACGTGAAGCATTTGATATGTTCAAGCAATTAATTGATATGATTAATACAGAAGTTATTACAACTATCTGGAAATCAATGCCTGAAGCGCAAATGAATAATGATGCTGTTCAACAGGCACAGAAACAAAAATCTCGTTTCGATACAAGTAGAATGCAGGCGAGCCAGGCAGATTCAACTAATATGGGTATGCAAGGCGGTGGACAGCCTCAAAATGGAAATCAACAAAAGCCAATGGGACCTAACGTTAAACGTAAACCTGTTGTAGTTGAAGACGAGCCCGGCAGAAATGATCGCGTTACCATTCAAAATATGAGCACCGGTGAAGTTAAAGAGATAAAATGGAAATACGGCAAAGATATGGTTGAGAATAAAGGTTGGGTAATGGTTGAGAAGTAACCTTGGGATAACCACAAAGCTCACAGAGTTTTCTATTTAGAAAATAATAACTTGCTTTGTGTTCTCCGTGGTTAAAAATATTGTTTTTAAAAGCTTAATTGATAAAAATATAACATCACTGCAAATTTAACTCTTGGAAGTACTTGGCATTGACATCGGTAGTTATGGAATTAAAGGAGCGATCGTAGATACCGTTCTTGGCGAGATCATATCAAAGAAAAAAACTACGGGTGAATTGGAAGATACTCGTCCACATAAGATTATTTCCAAAATGCACGATATCGTTAAGCAATTTGATTGGAAAGGACCAATTGGTTGTGCATTTCCTGCTGCTATGAATCGTGGAATTGTCATCTCAGCAAACCGAGTGGATGAAGCTTGGATAGATGCAGATGCCGCTCATCTTTTTTCAGAAATAACCGGTTGTAACGTTAGTGTGATCAACGATACAGATGCGGCCGGGCTTGCAGAAATGACTTTTGGAGCCGGGAAAAACCAACGGGGAACGGTAATCGTGCTGACAGTGGGAACAGGAGTAGGTTCGTCTATTTTTAATAATGGGATTTTACTTCCGAATACTGAACTTGGGCAAATTCGTATCAAAGGTGTTCCTATTGAAGATCGTGCTTCTAACAAAGCTAGAAAAGAAGAGGGCATGAAGCGAAAAACCTGGGCAAAAAGATTACAACTTACCTTAGAACATTACGAACATGTGTTTCACCCAAACTTATTTATTCTGGGTGGACAAGTAAGTAAAAACCCCGAGAAAACATTTCCCTTTATAAAGCTAATTACTAAGTTGAAACCTGCAGCCCTGAAAAACGAAGCCAGTATTATTGGAGCAGGATATTATGCACATTTACAGCAAAACCTTAAATAAATAGATTGCTATTATAGGTAGTTTTTAGCTTCCATCATTATCTTTTTTTCTTGAAACCCATCTATATACCAAGCGAACACCTAATCTCGCAAACAAGATAATTGCAATCACCATTACTATATTAAAGGTTTCCATAGCGGAATTATTTACTTTCTGAGATTCAGCGATCTATTTTTTGCTCAAGTATTTCTAAAGGCAAACTGCCTGAGTTTAAAACCTGATTATGAAATTCTCGGATGTCGAACTTTTCACCCAACTTTTCTTTGGATCTTTCTCTGAGCTCAAGGATTTTAAGCTGTCCGATTTTATACGATAAAGCCTGACCCGGAGCTACCATATAGCGCTCTATTTCTGAAGTTATGGACGCTTCTGATTCCGCTTCATGCTCTAACGAGAATTGAATTGCCTGTTCTCGTGTCCAGCCTTTGGCATGCATTCCGGTATCAACCACGAGCCGGATTGCACGATGCATTTCTGCAACTATTTTTTTCTGGATACTGGAGGCTATTTTCTTAATCGCAAGCTTTCTGATTTCCTTTCTTGTGCTTGAGTCCACCGACCTAAAATCTTTATTTTCAATACCACAAAGACGTAAAATTTTGTTGTTATATTACCGCTTTGTTAATAACAGTATTATCTATGAAGGAAGTTTAAACTGGCGTCGTGCTTTTGGAGGTGATGGGTTATGGACCGCATTGAATCAGAATGATAATAATAATGCTTACTTATCTGCTCAATACGGGATTCCATCTATTTCTTATGACCTATTTAACAATGACCAATATGGTAACAATTTCTACCTAGTGTAAAGGCAATGTTCAGATGTCGTAAAACACCTGTCAGATTTTAAACTAAATGGGTTACGAAAAATTACAATAGCCCTAAAAATCTGACAGATACTATGATCAAATACAAGTATTAGTTGACTATTTCTCGATTTTTAAATAC
>CAXBHO010000121.1:0-9989 GCA_963975485.1 uncultured Balneola sp. | reverse complement strand
GTAAACGAGGTGCTCTCGCCAAAGGCATCCCTACGGGGAAACCAACTGAGCTAATCGCCCTTCCATTCAATAAAATTCTCTACATCAATTTTTCTCCTCGGTGATGTAAACGAGGTGCTCTCGCCAAAGGCATCCCTACGGGGAAACCAACTGAGCTAATTGCCCCTACATTCATTCACCTAAGCGTTGGTGGAAGGGCGACAAATATATGAACATTTATAGTGCAGACAAAGAAAATTCTCCATAAATATTGATTATTTAGTTAACACTGTTAACTTATAGCTGAATATTCAAATTAAACTAACTCTAAATGGAAAATTATCCGTTTAACGCTGTTCTTGTTGATGGAATCAGAACACCTTTCCTAAAATCGGGAACCGATTACAATGATCTTATGGCTTACGATCTCGGGAGATACGCTATTCAGGGATTGCTGGCTCGAAATTCTGTCGATCCTGCGACTATCGACCGCGTGATTATGGGAAATGTAATTCAGGAAGTAAAAACCAGCAATGTAGCTCGGGAAAGTGCTCTTGGAGCAGGAATTCCAAATACAGTTCCAGCTTTTACAATTGCATTGGCGTGTATCTCTTCCAATCAGGCAATTGCCAGTGGTGTTGATTTAATTCGCTCCGGACAGGCTAAGATCATTTTGGCCGGCGGAACAGAAACAATGTCGGATATTCCGGTTCGGTTCAAAAAGAAATTTCGCCAAAAAGTACTGGAAGCCAGAAAGTATAAATCTCCTTTAGATTTTTTGAAATTTTTAAAGGGATTACGACCAAAAGATCTGCTTCCCGAACTTCCGGCTATTGCAGAATTTTCAACCGGAGAAACAATGGGAAAAAGTGCCGACCGAATGGCTGCTCGGTTCGGAATTTCCCGAAAAGATCAGGATGAATTTGCCATGCGTTCTCATCATTTAGCAGCCAAAGCAACTTCGGAAGGATTGCTCGATGATGAATTGTTTCCTGTCAATGTTCCACCAAAATTTAGCGTGGTGAAAAATGACAATGGCTTTCGAGCGGATACTTCGATGGAAAAATTAGCTAAACTTCGCCCTGCTTTTATAAAACCACACGGTACTATTACAGCGGGTAATGCTTCATTTCTTACTGATGGAGCTTCGGCTTCTTTTATAATGGAAGAGCAAACGGCATTAAAGCTGGGATTAAAACCAAAGGCGTATTTGCGAGAATATAATTTCGTAGCTCAAGATCCCAAGGAAGAATTATTGCTTGGCCCTGCTTATGCTACTCCAAAAGTGCTGGATAAAATGGGATTAACACTTGCTGATATCGATGTTTTTGAACTTCATGAAGCTTTTGCCGGACAAGTTCTAGCTGTACTCGCCGCTTTAGATTCTGATGATTTTGCGAAAAAATCCTTAGACAAAGATTCTAAAGTTGGAAAAATTCCTATGGAAAAAATAAACACCATGGGCGGATCACTTTCACTCGGACATCCTTTTGGAGCAACCGGAGTAAGATTGGTAACAACCGCTGCAAATCGTTTACACAGAGAAGACGGAAAATACGCATTGGTTACAGCTTGTGCTGCCGGTGGTCAGGGACATGCTATTATCCTTGAAAGGTATCAAGGATAAATGACAAAGAACAAATTTTCAAATCTCAAGAAATCAGTTCCTATGCTATTTCTCTAGGTTAGAATTGGAAACGAAATTAATTACAAATATGAGCTACTTAAACATCACCAAAAAAGAAAACGTCGCTGTTATAACTCTTGACCAACCGGGAGAAAAAGTGAATACGCTGAATGAAGCGATGATGGATCAGTTTTCAGAATTTTTAGATGAATTAGAGTCCGACCATTCTTTACTAGGAGCAGTTCTAATCAGCGGAAAAGAAAATAATTTTATTGCGGGCGCTGATATTGAAATGTTTAAAGCACGGGATACAGCTGAAGAAATTGAGCAACTCAGCTTGGATGGGCATAAACTCCTTAATCGCGTGGAGAGCTCTTCAAAACCAATAGTAGCAGCAATTCATGGAAGCTGTATGGGAGGCGGTTTAGAGCTTTCTTTAGCGTGTCAGTATCGAATTGCATCCAATCATTCAAAAACAATCATGGGGTTACCGGAAGTTAAGCTTGGTATCCTCCCCGGAACAGGGGGAACGCAACGGTTACCAAGATTGGTGGGAATCCAAAAATCATTGAACTATATGCTTACCGGGAAAAACATCTTTCCTCGCCCCGCTTATAAAATGGGTTTGGTAGATGAACTGGTTCATAAAGATGCATTGGAAGAAGCCGCCATAAAAGCAGTGCACAAAATTACCGCCAATAAGTTCGAAAGAGAAGATAAAAGATCATCCATGGAAAAGATGATTGAAGGAAATGCCTTAGGTAGAAAAATCGTGTTTTCTCAGGCGCTCAAACAAACTTTAGCTCAGACAAAAGGAAATTATCCGGCTCCTGAAAAGATATTACAAGCTGTAGAGTTTGGTTATAAAAACGGAAAAGAGAAAGGATTGCTAAACGAAGCAAAGCTATTTGGAGAACTTGGTGCGACGAAAGAATCCAGAGCGTTGGTAAACTTGTTCTTTGCGATGAATGACGCTAAGAAAAATCCTCAAAAAGAGCTTGCTAAGCCGGTATCCAAAATCGGAGTGTTAGGTGCCGGGTTAATGGGTTCCGGAATTGCAGATGTAAGTATCAATAAGGGAAACTATTCTGTGTTATTGAAGGATCGGGATATTGAATCTGCCGCCAAAGGTGAACAAGCTATCTGGGAAGATCTGAATAAGAAAGCCGAGAAAAGAATTATCACAACTTTTGAAAGAGATGAAGCTGCAAGTCGTGTTACCGGAGTTGATTCATATAACGGCTTTGATGGTGTTGATCTGGTTATTGAAGCTATATTTGAAGATCTGGATCTGAAGCACAGGATTTTGAAAGAGGTGGAATCAGCAACTACTGAAAAGGCTATTTTTGCTTCGAATACATCTTCATTACCAATCTCTGATATTGCAAAAACTTCTAATCGACCAGAGAATGTGATCGGAATGCATTACTTCTCTCCTGTTCAGAAAATGCCGTTACTTGAAATTATCACTACCGATGAAACAGCGGATTGGGTTACAGCTACCGCTTATGAAGTAGGAATAAAACAGGGAAAAACAGTCATTGTAGTGAATGACGGTCCCGGTTTTTACACCACTCGAATTCTTGCTCCCTTTATGAATGAAGCTTTGTTGTTGCTGGAAGAAGGAGCCTCCATAGAATTTCTTGATAAAATCATGAAGAAATTTGGTTATCCGGTTGGGCCAATGGCTCTGCTTGATGAAGTCGGCTTTGATGTAGGCGCTCATGTTGGCGAAACAATGAAACCAATGTTTGATAAACGAGGAGCCAAATCTTCCAAAAAAGCACAGGAATTGCTGGATGCAGGTTATCAAGGCCGAAAAAATAAAAAGGGAATGTACACCTATGATGGCAAAAAGAAAGAAGTGAATGCTGATATCTACAAGTATTTTGGAGGATCAAACCGCAATAATCCTGATGCAGAAACTGCCCTGTTCCGAATGGCATTGACCATGATCAACGAAGCCGCTTATTGCTTGGAAGAGGGCATTCTTAAATCCGCTACCGATGGAGATTTGGGTGCTATACTTGGATTGGGATTCCCTCCTTTTTTAGGCGGCCCATTCAGATACGTTGACCAAATTGGAGCAGACAAGATTGTTGAAAAGTTAACTTCTTTTGCTGATGAATTTGGTCCAAGATTTAAACCGGCTACAATACTGGTTGATAAAGCTAAGAATGGAAAATCGTTTCATTGATAAATTAGAAGCTGTCATCCTTGTAGAAGTTATGTAATTCGTTGACGGAAATTATCTTTAGCTATTTCAGAAAAACAAGTAGGGTCATCCCGTCCGCCAGCTGGCGGATCGGGATCTTATGTAATGGCTGATACAATGAGTATTGAAATTATCCTCTTAAGGCTACTGATTTGGTTTAAAATTCAAGATGCGAGCAATACACTTTCATTGCGGTAGGAAATTTTACTTCAATCAGTGGTAGTTAGCCTCTTTCCTGTTCTTTTGTACCGACAAAAGTACCAAAAGCTCCCGACAAGAATTAGTGGCGCAAACTCCATGACATGGACTCAATCATTACAAAAGGTCTTCGTTGGTATGGTGCACATTTAAGAAATGGCCGGAATGTAATGATTGCTCCTGCGGAGCCGTCCATGTCATTGCGTTCTTGCCTCGCCAATAATTCTAAAGGTCGGTGAGAGTGTAGTTTTTCTGAAATTCTGATAGGTATTAAAAACCAATCGTCATTCTAAGAAACAGGAACTAATTTTGTACGTGAATTATCTAACTTCTACAGGGATGACGAATTCTTTATTCTGCTTTTCTACATATAGACTTGAATAAAACCTCTTATTCTGATATTGTTCTCTTAAACAAATCTCTTCGAATGAAAAATATATTTACTCTCGTTTTACTTTCCTTGATAGTTTTATCTTGCTCCAAAACCAGAGAAAAAACCTTCCAATTTACTTCTTTTGAAATGGACGGGATTAGCATTCGCGCTATAGAAACCATTGATGAATACACGATGTGGTTTGCCGGCTCAAACGGAAAAGTTGGATACACAGAAAACGCTGGTGAATCCTGGGTTATTGATAGCATCAGATACGACACGTTAAAACCGGAATTCAGATCTATAGCAGTAACAGATAGCGCTGTTTTCGTTCTGAGTATAGCTTCGCCTGCTTTGCTCTATAAATCTACTGATAAAGGACAGAACTGGAAGTTGGTTTATAAAGAAGACGATCCGGCTGCATTTTATAATGCGATGACTATTTCAGATAGTGGTTTTGGAGTTGCCGTTGGAGATCCTATTGATGATTGTTTGTCTGTACTCATTACAACAAACGGAGGAAATAACTGGTCTAAAATTTCATGTGAGGTTCTTCCTATAACTGTTAATGGGGAAGCCGGATTTGCGGCAAGTAACTCCAATGTGAATATCGTGGGTAATAATGTTTGGCTTGTTTCGGGCGGCACAAGGGCACGGGTTTTTCACAGCGAAAATAAAGGAGGAACCTGGAAAGTGTACAATACACCCATCGTTCAGGGTGGGCAAATGACCGGTATCTTCTCCAGTCATTTTTATGATAATCAACAGGGAATTATTATGGGTGGAGATTGGAATGAAAAAGCCAAAAACACACAGAACAAGGCCATCACAGATGACGGGGGCAGAACCTGGACTTTAATTTCTGACGGAGCCGGACCTTCTTATCGTTCTTCTGTCAGATATGTTCCGGGAACAAAAGGACAAGAACTGGTAGCAGTGGGTATTCCTGGCGTATCCTATTCTAAAGATGGGGGGCAAAGTTGGATTAAATTAAGTGATGAGGGTTTTTATACTATTCGCTTTGCAAAAGATGGAAATTTGGCCTGGTTAGCAGGTTCAGGGAAGATTGCCAAGATAGTATGGTAGATTGCAAACAACCTAATTTTCCTTTTTTTACCAAGACATACTTTTCTACCACTTGTTTTTTCATACATTGCATGAGACTAACGGAAACTAACATGTTTTTTATGAATAAAATATTTCGATACTTAATGCTCGTATTTCTTTACGTAGTACTTTTGGGAATTAATGGATTTTCACAATCTTCCCCACAAGTTTATAAGGGTGCTCAAATAATCCCAATCTCCGGCGAGCCTATAACCAATGGAATCCTTATAATTGAAAACGGGAAAATTTCAGCCGTTGGTGATTCAACTACTCGTATCCCAAATAGGGCAGATATTCATGATGTTTCAGGAAAAGTAATTATGCCCGGTCTTGTGGATACACATTCACATATTGGGGATGGAGATGGAGGAGATAGATCAGCAACACTACATCCCGATGTTCGCATCATGGATACTATAAATCCCAGAAGTAAATCTTTTAAAAGAGCTCTTGCAGGTGGCATTACTTCTGTAAACGTAATGCCGGGCTCAGGACATTTAATGAGCGGACAAACGGTTTATTTGAAACTCCGCAGCGCTAATGCGATTGAAGATATGTTGCTTTATATCGATGATGAGAAAACGATTTATGGCGGATTGAAAATGGCTAATGGTACAAACCCAAGAGGAAACCCGCCTTCAGCAGGAACTCGCGGTAAAGCTGCGGCAATGGTACGCGAACTATACATAAAAGCTCAGGAATATAAAGCCAAGATCGATGCCGCTGATGGCGACGAAACTAAAATGCCTCCAAGAGATCTGGGAATGGAAACATTGGTAGAAGTTCTTGAGGGAAAACGTACCGTGCACAATCATACTCATAAACATCAAGATATTCTTACAGCCATTCGTTTAGCGGATGAATTTGGATATAAACTTGTATTACAACATGTAAGTGAAGCTTGGAAAGTTGCAGACGAAATCGCAGCTTCAGGATATCCTGCATCAATTATTACGCTAGATTCATTTGGTGGCAAAGTGGAAGCTATGGATCTAAAAAACTCAAATGGTAAATATTTAGAAGATGCCGGTGTGCTTGTAGGATTTCATACGGATGATGGAATTACTGATTCTCGTTTATTTCTTCGCTCTGCCGCTATGGGAGTTCGAGAAGGCATGAGTAGAAAGAAAGCATTAGAAGCGGTTACCATCGCCAACGCCGTAATGATGGAAATCGATAACCGAGTAGGTACTCTGGAAAAAGGAAAAGATGCTGATTTCATAATTTTGACAGGTGATCCTTTTAGTGTTTATACACATGTTGAAGAAACATGGATTGAAGGGGAAAAAGTTTGGGATCGAAAGATCAAGGAAGATAGAAAATTCGCCACCGGAGGTTATCAGATTTACCCGGGACTTATTCACACTCATCATCAAGAAGGAGAATAAAATGAATACTATGAAACAATTATTTCTTATTACCTCGCTACTTTTGATTGGTAATTTTTCTGCAAAAGCTCAGATCGCTGTAAAAGGAGAAATCGTTTATACCATGGCTGGCAATCCAATCACTAATGGCGTCGTCTTAATCAAAGATGGTAAGATTGAACGAGTGGGAACAGCATCAGTAGTAAAAATTCCATCTAATTATAAAATATACGAAGCTAAAGTAGTAACTCCCGGATTGATTGATGCACATTCTGTTGTGGGCCTTTCCGGACATTTAAACACAGATGCTGATCAGGATCAACTTGAAACGTCTAATCCAATACAGCCTGAATTAAGAGCTATTGACGCTTATAATGCGAGAGAAGCTTTAGTAAAGCATTTACTTGGTTTTGGCGTTACAACAGTACATACCGGACATGGTCCCGGAGCACTCATAAGTGGTCAAACAATGATCATCAAAACTGCCGGTGAGACGGTTGATGATAACTTGATAGAACCATCAAAGATGCTCGCTTTTACTTTAGGTGGAAATTTGAGTAATGATTTTAAAAAGCCAGGTACCAGAGCAAAAGGTATTGCGATGTTACGGCAGGAGCTTATTAAAGCTCAAGCGTATCTTAAAAAACGAAATGGTGATGACGATTATTCCAAGGATCTTGGAATGGAAGCTCTAGCTGATTTATTGGAAGGTAAACTTACTGCTTTAGTTACTGTTCACAAAGCCAATGACATACAAGCCACTATTCGTTTACAACAGGAATTTGGATTTCCAATGGTGCTTGATGGTGTTGCAGAAGCTTATTTAGTTATAGATGAAATCAAAAAAGGTGGTTATCCTGTGATTGTCCATGCTTCAATGATTCGTCCTTTTGGTGATGCAAAAAATGCTTCTATGGAAACTGCCTCTAAGTTATACAATGCGGGAATTCCAATTGCTTTTCAGAGTGGATTTGAAGCTTATGTTCCTAAAACCCGTGTTGTTTTGTTCGAAGCAGGAGTTGCGGCTGCCAATGGTTTAGGAAAAGAAAATGCTCTCAAAGTTTTGACCATAGATGCCGCTAAAATTTTAGGAATAGACGCTAAAGTAGGCTCTCTTGAAAAAGGAAAAGATGCCGATGTTGTTATGTACGATGGTGATCCCTTAGAATATTTGACTAATGTTACGGGAGTTATCGTAAATGGAGAGAAAGTGAAGTAGTTGTCTCTTTATAACGAATATATTATTCACAAAAAAGCTAATAACCTGAGCTCGATCTAAGAAAAGGTTCATAAACAATTAAGAATCGCTTGTTAGTATCTCTGTCCCGAAAGTGCACAGAAAACACATAAATTTATTCCATGTTCTTCGCTCGATAGCTGCTTTGCCTTACTTTTGTACCGACAAAAGTAACAATGCCTTTGGCAATCCGCCAATTGGCGGGAAACTCCTGGCTATGAACACTGGTCGGCGTGAGGAACAGTATTGCTGAATAAATCTCATGGTCTTCGTTCTTCCTTGACAGTTTTCTAAACCCAGCCTGTAGAGATTTATTCGTCCATTCGGACACGCAAGCTTGTTCGCCCACTTTCTCCGACCACCGTTCAAAGGCCGAATAATTGGGAGCCTTTTAACGTAAGTTCTCACAAAGTGATGCCTTTGGCAGAGATAAGATTCCTACATTAAAAAAAGAAGGAGTCATCTCGCGGCGTATGCCTGTGCCGAAGGCATCCCTTCGGGGAGATCTGGATCAGTATTAAGAGAAATAGTTAAGAAGTCGATTTTATCTCGAACTCACGTTAATTAGATTTATAGTGTTTTTTTAATTACAATCCAGATTCTACCGTAGGCATGCCTTTGGCGCTGCCTCCGCAGGAATGACGAAAGAACCTTACTTATGTTCTATTTTAGAATCGAAATCTGGTTTTAGCATAATTCGTATTTCTATTTCTTTGTCAACAAAAGTTCGATCTACCCAACTTCCTGTATAGCCTACATTCCAATTAAACCTGTCGATTTCAAAGGTAGATGTTATGGTTTTGATCTCAGAATTTTGCTTTATAAAATCTAGTGAAACTGTAATTGTATCCGTTACGTCTCTTATTGTAAGTTCGCCTTCTACAATAGCTTGATGATCATTTTGGTCAACAATCTTTGTGATCAAAAACGCTGCCTCCGGATATTCTTCTACACTAAAAAAATCATTGCTTTTAAGATGATTATTTAATCTCCTTCTTGGTACAGGTTCATGTTCCGGTATATCCGTTACCGTTATGGTGTTCATATCAAGTATTACTTTTGCTCCATAAAGTTCATCATTTTTTATTTCGAAATATCCCTTTTTGACCTGAACCACACCTTCATGACTGCCTAACCCTCGCATCTTAGTACCTTTCCATTTCACTTCGGATTGTTTGATATCAATAGGTATTTGTACAATTTCCTGAGCTTTGCTTAAATGCGGCAGCAGTAGAAATCCTACAAGTGATAAAATTAGCTTATTCATAATTCGGTACATTTAAGCCAAGAATTATATCTCTTTCGGCTATAAGTAAATCACCTTCTTTTATTAGTTTTATAATACCGTTTCCGCCACGAGGATTTTTCTTTTCTCCTGCATTTTTTGATAATAACGGATCATCTTCAAAAACGATGCTATCAATATAATATTCATTTTTATCAGGCTCTTTAACGGTAAAGTGTATGTGAGCTGGTTCACTTCTTCCCGGATATGGAGCCGGACGAAATGTATAGAAGATATATTTTCCTGTATCATCAGTTTTTATCCAACCACGGTATATACCATGCCTGCGAGCCCACCCTTTTTCATTCCCTTTGGTCTCGTAAACTCCTTTTCTGTTAGTATGATAAATGTACACTATTACATTTTTAGCAGGCGTTTCTCCATCTCTCTCAAACACAGTTCCTTGAATCCGCATTTTAGGATTATTTAGCTCAAAGCCGGGTAGCGTATCTATAGAAGAAAGCTCTTTATTTACATACTCGAAAATGGCTTCGCAGCCTTCATTGTTTGAACTTGAAGGAGTATCACATGCTATTGATACTGTTGCTATTAACACAGCGGTAAAATATAGGAATATATAATTTAATTATGTATCTTTACG
>CAXBHO010000120.1:0-10206 GCA_963975485.1 uncultured Balneola sp. | reverse complement strand
ACTATTCAACCTAAATTGTAGCAACTACAACGCCGTTTTGCGGAAGTTGAGCTAAATCCCCTCTCGAGAGGGGACTTTATAAATTGAAATTAAAGATATTCAACATTCATTATTCCTTGTTGAATATTGGATATTCCATTCCCTAAAACTTTATCCACATTAGTGTTGATAACCCAAGAATAATCCCGTATTTTTATCGGCTCTGAACTAAGTGAAGTAACCCTGTTTACAACAATGTTGTTCAAAACACATGTTTGATAGTTTATCCTCAAAATTAGATAAAGCGTTTCAGAATCTGAAAGGCGAAGCTCGTATCAGCGATGTAAATATTGCTGAAACTATACGAGAAATTCGTCGTGCTTTGTTGGATGCTGATGTTAACTACGAGGTTGCTCGCGAGTTCACGAAAAAAATTCAGGAAAAAGCACTCGGTTCAGACGTGCTTACCAGCGTTAATCCAGGTCAACAATTTACAAAGATTGTATTTGATGAACTGGTTGAAACTTTTGGTGGCGAAAAGTCTGATATCGCAGTTGCTCACACCCCACCTACTGTAATTCTTATTGCAGGTTTACAAGGTTCCGGTAAAACTACCTTTGTTGGTAAGTTAGCCAGATACCTCAAGCAGGAGCATAAAAGGAATCCTCTTCTTGCTGCCGCCGATGTTTATCGCCCTGCTGCCGTAAATCAGCTTAAGTCTCTGGCATCCCAAATTGATGTGCCGGTTTACTCCATTGAACAACAAGATGCCGTTCGCGTAGCTAAAGAAGCTGTAGCGATGGCAAAAAGTTTGGCGATGGATACCGTAATCATTGATACTGCCGGACGTTTACATGTAGATGAGGAGATGATGAATGAGGTTGCGGAAATTAAGAAAGCCGTAAATCCTCATGAAATTTTGTTTGTTGTTGATTCGATGACCGGTCAGGACGCGGTTAACACAGCAAAAGAGTTTAACGAGCGGATCGATTATAGCGGGGTAGTTCTTACCAAGTTAGACGGTGACACCAGAGGTGGTGCTGCACTTTCTATAAAAACTGTTGTAAATAAACCGATCAAATTTGTGAGTACCGGCGAAAAGCTGGACGCTCTATCCCCGTTCTACCCAGACCGTATGGCACAACGCATACTTGGTATGGGAGATGTGGTATCGCTCGTTGAAAAAGCTCAAAAGGAATTTGATGAAGATGAAGCCCAGCGACTTCAGAGCCGTATTAGCTCAGATAAGTTTGACTTGGAAGACTTCCTCGAACAAATTCAAAAGATCAAGAAGATGGGAGATTTCTCCGATCTTGTTTCTATGATCCCCGGCGCCAGCAAAGCATTGGATAACAACGAAATCGATGAAGATGCCTTCAAACCGATTGAAGCTATTATCTATTCAATGACGCCGGAGGAGCGTCAGAATCCGGAAATTTTAAATGGAACTCGTCGTAGACGAATTGCAGCCGGTTCTGGCACTACTGTCCGTGAGATCAATGATCTCATTAAACAGTTCGAACAGATGAAAAAAATGATGAAGACCATGTCCAAAATGGGAAAGATGGGCAGGGCGCTTCAAGGATTAAAAAATTTACCTATTGGTAAGTAACATTATATATATACAACTCACTGGAGAACAACATTGATTAGAATTAGACTTCAAAAGAAAGGCCGTAAAAAACGACCTATCTATCATTTAGTAGTTGCAGACAGCAAAGTTGCTCGTGATGGTAGAATCATTGAGCAGGTTGGCCGTTATGACAACGTAACAGAGAAAAAAGAAGTGGTGCTTAACGAAGACCGCATTCTTTACTGGTTAGATACCGGAGCACAACCATCTGACACCGTTCGTAAAATCCTCAGAAATGAAGGGGTTTTATACAAGCGCCATTTGATGATGTGGGGAAAAAACGAAGAAGAGATCGAAGTAGCATTAGCTGAATGGAGATCTTACCGCGATTCTAAAGAAGGCGCCGTTACTTCCAGAAAAGACAAGCATAAGAATTTGCTTGCAGCTGAAGAACAAGAATTTAAAGATCAGGTTCAGAAAAAAGCAGCGAAAGCAGCTGTTGAATTAGAAACCGAATCTGCTATAGAAGATGCGGACGCTAAAATAGCAGAAGAGTCAGAAGCAACTGCTGAAGTTGCTGAAGAAACTTCTACGGAAGAAACCACTGACGAAGCTCCTGAAGAGGAAGTAGTTGCCGAAGAAGAAACTCCTGAAGTTGAAGCTAAAGAAGTAGCGGAAGAAGTAGAAGAAAATATTGCTGAGGCAACAGAAGAGCCTGCTACGGAAGAAGCTGAAGTAGAAGCGGCTACTACGGAGCCTGAAACTGAAGAACCAGCGGAAGAAGAAACTAAAGACGAAGCTCCTGTTAAAGAAGAAGAGTCCCCTGCGCCAAAGGTTTCGGAGACCGAAGAAAAAGAAGAAATTACTGATGAGCCTAAGGCCGAAGCAAGCTCATCTGAAACTTCTGATGACATGACCGCTAAAGATGCTATCGATTATATTAGAGACAATGATCTTGATGCATTGAGAGGATTTATTTCTGACGGCGAGTCAAGAAAAACAGTTCTTGCTGCGTGGGAAAGCAAACAATCTGAAGGATAATAAAATCCGGCTCCTATGAATCAGGACGCCAATATACAGCCATTTACTTTAATTGGGCGCGTAGATCGTTCCCATGGATTGCATGGAGAAGTCAAAATCATTTTCGAATTTGATAATCTGGAAAATCTTAAGGAAATAGCTGTTGTGTATTTGCGAAATGATAGGGGCGATTATTTCCCGGCCAGAATCTCTGAGATTCGAACCGAGGAAAAAAGAAATGAAATTTCGTTCTTTGTACAATTTGAACATATCGCTGATCGCTCAGCGGCAGAGGGATTAAAAAACAGTGGGGTATATCTGGAAACAGACCTTGCTGAAAAACTAATCCCAAAAAAAGAAGAAGCATCTGGTGTACTTCACTTTGATGTGTATGATACTGAAGGTGAGCATGTAGGTGTTGTGATGAATATTATCGCCAATGCCATGCAGTCCATCCTTAATGTATCCACTTCTTCCGGAACTCTTCTGATTCCTCATGTTCCACAATATGTGGTTGAGGAAAATTTTGAAGAGGAGTCCATTATCTGCCAAAACCTGGAAGAATTAGGAGGGCTATAGAATGAGAATTGACATCCTATCTGCCGTTCCCGATTTACTTACAGGTCCGCTGCAAAATAGCATTGTGCAACGCGCCAAAGAAAAGGGCTTGGTTGAGATCTTTATTCATGATCTTCGGGATTACACTGAAGACAAGCATAAAAAGATCGATGATTATCCTTATGGTGGCGAGCCCGGAATGGTATTAACTCCACAACCGATCTTTAGCTGTATTGAACATCTAACTTCTGAAAGAGAATATGATGAAATCATTTTTACAGCACCGGACGGAGAGCAATTCGATCAAAGTGAAGCAAACAAATTATCACTAAAACAAAATGTGATCATTTTATGCGGACACTATAAAGGAATAGATCAGCGAGTTAGAGATGTGCTTATCACCAAGGAATATACCATTGGTGATTATGTGCTTTCAGGCGGAGAACTTCCGGCTATGGTTATTACCGATGCTTTAGTTAGATTGATACCGAAGGCTATTGGTGATGCGGGAAGTGCACTCAGTGATTCATTTCAGGATGGATTATTAGAAGCTCCAATTTATACTCGACCAGCAGAATTTAAAGGACTAGAAGTTCCTGAGGTTTTAAGATCGGGCGATCATAAAAAGATCGAAGCATGGAAGAATGAACAATCTCTGGCAAAAACCAAAGAACGAAGAAAAGATTTGTATGAAAAATTTAAGAAAGATTATTAACGGCTGATTAGTCAGCAAATAAACAAAATCATGGATAAGTTAAAACTTGTAGAACAAACGATAGTAAACGACGACATCGCTCAATTCACCGCCGGTGATACAGTGAACGTTCATTACCGTGTACGTGAAGGTGAAAAGGAAAGAATTCAGCAGTACGAGGGTGTTGTATTGAACGAGCGAGGAAGCGGAGCTAACAAAACGTTTACTGTTCGTAAAATTAGCAGCAACGTTGGTGTTGAGCGTATTTTCCCTCTTTACTCTCCTTTCATCGCTAAGATCGAAGTTAAAAAGCGCGGTAGCGTTAGGCGTTCAAAGCTATTTTACTTACGCGACCTTAGAGGTAAAGCTGCTCGCATAAAAGAGCGTGGACAAGAAGGAAAGAAGAAGTAATATTCTCTTTTTAGAATTTAACCCGAGCTTTATCATGTTGATGGGCTCAGAACTTACTTTTTAAGAGCTAAATTTATTTAGATGAATATTATTCTTTTTGGACCTCCCGGCGCCGGAAAAGGTACGCAAGCAAAATTACTTCAAGACAAATTCTCAATACCTCACCTTTCAACAGGTGACATATTCAGAACTGCGATCAAGAACCAAACACCGCTTGGTGTTAAGGTTAAATACATTTTGGATTCTGGTCAATTGGTTCCGGATGAAACGGTAGTTGATCTTGTTACGGATGAATTAAAAAATCAGAAATACGCCGATGGATTTATTCTCGACGGCTTCCCAAGAACGGTTCCTCAAGCTGAGGCTTTTGATAAAATTGCGGAGAATCAGAACAAGGCTGTTGACGCTTTTGTAGTGCTCACTGTTCCCGAAGAAGAGTTGATCTCCAGAATTCTTTCCAGGGGACAAGGCAGAACGGACGATACTGAGGAAAAGATCAAAACCCGCCTTAGAATTTACCGCAAAGAAACAGAACCCGTTCAAAATCATTATACCGCTAAAGGTGTGGTTAAAGAAATTGATGGCATTGGTACCATTGATGAGATTTTTGAGCGGATTACTGAGGCTGTACAGAGCAACTAAGTTCAATTTACTTTTTTAAAGACCCAACTTAGATCGGTTTTTTTTGTCCTTATTCTAATTGAGCAAAATTTTAGCCAAAAGGACACGGTAGGTCTTTATTTTCAACTAAAAATATAGCCCGAATAAGACTTTTTTGATAAATAAAGACTGAAAAGCTCCCCCTTAAAAAATTGAAGCTTTAAATATTCTGAATGAATACATTGTTAAAAAAGATTTGTTAAGCTTTACTGGGCCAAAAAAACTGAATTCTCTCAAAACTGACTAATGTTGATAAAAGAAACTACCAAAACGCGCTTAATAAAAATTGGGCTAATCGTTTCCATATTCGGCGCTTTAGCTGTAGTTCTTGCCGGCTATGCGTATCAATGGGGATGGTGGAGCATTGGGTTTGGCTTTAAAATTATTCCTTGGGGAACGGGTGCTGCTGTTATCGGTGGTATTATAGCTGGCCTAGGTTTCTTTATTCATAAATCTAAAGCAACTTCCCAAGTTGTTATGGGGGCTTCCGGAATGCTTATCGCTGTTATTGCTTTAGCTAATCTGGGTTATTGGTACAATGAAACTAAGCAAGGTTATCCTCCTATCCATGATATTACTACAAATGTTGAAAACCCTCCAAAATTCGTAGCTATTGCTCCGCTCAGAAAAGACGCAGCGAATCCAACTCCATATCCAGGTGAAGAGACAGCAGCACAGCAAAAAGCTTTCTATTCAGATCTTGAACCACTAACTCTATCAATGGGTTACAATGAAGCATTTGATATCGCTGTAGAGACTACCGAGAAGATGCCTTGGAAGATTGTTGAAATAAATAAGGAAGAAGGTCGTATTGAGGCTTTCCAAAAACTGGCTTGGTTTGGCTTTATTGATGATGTTGTAATTAGAGTGGATACAACAACCAGTGGGAGTATTATCGATATCAGATCAAAATCCAGAATTGGACGAGGCGATTTAGGAGTGAACGCTAAACGAATAAAGAGCTACAAAAAGAAATTTAATTCTCTAAAATAAAAGCCATCTCGTAGAAGTAGCTTAAAATATAGATAATCCTGTTTTTGTAGTTAGCCTTTCCAGCACCTCCATGCCAAGAACTGAGTTTCCAGCTTTATTTAGTTTTGGGCTCCAAACGGCAATACTATAATGCTCCGGGAAAATAGCTGCTATTCCTCCACCAACTCCACTTTTCCCGGGAAGACCTACTTTGAAAGAAAATTCCCCGGCTTGATCATAAAATCCACAAGTTAACATTATGGCGCTTAGTCTTTTTGATTGAGATTGAGTTAAAATTCTATCCCCTGTTTGTAGGTGTTTTCCATGATTAGCAAATACTGTAAATGTTTGGGCCAGTTCTTTACAACTCATTTCAATAGAGCACATGTAGAAATAAAAATCGAGCACCTCCTCTACCAGATTTTCAATATTACCGAACGATTTCATCAAACTGGCAAGTGCCACATTTCTATATCCGGTATTTTTTTCAGACTCGGCAACCTTTTCATTATAGCAGATAGAAGTATTTCCAGCTAATTTTTGTACAAATTCGAGAAGGTTTTTTTTAGGGTCATCAAGCTTAGAGATCAAAATGTCAGAAACAACCAGCGCCCCCGCATTGATTAATGGGTTTCTTGGTTTTCCTGATTCATATTCAAGCTGAACCAATGAATTGAATGGGTTTCCGGAGGGCTCTACTCCTACTCTTTTCCAGAGTTTCTCTCCCAATATTGGATACGCCAGAGTAAGCGCAAATACTTTGCTGATACTTTGGATAGAAAATCGCTCTTCACTATCACCAATAGAATAGTTCCCATTTTCTAAGCTGCATAAATGTATTCCAAATTTATCCGGATTTATTCCTGCAAGTTCAGGAATATAATTAGCTACAGCGCCGCCAAATTTTTGGAGCTTAAGCGCAGCGCTAATCTCAGTAAGTATTTTCTGATAATCCATTAATTGATCACATAGTTTTTAGCCAGTTCCAGAAACTCTTTCACTTCTTGTTTTTGCCACTCTTCATCTTCATTTAATTCCTGGGCTAGCAATTCTGCAACAAGGGGCGCAATCTCAATTGCTGCTTCAGCATCCAGCAACAGCGCTCTTGTTCTGCGAGAGAGAAGATCTTCAATAGTTTGAGCCCATTCGTTTCTAATTGCCCAGATTATTTCTGCTTTAATATATGGAAGCTTAGGATGGAGGCGTTCCTTCAGTGATTCATCTTCTTCGATCAACTTTTCCAATGCAACCCGATCAGAGCCATAAACACTCAACGGATCACTTTTATCTACATTCTTAAGCCAGCCGTGAATTCGTTGATTCTTCGTTTTTGCTTTCTTGAACTCAACTCCTGCAACCATCGCCGCTCTGTCAATGGTGTCTTCCGCCATCTTTCGATAAGTAGTCCATTTTCCTCCGGCTATTGTTATCAAACCAGTTTCTGATATCTGAATATGATGACTCCTGGATATTTCTGAAGTTGTTTTTGCATCTTTTGGTTTAACCAGAGGTCTCAATCCTGCAAATACACTTTTCACATCTTTTCTGGTTGGATTTTTAGTTAGATATTGCTTGGCATGTTTAAGTATAAAATCTATTTCCTCTTCTAAAGCGATTGGCTCCAAAGAGGGTTTATCAATAGGCGTGTCGGTTGTGCCAACGATAGCTTTTCCATGCCAGGGAACGGCAAAAAGTACTCGTCCGTCATCTGTGTGCGGAACCATAATGGCTGAATCTCCGGGAAGAAACTCTTTATCCAGAACCAAGTGAATTCCCTGCGCGCATTGAATAATATTTTGATGCTCCTGATCATCCATTTTCATAATGGAATCAGAAAAAATTCCTGTAGCGTTAACTATGGCTCTGGCTTTAATTGTAAACTCCTCTCCACAAATATGATCTCTAGCAACAACTCCTTCTATAAAGCCTGAATCTCCTTTTATCAACTCATTTACTTTCATGTAGTTTACAGGAGTCGCTCCGAGATCGGAAGCTGTTTGTGCTAAATTAATTACTAATCTGGAATCATCGAACTGGCCGTCGTAGTAAATCACACCTCCTCTTAATCCTTCGGGTTCCAATGTTGGAATTTCTTCCAGCACTTCTTCTTTTGAAAGTGTTTTGGATTTTTTGATGCCGAGCTTTCCCGCAAGAGCATCATATACCTTCATTCCTATTCCATAAAAGGGACCATTCCACCATTCGTAACTTGGCACAATAAAAGATTGATGGCTTACTAAATGAGGCGCGTTTTGAATCAAAAGACCTCTTTCATGTAACGCTTCAATAACGAGCGACACATCTCCTTGCTGTAAATATCGAACACCTCCGTGAACCAGTTTTGTACTTCGGCTTGACGTCCCCTTGGCAAAGTCCGCCATATCCAGCAACAGGGTTTTGTATCCCCGGCTTGCAGCATCAACCGCACAACCCAGACCTGTTGCTCCGCCTCCAATTATGAGAATATCCCAGTAGTCGTTGTATTCTCTTATGTGATTTAGTGATTCGGTTCTGTTCATTTTGGTTGTTAATTTATAGGTTTTCTTCTTTTCAGTGTTAAAAGACAACGCCCCTTCCTTACTTTTGTTCCGATACTGAGCCTCCTCAGCACAGGCTCTAGCAACAATGCCAAGGCATCCCTCGGATTATCCAAAGAACCTATTTGGATAATCATCTCCCTTTAAAGGGAGAATTTACTCCTGCCCATTGCTCGATACTAAACATCTCAAAAAGTAATTTTTTAGGGGGAAATCTTTCAAACTCAAAATTCATAAATCATCATTCATAATTCCTTAAACCCAATTCTTGCTTTTTTCTACAGCTTTATTCCATTTCTCTAACAATCTTTCTTTCTCTGACGTTTTCATTTTGGGTTCGAAACGAGCATCAATTTCCCACTTATTTTGTAACTCATCGGTTCCTTTCCAAAAACCTACAGCAAGTCCGGCTAAATAAGCAGCCCCAAGTGCTGTTGTTTCAGTAACTTTTGGTCGGATTATTGGAATGCCCAATATATCCGATTGAAACTGCATCAGCGTTTTGTTTACAGATGCGCCACCATCAACTCGGAGCTCTTTAATATCAATTCCCGAATCTGCTTCCATAGCGGTTAGCACATCTTTTACCTGAAATGCAATTCCTTCTAAAGCTGCCCGGGCAATGTGTCCGGCGGTAGCTCCGCGCGTTAATCCATACATGGCTCCACGTGCTTTTTGGTCCCAATGTGGGGCTCCCAATCCTGCAAATGCAGGAACTAAATAAACGCCTCCATTATCTTTTTCTGTTAGTGCGAGTTTTTCCACTTCAGAAGCAGATTCTATGATTCCCAATCCATCTCTGAGCCATTGAACCAGTGCGCCGGCAATAAAAATAGATCCTTCTAAAGCGTACGTTGTTTTATTATTCAGTTCCCAACCGATAGTGGTAAGGAGGTTATTTTCAGATGTAATTGCTTTTTCTCCCGTGTTGAACATAATAAAAGAGCCGGTTCCGTACGTGTTTTTCAACATGCCGGGCTCTAAACACATTTGTCCGAAAAGAGCTGCTTGTTGATCACCTGCAATTCCCGCAATAGGGATTTGTTCTTCTAAACAATCCAGCTCAGCATCTGCAATCACCTCACTTGACGAGCAGACTTCCGGTAACATGCTTTCCGGGATATTCATTAGCTCTAAAAGTTCTGAGTCCCATTTTTTATCATGGATATTAAAAAGAAGGGTTCGTGAAGCGTTGGTAAAATCCGTTACGTGTTTCTTTCCTTTGGTTAGATTCCATATCAGCCAGGTATCAATAGTGCCAAAAGCTAATTTTCCCTGTTCCGCTTTTTCTCTGGCTCCTTCCACATTTTCGAGTATCCACTTAATCTTGGTTCCGGAAAAATAGCTATCTAAAACCAGTCCTGTTTTTTGTTGAATCCTTTCTACCCATCCTTCTGCTTTTAGCTGATCACAATAATCTGAAGTGCGCCGATCTTGCCAAACAATCGCATTATAAACCGGATCTCCGGTTTCTTTGTCCCAAACTACGGTAGTTTCTCTTTGATTTGTAATCCCAATTCCTGCCAATGCTTTTCCATTGTCGGCATATTTAGTAACAACTTCCTCTATCACTCCTTTTTGGGTTTTCCATATCTCCTGAGGATCGTGTTCTACCCAACCATCATTTGGAAAGTGTTGTTTGAATTCTTTTTGGGCAACATGTTTAACTTCACCTTCTCTATTAAAAAGAATAGCTCTGGAACTGGTTGTTCCCTGATCTATTGAAAGAATAAACTTTTTACTCATAATGTAGTGGTCTAGGAAAATAGGACAGCAAAACAATAAAATGTTAATTTGCTGAC
>CAXBHO010000119.1:0-10249 GCA_963975485.1 uncultured Balneola sp. | reverse complement strand
ATGAATGTATTTATTCTCAGTGGCCTTTATGGTTAAGAAGGAGATCACTTCGCTGCGCTGGTTGGCCGGCTCCTCCATATCTAAAACGGCAAATCATCGTCCATATCATCGAAATCTTTATCGAGGGTAAAACCTTCGGTGCTTGGAGGAGGAGGCGTTTGTTCCTGTTGATTGCCGGCCCCTTGTTCTACTTTCCAGGCCTTCACATCGGTGTACCAATTTCCTTTATATTCTCTGCTTTGGATGTCTATTGAAACAGTAAACTCGGCATTTTCCTGTACGGCTTGTGCATCAATATTATCACCCCATTGGGTGATACAAACTTTGCGAGGATATTTGCCGGGAATTTCAAGAATGAAATCTCGTTTTCTCCACGGGCCGTTTTTTCCTTCACCTGATTGTTCTTCTAAAATTTGTACGACTCGGCCTTGTAATTGTAAATCCATTCTATTGTCTGATTTATATTTTTTATAAAGATAATGAATAAAAACAGGAAGGCGAATATTCTTGTCAAAAAAGGCTTTTATGACAATATTAACAAGAGATAATTCGCAGAAATAACTGTAAAGATTATTATTGTTGAAATTTACCGTCTTACAAATATACGTCAGGCTTTTTATTTCAGGATTATTATTGCTGTTTGTTGCCACTGATCTGAGATCACAGCCACCATTCAAAAAGATACACTATGGCAAAGAGCAGGGGCTTTCTCATAATACCGTATTGGGTATGACCATGGATGAGCGTGATTTTCTACTATGGACGGATTGCAAATTAAGGAATCAGTTAAAGCTTATTCCTTTTTCTTTTTATAATCCGGAAAAGAAAAACAACTCCAAGAGTGATTAAGAAGGGGATAGAATATATTGTGGCTGTTATGGGAATAAATACCACCATTTACCAATTTCCCATTCTGAAAAAAGAAGCGTAACTACAATTGAAGCGCACCAAAGAAATACAAAAGCAAGACCAACTCTGTTAGGACACAAGACTATTTTTGAATTTTTTCATGATCTCTTTTCGAGTAACTTAAAAAATTGTTTCAAGGATTGGTTATTTCATTCGATTGAACTTCATCGCAGAAATCATCCAATTTGGTAGGTTTTTCTTTGGATCTCTTTTGGTCATATCAATAAACCAACCGAATTTTTTCATAATGGGAACTTTGTGTGTTTCTACAAATTCGATCAGAGTTCCATCAGGATCTTCTATATAAGTAAATCGTCCGGCAGCTTCGCCCATATCAAAACTATCGGCGCTATCTACAGTAAAGGGGAATCCTTTTGATACACACTCTCTTTTTAACGCATCCATTCCTTGCACATCAAAACAAAGGTGGATAAATCCAAGATCGCCCCAATACCGATCTTCAAAAATCTTTTTCGGTTTGCGACGGCCATCTTCGCTTTGTACAAGTTCTATTTCTGTGGGTCCAAACATGTTACTAAAACCACCTTTTCTTGGTTTTGTATGCCTTAACAAAACCCGGCGATATTTTCTTTTTCCGGATGGCAGTCCATCAAAATCATCAAAAATATCAGTTTTATCATACACTACTTCATCGTAGCCAAGAATATCCGAATAAAGAGTGCGAGTGCGATCAATATTTGTTGAACCAATAATGGCACCGGAAACTCCTCCCGTTAATCTCTTTTCCTTAGTTTTAAACCAACCGAGCCCTTTTACAACCTGAAAAATATTTCCATTAAGATCTTTCACAAAGAAGTTGAGATCTCCGGCAGGGTTGTTTCGGAGTGAAGTAACTACGTTTAATCCTGCGGCATTAAATTCTTCGTAAGATGCAGCCACATCATAGGATTTTATCTTACAGCAATTAATTCCCAGATCACCGATCTGCAACTCAAAATCCGCAGCAACAGGTTTTCTGCTTGTATATTGCCAGATCTCAAATCCACCGCCACCACGCATGCTCAGGGTAAGAATTGCTGTTCTGTCGTGCGGCTTACCACCTGTGTACGGAAGCATTAATTCTGCGGTTGCGGCATCCTCAAAAACTTTGATGTCCATACCAAAATGCTTTCGATACCAGTCAGTAGCTTCGTAAACGTCAGGATTTCCAATTCCTATTTGTTGAATTCCGGCAATTATTTTTTCCATAGTTTATCAAGATCGAGCGTTAATTTGAGCTAGAAACTACGAAGAAATTCTTTGAACCCCGAAGTGTTATAATTTGCCATACCCCTACGTTCGGTAACTATATTTCCATCAGGTGAAATAACGTAAGTAGTTGGCACAACAGTTGAATTATAGGCTCCCGGTTTTCTTCCATTTAGAAAATAGACCGGAAAGGAGTACTTTTTTCGATCTATAAAATCTTTGGCTTTCTGATGATCTTCATCTAAAGAAACCATTACAAATTGGATGCTGTCACTTTTAACTTCTTCATATAACGCTTGAATATTTGGCATTTCAGCAATACAAGGAGGACACCAAGTTGCCCAAAAATTCAAGAAGATAGTTTTGCCCCGAAATTCCTGCATAGAAAGTTCATCACCAGAAATTGTAAGTAAAGGAAGATTATAATTTGCACTCTTGATATCTTTCTCGTTCAATTCCGTATCGGGAGACATCAAACCCGTCCAAAGCAACACTCGTTGCAAATTTCCGATAACAGGTACATGTAGCCCTGTAAAATATAATGTTGCAATAACTCCCAAAATAAGACCCCACTCTATGAGTTCTTTTTTGAACGCAGGCTTTTTTTCTGTGTTGGTTTTTTGGGTCATGTTTTTGGGCATAAAAAAAGTCCTGCTCATAAATATGAACAGGACTTAAAGGTAGTAATTAAATTTTACTTATAAGAAATATTTAGCTCTACGCGACGATTTTTTAGTCTGCCTTGTGCTGTATCATTAGTTGTTAGAGGTCGAGTTTCGCCATAACCAACAGCTTTGATTCGATCAGAGCTAACACCACCACCAATAAGATAATCCCTAACTGCGTGTGCTCTCAAATTAGAAAGCTCAAGATTATATTCGTTGTTGCCTCGGCTATCTGTATGGCCCTCAATACTTAATCTTAGATCTTGGTCTTCGCTCATAATTTTCACTAACTCGTCAAGACCTTCAAGTGAAGTAGGGTCAATATTTGCAGAATTTGTTGCAAACAACAGGTTTTGAAAGATTACATCAATTTTAGCTTTTACCTCAGCTTTAACTTCGGGGCAACCTTTGTTTGGTTTTATACCCACTAATGACGGGCAATCATCTTCTTTATCAATAATTCCATCACCGTCACTGTCAGGGCAACCTCCGAATGCGGCAGTACCGGCAAAGGCGGGGCAAAGATCAACAGAGTTTTTAATTCCGTCTCCATCATCATCAGGACATCCACTTGTAGCACTGGTTCCTTTTACTTCCGGGCAAAGATCTTCTCCATCCGGAATTTTGTCTCCATCGGAATCAGCGCATCCATTGAATTCTGATATTCCGGCAATATTCGGGCAAGCATCTTCAAAGTCTGCAATAGAATCGCCGTCAGAATCAGCACAACCTCGGTTATCTGCCGTTCCGGCTACATCAGGACAAAGATCTTCAGAGTTTATAATGCCATCGCCATCGTCATCAGGACAGCCATTAGTAGCATTTGACCCGGGAGTGTTTACACAAGCATCTACCTTGTCTTTTACGCCATCACCGTCAGTATCTGAACTACCTAAACGTACTTTAATGCCCAATGTAGTAATTAGAAAAGCATCGTAAGCTGATGTATTTACATCGGCTAAACCATCAATATTATCTGAAAACGTTTGATTATATGTGGTGTTAAAAGCAAGGGCAAACTTTTGAGAAAGAGGAATATCGAACCCAGCTGTAATCGGAACGGTAAAATAAATTCCATCTTTGATAGATTTGTCTTCTCCATTAAAGTAAGTAGCTCCAACTCCAGTCCCAATAAATGGCTGAATGGCTGCATCGTTCTTTAAAATTCCACCATTGGCAAAATTGAAAGTTAAAGTAAGGTTATTATTATAAAAGAATTTTCGGAAGCCAGGAGTAATATCGTCTGTGTCTAAAGAACCAACATTGAAGAGATAGTTTAGATCCAAAGATTCATTTAAATATCGGTGTAAACTAAGCCCCCCTGAAATATCTTTAGTAATAAGATTTTGGAGTAACTCATTATCGTAATCGCCCCAGTATTGATGATATCCAATATTCAATGAGAGGGCTGTTTTGTTGTCAACATCTTGAGCATTTAAGCTGAAGCTCCCAAAAAACGTAATTAGAAGAAGTGATAGTAATATTATTTTCATAACAATTAATTAGTTAATTTTTTTAACTAAATATTGAAAATAAGTTCATAATATTTAGTTAATTTTTACTTTTAACTAAGTATTCAAAAAAAAGTTCCCAATACCTATTTGAGTTCTTTAATATTAAAGAAGTTATATCATATAAAAGAGGAGATTTCTTCAATAGGTTTCTTTTTAATATCAGGAACCTCCACTCCATCGGCGGGATAGCCAACAACGAGTAAAAGAAATGGCTTTTCGTTTTCGGGTCTGTTCATTATTTCATTTAAAAATCCCATAGGGCTTGGTGTATGGGTTAAAGTAGCAAGCCCGGCATTATGAAGCGCAGTTATTAACATGCCTGTTGCAATTCCTACTGATTCCTTCACATAATAGTTTTTCTCTTTATTCCCGTCTTCATCAAATGCATAGCTTTCTGCAAAAATTCCAATTAAATAAGGAGCCTCTTCCAAAAAGGGTTTATGTTCATCTGTTCCGAATTGTTCTAAGTCTTCTAGCCAATCTTGTGGTGCTCTGCGATGGTAAAACTCATGTTCCTCGTCTTCTGCTGCCGCACGAATTTTATTTTTTACCGATGCGCTCTCAACAACGGCAAAATGCCAGGGCTGCTTATTTGCGCCATTAGGAGCAGTTCCGGCAGCTAAAATACAGTTTTCTATAACTTCTCTTGGGATACTTCTTGAAGAAAAATCTCTAACAGTTCGTCTTCTTTTTAGATCATTATAGAAGCTTTCAGCTCTTTCTTTCATTTCCTCAACAGGATATTCTACATAATCACTATGCGGTTTGAAGGAGTGTTTTTTCATGGATAAACCAATGGGTATGTTAGTTTAATTTTTCTAATTGTAAGGAATATTGTTGTACAAAATCATCCCACTCTGACAACTTCTGTAAACGTTCTTGATACCGTTGACGAAGATTTATCTTTGAAAGAGCCTGAATCCAAACATTAGCTTCATCGAATTCCTCAAGAAATATCAGCCTTTCGATCAAAAGCTCATAAACATCAAACCAGTCGTCACTTAACTCTTCTTTAAAAGCTAAAGATGAATAGAAAGACGATAAAAAGAGTTTCTCTTCTTTCCCAAGTTCTACAGATTTTGAAATTATGAGCATCAGGTTAGGGAGGTTCAGCTTAGAAAATTCATCTGGCTCTGGAAGATGGTTTCTATATCTGTTGTGTATAAAAAAAGACCATTGCAAAGAATCGGACCTTAATTCATAAGAATATTTAAAGTTTCTGGCATTAATGGTATCTAAACGGGGCTTGATTTTATCTAGCAGTTGCCGAGCTTCTGCGAAATTCTTATTTAAAAATAAGGCATCCGCTTTTAGAATTTCTAAAGTGAGCAGGGAATCAGATTCATCAAAAGCATAAAGTGCGGTTGCATAGTTTTGGTGAAGTAGTTGTTGCCGCAGCCAGTCGCGTTTAACCAATTTGTTAGATGTATCTAGCTCATAAAGTTCATTGATGGTATTCAGAGCTTTAGCGGAATCCCTGTTTGTTAAATGAAAATTATAGGTATCCCAAAGCTCAAACTCTTTTGAAAAAGCGTGAGGGCAGGTTTTCTGAAACAGAGATCGTCTGCTAAAAATAAATTCAGAAACCTGTTGATCAACAGAATCGATGCTAACGGATTTTAAATGATCATGCCATTCTGAAACAAGTTCGGCAAAGCCAACAGGATATGCCTCTTTAAAATTATTCTTAGGATACGCTTTCTTGAAATTTTCTTTGGGATATTGGTCAAGTAGAAATCTCACAAAAGAACCGGCAGTTGTATAGCTGATAGATGAAGCGGAATCATAAAATCCTTCGATAGATAAGGCATTCTTCATGTCTTCGGTTGTTGGATAAGGCGATTCGGCTGCAATAATTTGATCTAGAGTAGATTTAGAAGAAGCGTCTCTTGCAATGGCCTCAGCTACTCCCTCTATCATGCCAATACTCCAGCTTCCATTAAATAAAGCATTGCCAAATTGCTTGGAAATTGCATGAACGAGTTCATGTTCAAGTACATCGCTTAATTGTTGTTTAGCAATGTGCAGCTGATCTTGCTCTAACCATATTGGAACATAGCTGGTAAATTTCGCACCGACTAGCTTTTTCTTTTGCCAGGCATTTGCATAGAGATAACTCTCAATTTTTCTACCCTGAGGCCAATCGATTTCTAATTCAGTTATTATTTGATCAAAATAGAACTCATGTTTTGTGGTCCAGAACTTAATTTCTTCTTCAGAGAAAGCTTTTTTATCAAAAAAGAAATCGAAATGCTTAGTTTGAAAGTGGCTTAAAAGTTCCTTTTGGAGGGTTTCACGAGGAGAAATGATGTTCATTTCATTCAGGTTCAAATAACTTAACATTAAACAAAATAACGCAAGAAATGTGATTATTTTATTTTGAACAGAGGTGTTCCAGTCAGGAATTACCCAGAACACAATGATCCATAAAAAGGTGATCCAGCGGAAAAATAATAAACTCTCTCCAACTTTTAAGGTCTCGTCATAAATGGGCCCAGGCCAAGTTCCCCAAACATGATTAAAGAAATATACCTGAGGAAGTGTAAAGAATTCAATCAACCAAAGACCAACCCCGCTTAGCATTAAAACCAATATTGAAAACAAGGCGGGTTTAGGAAAAGAAAGTTTTCTAAAAAGCCTGCCTATTGAGGCACCAAAGAACACACTGGGGACAGGTAACAAAATCCAGAATGCAAATCCATCAAACGTAAGGCAGCCGGAAAAAAGGGAATAAATGAATGGCGGAATACCAATTAGGAATATTCTACTCAACACTTTGAGTGTTTGCATTAAATCGGATTCGAGCTGATTAAATAGAGAAAGAGAAATTGCTGCCCAAAAACATCCTACTATGGTGGCAATTAATGCAGATTCAAAATGAAAATCCCGAAGCAAAGGAAGAAAAAGCATGGAGATTCCAAGTGCTAAAGGAAGAAGGATATGTAAACGAAGTTTTTTCAATAAACGATTATCCAAATTTTAAATCTGCAGCCCAATACACCCAATAGATCAGCAGAAACTGAAGAGGTAAACGAGCCAAAGTTAGCGAGGTATATAAAGTGAACCCTTGTTTTTGATAGGCTTTGAAAAACATGTCAATATTTGCTGGGAATACGGCGATCAAAAGTAGAACCAGTCCCCAGCCGGCATATGTTTTTGAAAAGGGAATCATAATACCGATACCGCCAAGAACTTCAGCTATACCACTTATCATAACCATTGCTTTGTGATATGGAATATAGTCGGGCATGATTTTTATGAAGAAACCGGGGTTTACAAAATGATAAACACCTATCGCCATAAAGAGAATGCCAATAATAATTGTATGAGCAAATGTTGAAATAAGATGCGGATTAATTTCAAATTATTGGATGATAACGAATCAGAAGGATAGCGGTTGTAACTTTTTAGTAAATCTTGAGTCTAACACTCATAAGTGAAACACGAAAGATAAATTGCCGTACGGAGCATAAGAACAAAATTGGAGTTTAACCATGAGTAAAGCTAAAAGATTTAAAGTGCAGGCTGTTGCAACATTCATACTTACATTTGTAATAATGTTGACGGCAGTGAAAATGGGTTGGGCACAATCCTCAAGCGATGCATACAAGATTGAACGATTTGCAGTTAATGACAATGTGAAAATTGACGTAGAAACCTCAGGAGGTAGTATTGATGTAATTGGCAAAAATACCGATGAAGTAACTGTTGAAATGTACGTGCGTAAAAGAAATCGTTATTTGCAAGCTGATGAAGTAGAGTTAAAAGAATGGGATATTGAAATATTTGAAAGCAATAACGAAGTAACGGTACATGCTAAAAGAAAGAAAAAAGGTGGGTGGAACTGGAACCGAAATACTCCTTCTATTTCTTTTGTTGTGTACGCCCCGAAAAAATCTATCAATGATGTAAAAACCTCAGGTGGCAGTATTGAGCTCATCAATCTGGAAGGGAATCAGACGGGAAGAACAAGCGGAGGATCAATTACGGTAGAAAAGGTAACCGGGGAAGTTAATATCCGAACATCCGGCGGCTCAATTACATTGAGCGATATTGTTGGAACAACAGAAGCAAGAACAAGCGGAGGTAGAATACGAGCTGAAAATGTAAATGGAAATCTTGATGTAAACACATCAGGTGGTAGTATTTCTTTAGAGGGAATTTCCGGGAGCGTAGATGCAAGTACCAGTGGTGGTTCAATTAATGCTGAGATTACTTCACCAAGTGAATTTATAAACCTTAGAACTTCAGGTGGAAGTATTACAGTAACAGTTCCCGAAGAAAATGGATATGATCTGGATTTAAATGGGAGCAGAGTTCGGGCAGAATTGAAAAACTTTACCGGTGAATATGAGAAAGACGAAATTAAAGGACCCGTAAATGGGGGAGGAGTAAAAATTAAAGCAAGAACTTCCGGCGGTTCAATTCGTCTTAACTACAGATAACATTTTATATCATACTATTGTTAGGTGTCTGGCCAGGCTAGTTCGTTCTGTGTGTTAACCAGCGGTGCTTTTTACTCGTTTTTTGCTTTTAGAATACTTCGGGCGTTGTTTGTGGGTTGCCCCTTTCCCGTTCCCAATCTGCACCGTTTCTTTTCAGAAATCTTGGGTAGCTTTCGTGTTCTAACTTAATCAAAAAAGGCCGTTTGTGCTCGGGGCGTTGTTCAAAAATCCTGTAGTAAAATCCGGGGAAGCCTGTCCAGCCAACACTCACCATTTCGGGTTACTCGCTTTTCTTACTTTTTACGTTCATCTTTTGGTCGTTCAAAAACCCTCCGTTTTCACCTAACAATGCGTTTAAAGCGGAAGCAGGTAGAGCTCTCACTTTTGCTTGTGGGTAAGAAAATAATTCCCTTACTTCAACTAAAACTGAGAACCTGCTCCGCTTAAACGTCAGGTCGTTATGTGTTTTGCCAAAATTCCTTTCCGTCCTTCGATACAATTTTTGTTTCCAATTCTTGTTAATAATACGTAAATTATAGACAGACTGGACATAATTAAATATATACCATTATGAAACTTACAAAATGGCAACTTCAGGAAGCCAAAAACAAATTTAGTGAAGTGGTTCGCAGAGCAACTCAAGAAGGTCCGCAAACGGTTACCAAGCACGGGAAAGACAGTGTCGTTATTGTTTCGGCAGAAGACTATAAAAAAATTGAGCAGCCCAAAACAAGTCTGCTTCAGTTTTTTCAAAACTCGCCGCTTGCTTCTGTTGAATTGGACCTTGATCGTGACAAATCACCAGCGCGAGATATTTCTTTATGAGTTATCTAATCGATACCTGTAGTATTTCCGAGTTGGCAAAATCAGATCCTAACAGAAATGTTAAACAATGGTTTTCGCATCATAATGAAATTGATCTGTATTTGAGCGTTATTACTTTTGGAGAGATACGAAAAGGAATTGAAAAACTTCCTTCTTCTAAAAGAAAACGCAGACTCAATCATTGGTTAAACGAAGATTTACTTCACCGATTTAAAAACAGAGTGTTAGATATCACAATGAGGGAAGCCAACCAATGGGGCAAAACACTGGCGAAAGCAGAGAAAAATGGAACACCGCTACCCGCTGTAGATGCGTTGATAGCAGCTACGGGTCTGGCTCATGATTTTGCTGTTGTAACCAGAAACACTAACGACATGGAAGCTTCAGGCGTAGAGTTAATCAATCCTTGGAAATATGAGGCAAACACATAACAAGCGCTTCAACAGAGACGCGCCTCGCCGTTTCGTTGCCGAGCTTGGTTTTGTCGCTTCCCGTTCGTTACATAGCAGAACAACATTAATCCCCGCGCCGTTTAAACGCTGGGCCGTTAGTTATAAAAGGTGTGGGTGGATAATCCTCACCTTTTTTTATTGAATGTTATTTCAAATAATCAAAAATAAAACAGACTATTAACCTGACGGCTATTAAACGAGATTTTATCAAGCTGCATAATTGATTTCTT
>CAXBHO010000118.1:0-10462 GCA_963975485.1 uncultured Balneola sp. | reverse complement strand
CGGGACTTTCAGTCCCAACCCAAACCCCTGCACTTTCAGTGCAGGGTGGTTTAGTTTGAATATCTTATATCGAACTGAGGTTGACAGCTGCAATCCTAAATCTATCTGACGAAGAATCATTAATTCTATAATTGGTTTGTATGTTCTTTTGTGTCGATAAAAGAACCTCCCATAGAAATCCCTTCGGGTAAAAACTCCCGACAACGAATGCTTCGCGGATTCATCAAAATTCCACGGGTTAAAACTGTTAACGAGCATCGAATTATGTTTGGTGAGGAGATTTGACCTCTTATCATATTGACGATTAATCCTAGGAACTTATCTAACTAAGGCATGTTCAAGTGTTTAAATGAACACTAACCAAAAAAATAAAACATGTTACAATCAGTACATAAGTTTACAAATAAAATCCTTGGATTCATTGCTATTCTAATCGGTTTTGGATTAACCTCTTGTAGTAATGGAGAGGGTACAGGAACAATGAGAGTTTCATTAACGGATGCTCCTGCTGACTATGCAGAAGTAAACATAGAAATTCATCAGGTACTCGTTAAAGCAAATAATGACGATGACGAAAATGAAACAGAAAATATGGACGATGAAGAACTTGAGGATAACGGCTGGAAGGTTGTATTTAACGATACATTAACGGTAAATCTTCTTAATTACCAAAATGGCGCAATATTAGATCTTGGTGAAGTTGAATTAGATGAAGGACGTTACAATCAAGTTCGCTTGGTTTTGGGTGATGAGAATACAGTAGTTTTAAACAGTGGAGAAACTTTTCAACTAGACACTCCCAGTGGACAAACATCCGGATATAAACTACTTGTAAAAGCTGATATCGAAGCGGATCAGGTTTATGATCTTGTAATTGATTTCGATGCTTCTCGTTCAATAGTTGTTCGAGGAAATGGAACCTATGGTTTAAAACCTGTTCTTAAAACAGCAAATTTAACTGCATCAGGTAGTATCTCAGGAACTATTCTTCCGGTAGAAGCAAACCCTTATGTGTATGCCATTGCAGGTACCGATACATCAGGAACACAAGCTGATGAGAACGGTAATTTCAGAATTATTGGCTTGGATGACAACACATATAAACTATGGATTCGACCAACAAATGAATCTTACAGCGACTCTACTATTACCGATATTAAAGTGGAAGACGGTGAAGATGTAGAACTTGAAGAAAACATTACACTGGAAGCGAATAGTTAATTCAAATCCGGTAATGAGAGAGAAAAGCTCGAATCTTAATTGATTTGAGCTTTTTTATTGATTAATTATTCCAGCTAACCCAGAAGTTTTTTTCACTTCACCAACTCCGTATCAGGAAAAGCAGCTAACCAGCCAAACCAAAATGCCCTGTGGTATGGTAAACGTTCAAGAACTTCACCTGTTTCAGCAATGAGCTTGCTTTCGGTAAGTGTCCATGTAGTACCTGATTCATCTGTAACCGAAGTATTTCCATCAAAATATTTGAAAGAAATCAACCCTCGTTCATACACACGGTTCGCACCCGAACCATCTGTAAAAACCACGAATTTGGTTTGACTTAACTCGTCCTGATAAACCGGATTCTTTGCCAAAAATTCTACCGAAATAGCTAGTTGTTTACCGGGCACCTCATCAAAACGGAGTGCAAGCACTTCAGCTTTGTTGCTTAATCTTTGATCATTAAACGGTGTATTGAACATAAGTCGATTAGTAGCAAAATAGCTTTTGTATGCCACTCCTTCGCTATAATCACGTTGGTATCCCGTTTCTAAGGAAAGCACTTTCGTATTCGGGTGACGTTTTTTCCACTCGCCCCAAGTTGTGGTGACCACGCTTAAATGTTCAAGCTTAATTCCTTTATCAACTAATGGTCCAACTACCGGTATGCCTTGCATTGTATTCCAGAGTGACTGTGTAGCTTTATCATACATCAACTTATTTGATCTGTATAAAAATCCACTGGTTCCGATTTCATGATGTACTCCTTCATGTTCAGTTTTAAACAGAATAACCGTGCCACAAAGTGTGCAATACACTCCGGCTAATTTTTCTCCGCCTACTTCATCCACAAACATTTCGTGCCAGGCTAAGATTCTCTTCGGATACGCCCGTACATCATCATTCACTTCAATTCCAAAAACCACATCTTTTTCTCCTAAATAATCAGCTTCTTTTGCTGATATCATTTTAGGATCTCTCAATGGAGGAATTCCATCCTGCCGAACTCCGCCCCATCGTATTTCATCGAATCGAATGGTACGTTCATCCTGATGTCCTTCAAAATAATCCGTGAATTTAGTATCAACTAGTCCATAAAGTTGAGCTTTGAAGGACGCGTAATCAGAAGTAAGTTTTTCATCAGATCTCCAAAGCCACGAAAATAACTCATTAAAATTACCGGCTTCTTGTAGCCCTTCCTGATCTTTGAGCATTCTTACAAGTTCAGAAACTATTTTTGGGTCTCTGGATAATGAAATCGTTTCTATTGCCATCACCGCAAAACCGTCTTTCCACTTTCTTTGAATGTCGCTTAATGTATTATCAATTTCAGACGAGCTTCTTTCTTCAAGTAAAGATAAGAATAAGTCCCCTTGGTTTTTCTCCTGAGCAATCGTACTACTTTGGAAGGAAATTGTGAGAAAAAATATGAGAATCAGATACTTCATGCACTGCCTTCTGTTTATGTTCACTCTAAAATTGAGTGATTCATAACAAATCAGCATCACAATTCTGTAACATTATGGGTTTATCAGATCTTACACGGTTTATGATTAAGATCTTGGGATCACTTCGCTATCCTCATCAAGATAAATCCCTCACTCCCCGATATGCTTATGATTGCCTTTATTGTGGCGTTTACGGAGTAATTTGATCACTTTGTGCATTGGAATCTCTTTTTCAGCAAGCAAAAGCATCAAATGAAACATTAGGTCAGCTGCTTCAGCAATAGTTTCTTTATCGCCTTCATTTTTGGATGCGATGACTGTTTCAACGGCTTCTTCTCCTACTTTCTGAGCGATTTTATCTAATCCTTTCTTGTACATGGAAGTGGTGTACGACCCTTTTGGCATGTCTTCTTTTCGATCATACAACAAATCTTCTAATTCAATAAGGAACTTGTAATCCTTTTTAGTTAACGCTTTTGATACGCCCATGTAGCTAGTCTCTATTCTGTTTTAATTTCTGATGCAAAGGTCATCATTTTAAAAACCCTAATCAAAGATTTGGTGAAATTTAATATTGAGTTCAAGTCGCTGAAATCCGTAATAAGTTAAAAGATAAATGATTTTAAATGGTTTCAGCTATTTTGCGGGCGATTGCTCAGAAACCGGATCTTTCTCAATCTTTGAATTTGGTATAAACTTACTAAAAGTCTCCCCTATATTTTCCCAATCCGCTAATAAATATTCAGCTTTAGTCGAGCCGGTTTCATCCTGATAATCTTCTATAATCATTCTAAGTTTCTCAATATCACTTTTTAACATAGGAACCTTGGCAATATATTCGCTATTTATTCGTGTTTTAGGATCTTCATAAAGAAAAAGTTCACCACCAGTCATTCCGGCTCCGATATTATTCGAGGTTTGCCCCAGAATCACCACAGTACCATTAGTCATGTACTCACAGGCATGCAAGCCAGTGCCTTCCACAACGGCCGTTGCGCCACTATTACGAACAGCAAAACGATCACCAGCCTGTCCATAAACATAAAACTTACCATTGGTAGCTCCATATAAAGCACAATTACCTATAATGGCGTTATCCTCAGGTTTATAATTCGCATCTTTTGGCGGAACAATTACTGTTTTTCCACCTGACATCGACTTACATACAGAATCATTTGCCTCACCAACCAATCTTATGTTAACCCCTTTTGTTTGAAACACACCAAAGCTTTGTCCGGCGCTTCCATTAAATGTTAAATTTATT
This sequence comes from uncultured Balneola sp., assembly GCA_963975485.1. Classification (GTDB taxonomy): domain Bacteria; phylum Bacteroidota; class Rhodothermia; order Balneolales; family Balneolaceae; genus Balneola. The sequence continues at coordinate 6,532 of CAXBHO010000118.1, read as the reverse complement.
TCCTGTGTGTAAGGTTGAACTTTTATCTTTTTATCTTTGATGGAAGCCAACCGCTCTTTGCTTTCTTTATCTGCCAACACTCCAAAAAGAGTTGCCATTGCAGATCGATCCGTATTTAATATGTCATATTCTTCGTCGATGGGTTCATTCTTCTCGATCATCTCTTTTAGATCGTGAACAATAGTAGAGTTCAATGCACTTACCGGATCTGAAAGTGATTCCAGGTCTTCTTCTTTGGTATATTCAGGAGCTGAAGTAAAGAAACTCAGATCTAAACCAAGTTCATTAATCAATGTTTGATGAACTTCATTGATTGTAAGTAGCTCCGTATTTCCCATTATTTCCTGAAGAGATTTTGCTCCGATTTTTGCTAACTCTCTTCGTACATCTTCTGCTAAATACGTTAGCGTATCCACGATGTGATCTTTGTGGCCTTTATACTTTGCTTTAAACTTAGGATCATGCGTAGCAATTCCTGTCGGACAAGTATTTTTCTCACAAATACGAGCCATTACACAACCTTCAGCAATTAGTAATAGCTTTCCAAAATCAAACTCTTCCGCTCCCAGAATAGAAGCTAAAACGATATCTTTTCCGCTCGAAAGTCCACCATCTGTTCTTAGTAAAACATGATCACGGAGATCATTTTCTACTAATGATTGATGAACTTCAAGCAAGCCAATTTCCCAAGGCAAGCCGGCATGTTTCATAGAACTTAAGGATGCTGCACCGGTTCCTCCCTCTCCACCTGAAACCTGAATAGTATCAGCACCGGCTTTGGCAACTCCAACGGCTATTGTTCCGATATTAACTCCAGAAACAAGTTTTACACTAACTCTTCCATTCGGATGCAGTTGCTTTAGATCATGAATCAACTGTTTCAAATCTTCAATACTGTAAATATCATGTAATGGTGGTGGCGAGATCAAATCAAAACCGGGATTTGCAAATCGTGCCTTTGCAATATCCTCATTTACTTTTAACCCCATTAATTGTCCACCTTCTCCAGGCTTTGCACCCTGACAGACTTTGATCTGAATTTCTTCTCCGGAAATTAAATATTCTGCCGTTACACCAAAACGACCTGAAGCAATTTGTTTTACTGAAGCAGAAACTCCTTCTGTAAAATAATACGGATTCTCTCCTCCTTCGCCACTATTACATCGTCCACCGATTTCTTTCATTGCTAAAAAAATATCTCTTTGAGCTTCTGCACTTATCGCTCCGAAAGACATCGCCCCAGAACCAAATTTTTGCAGAATATGAGATACAGGTTTCACCTTATCCAATGCTAATTCTTTGTCTATTGGTTTGGCTTTAAAAAGATGACGAAGTGTAACCGGCTCATCATTCAGCCCAAGTTTTAAAAACTCTTCAAATAGAGACATGTCCGTGAGATCCAGCTTTTTATCACGAACCAGTTCATGAATGACCTTTGATCTCGAATTGGTCATCGAGTGCTTTTCACCCATTTTGTCTCGGGCATGTTCTTTGTACTGGTAACTTTTAATAGGCTTATAACTTTCCAAATCTTCTGCTGAAATATCCTGAATTCGTTTCAGTACTTTTTCTGCGATCTGATCGATTTCTAATCCACCAATCGGACTTTGTATCTGTGGGAAATATTCTTTGATAACATTAGGTCCCAAGCCAAGCGCCGAATACATTTTTGCACTTTGATAACTTCTAACTACTGAAATCCCCGATTTAGCCATGATTTTAAGTAGTCCTGTATCAAAAGCGTGAAGCAGATTTTTCTCTTTCGTGTCTGCATCAATATCTTTCAAAGAACGATGATCATCATTTCTTGCAATATCTAATGCGATGTATGGACATACAGCTTGCGCACCAAAACCGATTAATGCAGAAGCATGATGCGTACTTTTAACTTCACCGGAATCAATAACTACGGATGCATTTAATTTTAAACCGGCATCATTTAGCGTATTAACAACTCGCCGTAGAACTAAAAGTGATGGAATTGCCGGGTTTTCATAATCTGAAGCTCTGTCACTCAATATTAATATTGTATGTCCCTCTCGAACTGCTTCAATAGCTTCTTCACCAATTGATTTTAATTTGGCTTTGAAGCCTACAGTCCCATGGGCTCTTTTGAATGTTGTTTCTATTTCATAAGGCACAACCCGATCAGAAAGTTCATGCTTCTTTATCAAGTTTCGTAAGTATTCCATTTGAGCCAAACTCAGAAATGGACTTTTCAACTCATAAGCAGGAGCCGCAGGAATGAGTTCTTTAGGTTCAAAAATATTAGGCTTTTTCCCCAAATGAACGGTGAGATCCGTTACTACTTTTTCTCGTATATAATCCAACGGTGGATTGGTAACCTGAGAAAAATTCTGATAAAAGAAGTCGAAAAAAGAACGTGGTTCTGTTGAAAGAACTGCAAGACGAGCAGTATCTCCCATTGAGCCTACTGGTTCTTTTCCTGTTTCTGCCATTGGATAAATCACTTTTGAAAGCTCTTCATCGGTATAACTAAAAATGGCTAATTTATCTTTATAACTTTGTCCAATATCACCAACCAATTCCGGAATTGGTTTTAGTCGGGCATCGAACGTAGCATCGTGATTTTCTTTAGAATAACTAGGGTCTCTAAACAAAACCTCCCCTGAATTAAGATCAAGCATTACTCCACGCCCGGCATAGAGCGTTCCTTTTCCTTCAATCTTTTGCTCATTTATATGGAAAGTTCCGGCTTCAGAAGAAAGGTAAAAATGATCTTCTGTTCGTACCCATCTGCAAGGACGAAATCCATTTCTATCTAAACGAGCACCAATTGTATAACCATTTGCGTAGGTGATAAAAGCAGGTCCATCCCAAGGCTCCATCGCTCTGCTCCAAAACGTATAAAACTTATTCCCTTCTGTTGCAGGAGGCATCATAATAGCCAGGATATCTTCAACATTTGGAATACTACTTCGGTAGCGAAGAGCTTCTACCATTTCGTTCAAACTTCCTGAATCACTGATATTTTTTCGGGTGAGAATCTCATTTCGTTCTGCGCCGATCATTTTCTCTCTGGATTTTGCCCAAGATCGATTTCCTGCTATGGTGTTGATCTCGCCATTGTGACCAATGAGTCTGAATGGCTGAATCTTATCCCATGAAGTTCTTGTATTGGTACTGAATCTTCTATGAAATAAACAAAAGCGAGTTGTAAACTTCTCATTCCTCAAGTCAGGATAAAATTCATCTAAAACATCGGCTTTAGTTAATGCCTTATAAACAATGGTCTGTGCTGATAATGAAGCAAAATGTAAACTTCGTATCAAAGAAGCTGCTGACAACTTTGATCTTGTAAGTTGTTTTGCATTATATAGCCGCTTATCAAAAGATAGATTCGTTTTACTTCTTTCCGGACGCTTTATAATTGCTTGTTTAATAACCGGAACATTTTTTGATGCATCTCTTCCCAACACAGAATGATTTACAGGAACATCTCTGTAATCCAAAATCTCTAATCCAAAAAATCCGAAGGTCTTCTCAAAAATATGTAAAGCAGATCTTTGTTTGACTTCGTTTTTTGCTAAAAATAATGTCGCTACTGCAACGGTATCTTTTTCGAAACCAAGCATATCAAAGGGAATATCAGTCATTATTCCTGCTCCATCTCCTGTAACGCCATCAGCTGCACAAGCTCCACGATGCTCCACGCATTTTAGTGCATATAAACCTTCTTGTAAATGTTGATGCGAATACTCTTTCTTTCTGCTTGCAATAAAACCAACACCACAAGCGGAATGTTCTTCGGAACAGTATTTAAATTTCTTAGACATTTTGTTAACCACACTAATTGTTTTTAAGAAGATGAGAGAGTAAAAAAGAGCATTTTTTGGCACTAATTCAAATATATTAACTTGCTCTGATTTCTTACTGGTTTAATAAATTAGGCTTTAAATCATTATTAGAGACTTTTTTGATGAGCTATATTTTACGATTATGAATTTCATAATCTGGAAAAGCGCTTCCGATTATATTTAAGGTTTTTACGTTATTAAGGCAATAACTAGATTTTACCTAAAAAAATAAAATTTCAAAAACTATATTTTTGACCCTAATCTAATAGGTATTCCCTCTTTTTTCATTGCTCTTTTAAGTTCTGCGATCTCTATTTCCTTAAAGTGAAATATACTGGCAGCAAGAACTGCATCTACCTTAGATAGTTTAATCGCATCAATGCAATGTTGAATAGTGCCTGCTCCGCCACTGGCAATTACCGGTATATTAACTAGTTCATTTACTCTTGAAAGTAGCTCGACTTCGAAACCATTTTTAGTTCCATCTCTGTCCATACTGGTGAGCAATATCTCTCCTGCTCCTCTTTCTTCAGTTTCTTTCATCCATGCTAACGCATCTTTACCTGTATCTTCACTTCCTCCCTTTACAAAAACATTCCAACTATCTCCTGTTCTCTTTGCGTCAACGGCAGCAACTATAGCTTGTGCTCCAAAAGCTTTTGACGCTCTGTTAATGAGTTCCGGATCTTTTACAATACTACTATTTAACGATACTTTATCTGCTCCGGCTTTTAGTAATTCTTCGATCTCATCAACCGTTTTTATTCCACCACCTACTGTAAAAGGAATATTAATATGACTCGAAATTCTCTTTACTAATTCTATCAACGTCTTTCTCTTTTCAAGCGTAGCCGTTATGTCCAGAAAAACCAGTTCATCTGCACCTTCCATAGAATAACGCTGAGCAAGTTCAACCGGATCGCCTGCGTCCCGTAACCCTTCGAAATTTATTCCTTTTACTGTTCTGCCTTCTTTTATATCCAAGCAAGGAATGATTCTTTTTGTTAGCATATCAGAAGTTAAGATTTCTTTTTTATTCAGGGAACTTAGATTCACTTTTTTTAAGTTGTTTTAGATTTGAATCCAAGATTTTTATATATGGATAGTACGGCTATTTATTCCGAAGATTTTAAAATACGCGCTAGTGAGGTGGATACTTCCGGAAATATCACTTACTCAGCTATCTGTAGTCTCTTTCAGGAAGTGGCAGGGAATCACGCGCTGCTTCTGAATTTTGATATTACTGATCTGCATAAAAAAGGATTAACCTGGGTTCTCCATAGAATGGATATAAAAATAGAGCATTTTCCAACATGGAGAGACGATATTACTATTGAAACCTGGCCTGCTGCCGGTGATGCATTGCGAGCTTACCGAAATTATAGAATTCTCGATTTTGAAGGAAATATTTTAGGTGTATGCCTCAGTTATTGGATGATCATAAATATGAAAACAAGAAGACCTACCAGAATGGCTGACGATATCCTCAATACGAGATTATCTGACCGAAAACATGTACTCCCAGTTACTTCAAATAAAATTCCAAAAGTCGTTGAAGCATCTTCCCAGAAAAATATATTAGTAAGAAGATCTGATCTTGATATGAATCAACATGTGAATAATGCCCGATATATAGAGTGGATGCAAGAGCCTCTAAATGATGGTCAGATTTCTCGTACCAAAAAGATCGATATCATATTTATGAGAGAAAGTGTGTATGGAGATTCTATTACGTCCAAAACACAAACTATTGGAAGCAGTTCTACATTACATCAATTAGAAAACCACAATGACGAAATAATAGCACTAGCTAAATTTGATAGTAACCTCAGTTCGCTATAAAAACTGTATTTCGAATCCATATAGAGTCATTCCACGGTAAGATTCATTCAATTTCTGCCATAGGCACGCCTTCGGCACAATCCAAATTTTGTCATTTCGATTAATCATGCGAAAGCATGAGATTGAGAAATCTAAAGTTCTTAGATGGGTCAAGAAATTTTTAGGTGTCTCCCATCTGTCGACTTCAGCTCGACTGATGGAAATTCGGTGTAGTCCCAAACCTAGTTCAAGCGTCTCACTTAGACGTGCAACGATCTTTTTTTACTATTACATATCTTGATAGCATTCTCGCCGGACGTAAACGTCTCAAGCTAATATTTTACAAACTGCTCGTCCATCTGTCGGATGAAATACGGCTGATGGAAACTCGTTAACGGCTGACCTCCCCGATGCATAACCACTTTTTTCTCTCTGAGCAGCTCGCCCCTCCTAAAAATCAGGAGGGGAAATTCTGGTAGTTCTGCCAAGGGCATTCCTTCGGTTAAAATTCGCTTCTGGTTTGGAGCGCAGAATTAGCAGATCAGGCAGATAGTAGCTGGTTGGATGTGATTTCTATATATAGCGTACAAAACCTCACTTCCAGTATTCTGACCTCCCCGATGCATAACCATATTTTTCTCTCTGAGCAGCTCGCCCCTCCTAAAAATCAGGAGGGGAAATTCTGGTAGTTCTGCCAAGGGCATTCCTTCGGTTAAAATTCGCTTCTGGTTTGGAGCGCAGAATTAGCAGATCAGGCAGATAGTAGCTGGTTGGATGTGATTTCTATATATAGCGTACAAAATCTCACTTCCAGTATTCTGACCTCCCCGATGCATAACCACATTTTTCTCTCTGAGCAGCTCGCCCCTCCTAAAAATCAGGAGGGGAAATTC
>CAXBHO010000117.1:0-10939 GCA_963975485.1 uncultured Balneola sp. | reverse complement strand
GACCCGAGATCTCCTGAACAACGCTCATTGCCTTTGATTTGGAGATTGCGGATCGGGATAATACCAGGCAGTGTTTTCATTGGTGTTGCCATTCTCTTCAAGAGTTTTGCAGCCGGCCAATCCCTTTCAAGGACAGGTAGTTTTATGATCGCTTTTCTTGAAGAATTCTTAGTTGATAGAAGTTGCAGGGCAATAAAGGTTGTTTTCCACTACAACGGTTTTATCACTTTCGGCGAGAACTTTTCCGTTCCAAAGTGCTTTCATTTTATAAATTTTATGGTTTCTGAATTACCTGCAATTTTACAGTCAGTCCAATAAAACCAAAAAGATTCCGCATCTTTGGAGTAGCCAGCAATTTCTTGAAGTGGTATAACTTTCACGCCATTTGGTTCAAGATTTGGAGTAAAATTATCACAAGGATTAGATAAATTCACCCGGGCACCGAAGCTAGTTTCCATTAGGATAAAAAATACAGGATTTTCGAACCTGTTTTCTAAAGTAATGGAAGTTTTATTTTGAGAAAGTATTACTTCCGCAACTTCAGAGGTTAAGCACCCATTAAAAAGAGCAAAAGAAATCACTGTTAATATTTTAATTCTCATAGTGATGATTTTGATTGAAATATATTCCAAACTACCAAAAGCCATCCTAAAATAAAACAAACACCACCGATGGGCGTAATTGCTCCAAGCCAATTAATATCCGTTAAACAAAGAATGTATAGACTTCCGGAAAAAATGAAGATTCCTGCAATCATTAAATTTATGGACCACTTTAATTCCAGTTCAAAAACTTTAGAAATTAGTATCAAACTCAGAATGGCGAGAACATGCCACATTTGATAAGTAACGGCTGTATTCCACGTTTCTAAACGTTCAGGAGAAAGGGAATCTTCTAGTGCATGAGCACCAAAAGCTCCCAGAGCTACTGCAAGCGCTCCAAGAATGGAAACTATAATTAATGGTAAACGATTTTTCATCCTGACACAAAACCAACTTTTTTGTGAGACCCGTCGCAGAAAGGTTTGTTTTCAGAAGCTCCACATCTGCAAAAACTCATTTTCTTACAGGTTTTGGTAGATTGATCGCCACCAATAACTTCATAATTACCTTCAACCACAAAAGGAGCATTTTCGATAAGCTTAATAATTAATTCGCCTCCTTCATTCTCCTGAGGCTCCAGTTCTAATCGCTCTGGATTGTAACTTGTATCTGCTTTGAACTCAGCTTTTATATGCGAGTTGTCGCAGAGCGGTTTATTGGAGGATTTTCCGCATCGGCAAAATGCCAGTCGGGTTTCCCGAAGAATCTCGTTTCCTTCAGCATCTTGAATAACAATATTCCCGTGTGCATATAGAGGACCGTCTGCATTAATAGTTAGTGTATTTGTTGGCGGCGGTGTTTCGGGATTTTCTTTATGCTTGAAATGGTATTGAAGCGCACCTGTAGGACACCGTTGTATGGTCTCTACAATTTTTTCTGAATCGGATTCTTGGTCCAGATCAATCCATGGTTTTTTATCAGGATCAAAAACATGCGGCAAACCATGTACACATTCTTTAGCATGAATGCATCTTTTAAGATCCCAGGTGACTTCAAGTTCTTTGTTTTCGTAGGAAAATATTTTTGAATCCATATCAGAATTTTAATGTGTAGCTTAGAAAAGGAACAACCGTCTCACTTTCAATGAAGAAAAATCCAAGATCGAAAGCACTTTTGGTACTAATTACTCTGCCACCAAAAGATAATAATGCTTCAGATTCTCGATCGCCTGTTGGTAAAATGATGTTTTCTGAAAGAAAAGCAAATCGATCGCTTACTCTAAACTGTCCACCAAGAATGAAAATAGGCTCAGAAGTTTCAGTATCAAAGAATCCCATACCAGCACTACCTGTAAGATCAAGTTTACCGGTAGAATAGGTTCCCGAACCGAAGAGAGTAGTTACTCCTTTATCAGAGTCATAGATGGTATAATATTTGGCATTTACTGAAATTGCAAAATGGTTTGTAATATTCGTGCCTGCTTTCGCGCCAAAAGCGTAAAGCTGATTTTTAATCCGGGCTCCCGGAAACATGCTAAAACCCGCATCAACGCTTATATTATCGGTAATTCCATAAGAGAAATTAGAAAAGAAGATATACGTGTTCTGGTAATATCCGGAACCACCATCCAGCATTTTTCCTGTTTGGAAGATGAAGAGTTTGTTTTTAGCGGGATTATCTTTCCATCTGGATGATTCATCACCAGTATCAATAATTTTAACATCTACAATGCGATCGTATCTAAAGTTAAAAACTCCATTTTTTGTTTTAACTCCGGCAGATTCCTCGCCAATTGTATCGACAAATCCCGAAAATGTGTTACCATCAGATATGGTTACAACTACTTCTTTATTTTCTTGCTGAGCTTTTATAAAAGTAGCTTTGAACTGCGAAATTTGTCCAAATGCGGATACGGAAAAAATTAAGAAGAAAGAAAGGGAAAACAGTGCTTTTTTGGGGTTCATTTGGAATCAGTTTATTAAATTGAGGTAGAGATCAAGATGTAGATTTCTAAGGCAAAAAAAAAGAGACATTATCTCAACTGTCTCTTAATAAACGGTACACTTTTTAACTATTATTCTGATGCAAAAGTTGAGTTGAAGAAATTCTTCATTTCTTCCCATCTGGATGATTCATCACTAGGATCAATAATTTTAACCTCGCTGGTGCGGCTTATATACTCTTTCCCTGCTTGGGAGAGAGGATAAATTTTTTTATGAGGGTTTTCAGAAGATAGTAATTGATTGGAATGAATTAGGAATATGAGAATAGTGAATTAGGAATAGGTTTTATAAGAGGCAATCTATTCCTAATTCCTTTATTCGGAATTTATTATTCTTAAAAAATTTTCCTCATCTAAGATCTCAACTCCCAAATCCTGGTTAAACCCAGTCAACACGCAATGAGATTACACTTACATAATACCCTAGTGCCGTGTCATTGCTGAAATGTCGTCAAATAGGAGGCTGAAATTTAACCAATAGACAGGACAGCCTTTGGCCGCTCCATCACCCTGCCTTCGCCGAAACGTGGCATCTATAGAGAGTTTTGTTAAATAGGCTTCGTGCAGGCAGGCCGGCTTGCTTTTCAATCAGGCATGGCAGGTCTGTTCCGGCTGAGCCGAAGGATGGAACTACAATCATAGAGTATCGTTGCCAAAACAATATCGTATCCTCATCGAATCGTCGGACCACTTCTTGTCCTGATTCTAACCAATAAATCAGGTTCAGTGGTCAAACGAATTCTACTCTTCTTCCGACGACTTGATTTCGTTTGATGAATGATGTGGGCAGGAATCCATCATTTCGTTTCCTTCAAATTTGGAAACGTTGTAATGTGGGTGAGAAACGGGGTGATGGATGGTGTTTTTTGTTATCCCCTTTTTCAAATAGTCAATGAACAGGCTATCAGATAGCTTTTAACCGACAAATGAACATTGACTTTACACTAGTTCCACACGCTCAGCGTTACAACTAAAAGCGGTTGGACGAACCGAAGTCGACAAACCGAAGTGCCATCAAACTAATTCAGCTCCTCAATCTGTCGACTTCAGCTCGCCTTATGGAAATCGAAGGCTACTATTCTGTTCACCAGTAGTCTGTGACTCATCAAAAGGGTAAAATCCCTCACTTGTTTAATTTCCGTTGGGGCGAGATCATCCGCCCGTACTATTTAGTTCTGCTTTAAATATCTACCGAATTGAAATCCAACCAACAAAATAGCTCCTTCGCCGACTTCTTCTCCTTTAGTTTTAGCATTTATTTCATATCCAAAGGAAAGGGAAGGTTTAATGAAAAACCGATCTGAGATGGGAATAAAGTAAGACAACCCTACTGTAGACTGAAGAATGGTTATTTCAGAAGTTCCTGTTTCATCAGGACAAGGCAATGCTCCGCACAAAGCAGGTCCTGTGTAAGGATCTCTCCAATCAATGTCCATAAACCAAAGATCGGTTCGGGCGTGTATCGATAGATTTTCAGTTAAAAACCCAGTTCGTTCTATTCCTAAACCGAATCCTGGACCACCACCTTCTTCATTGTCATGTTTGCCCCAATCTCTTCTGTCAGCAAAATTGTATCCGATTCGGGAAGTAAGATTCAAATAGTCAGTCAATCCCAGATCAATCCGAATTCCCGGAATGATTCCTGCCGGATATGCCTGTGTCTCAACGCCAATACTTGTTTGTGCAAAGGTTGAAACTGAGATAAGTAAAAGAGGGAGAATGAAAAGCTTTTTCATAATCCACTAACTACTTTTAACTGGTAATAGTATTTCGAATTTTGCCCCACCACCTTTCTCATTTGTCGCACGGATAAACCCGCCATGTTGCCGAATAATTTATACTGGTTACGATGCTCTGCGTCGTTACCTTGCCGCTCCGACGCTGAGCATCGGAGCGAGGTGGAAGTTTGGGCTTGAACTGATAAGAAAATAAGAAAAAAGGGAAGTACCAGTCTTTTTTTCATCCCATAAAATAGTTGTTATCGACTATTAAATCTCCTTTTCCCGGGATCCCTTTTGCAGAGGGATGTCTTTAAGTGTCCGTGATCATTTGCATCAACTATTCTTAACCGGTAATAGTATTTCGAATTTTGCCCCACCTGATTTTTTATTCGAGGCTCTAATAAGCCCTCCATTCTGACGAACGATTTCGTTTGAGATGGCAAGACCTAATCCTAACCCAAACTTTGCCCCTTGATTTTTTGTAGTAAAATTCGGTTCAAAAATTCGGTTTAGTAAAGATTCAGGTATTCCGGGACCATTATCGGAAATCACAATTTTGATAGTATGACCACCTTCTTCCGTACTTGAAATTCTTAAATTACCTCCGTCAGGTAACACGTCACATGCATTCACAATTATGTTAGTCCAAACCTGATTGAGCTCTCCAAGTTTTACTTTAGTCTTAGGAATTTCTTGAAGATCAAGATCAAGATTCAAATACTTGAGCCGATTGCTTAGCACTAGAATGGTATCTTTGATGCCATCCCTCAAGTCAACTAGTTCTGCTTCATTACGGTCTTGTCGGCTATAACTTTTGAGGCTTTTTACAAGATTGGCAATGCGTTCACTTGAAAGCTGAATATTATGAATGAATTTTCCGGCTTCATGTTGTTGCACAAGGGTTTCAATCGGGATTTTCTTTCTTGCAGACTCGATGATCACATATCCTTTGTTCGGTATTTGAGCCAGCTTTCTAATCATAGATCGTTCAGAAACCAAAGGAAATCGTTTTTGAACTTCAACCATTCGTGTTCTAATATCGGTGCTGCTCAGGGGGCAGGCATCTAAACCTAATTGAAACATTTGAGCCAAAGGTTCTTCATCAGAGAGATGCTTAAAATTGGTAATTAAAGCTTCAGAAGACCTAAGCAGAGATGAGGCGGGGTTATTAACCTCGTGTGCAAACCCGGCTACAAGCTCTCCCAGAGTTGCCATCTTCTCCTGATGTACCAGTTTTTGATGAGAATCTTCCAGCTTTTGATAAGCCTCTTTAAGTTCAGCTCCCTCTTCTTCCAGTGTATGATTTAACGAATGTAGCCGTGATTCTAATTCCAAGTTTATCTTAAATCGCTCGGTCATATTACTCATCATTAATTGCTGAAGTGGAGAGCGGAGAGAAGGATGTTGATTCAGGTATTTCTCGAAATCATCTTGGCTAAAACGGAGCGTTTTTATCTTTTCTACAGCCATAGCAGTAGTTAAAGAGTTATTACCGGTGTTAAAAGCTACAATTCCTATAAAATGACCGGGCGCTAATTTTAGTACTTCAAAAGAAGTGTTGTTATCCTTTTTGTGAGTTAGAGAAACAGAACCATCCAACAATAAATACAAATAAGAAAGGGAATCCCCTTCTTTAAAGAGCACCTCTTGGGGGGTAAAATGTACGACTAAAGATTGTAGTTCAGGTGTGTTATCAACAGTTTGATTGATAAGTGCAAGTACTTCTTTACGGTTCTCTTTCTGGAATCCTTTCAGCATTAATTATCTGTTAATGTGTTATTCCTCATGGCTTCTGCCAGCCGTACAGAATCCAGTACTGCCATAAACTGTAAAGGATTGTACTTTTTCTCAATCACAAAATCTGTGAGTTGTGTTACAACTACGTTCTGAAATCCATCTTTGGTCCAGGGTTTAGAGATATAATGATTGAGATTGGCTTTATTTATGGCTTTGATGGTATCTTCAAGCCCTGCCTGTCCGGTAACTAGCACTTTTTTGGTTTCACTGAATTCATTTCTGGATTCCAAACCGATAAGGAAATCGACCCCATTTTCTCCGGGTAACACGTGGTCGCACAGAATGAGCCCGATTTCATCACCAGCTTCCTGTATTTGATTCACAACTAAATTCGCCTCTTTGGTATTATTTGCCGACTCGATAGGGAACGTTTGCTCAAAATCTTCAAGGTCTTTGATAAGAGCATCCATCACTTCAAGCTCGTCTTCAATTACTAAAATATATATTTGATGATCCATAATTTCCTCTCAATTTAACATTAATGGCCAGTAAAAGATGGCGTAAAGTACTACAAGCAAAATTCCGAAAAGTCCAACCGTTATACCTGCTTTCGCCATACTTGATGTTTCAATGGTTCCGGTACTTATTGCTATCGCGTTAGGTGGAGTTGAGATTGGAAGCATCATTGCCATGCTGGCACTTACACCAATCACAAGACTCACAATAATCAAATTAAAACCTTCGCCGGCTACTCCCGATGTGGCAAGGCTAATCGCTAAAGGAATTAGCAGTGTAGCGGTTACTGTATTTGACAAGAAGTTTGACATCAGTACCGCAACGGCACTGAATACTACTAATAATGTGATAGCCCCAAAAGCACTCCATTCAATGCTCCCAACTATCCATTCCGCAAGCCCTGTACTTTTCATAGAAATACCCAAGGAAATACCGCCGGCTACTAACCAAAGAACTTCCCAAGGGAGTTTACGGATATCCTCTTTTGTAACTACTCCCGTAAGTGTTAAGAACACAACAGGAACAAGAGCAATAATCGCACTTTTAATTCCGTGAAAACTTTCAGTAACCCAAAACAAAACGGTTAAGCCAAAAGCTAGGTAGAGAATCAGTGCATTTTTTGAGGTATTAAATGTTCCGCTCATATCGAGGGCAATAGAATCGGTATCGGGTTTAAACATTTTTATTAGTAGCAACCAGACAAAAATCAAAGCGATTACCACTAAAGGAACAGCTAACGCCATCCATTCTCCAAAAGGAATATTTATGCCTTGTTGAGAAAGAGCTCCAATTACTACTGCGTTTGGGGGAGTTCCAATTGGGGTTGCGATACCACCAATATTTGCTGCAAAAGGGATAGAAAGTGCCAATCCAATTTTGAGTGGGTCTGATTTATCCAACTGTACAATAATCGGAATAATCACTGTCATCATCATTGCCGTAGTAGCGGTGTTGCTCATAAACGCAGACAGCAAGCCGGTTACCACCATCAAGCCGAGTACAATGTATTTGGGTTTGCTGCCAAAAGGACGGAGAAGAATTCGGGTGAGGTTTTTATCCAGATTATATTTAACGGCGGCATCTGCAAGTACAAAACCACCCAGAAAGAGAATGATGATTGGATTTGCTAAAGTCCCGATAAATGCGGTGTAGGCATCAGGGATGTAGGTTTCTGTAGCTGTGTTAAAAATAAATCCCTCTTTGCTTAGCAGAAGAATTTGAAGCAGAATAACCAGAACCGAAGTAGCATAAATTGGAACGGGTTCCAACATCCAAAAGGAAGCAGCGAGCAGAAAAATTCCCAGAGCAACATGGCCGGCGTAAGAAAGCCCTTCAATATTTAGAAAGAAAGGAATCGCAAGCCCTAGTATTCCAATAAATAATCCGGCGAGTTGTTTTTTGGTAAGGTTCACTTTTTCCATCCTTTCATCTTAAAAGCTAATGCTGAATTGAGCAAGAACTTCAATATAGGTTCTTGTTTGTTGATTTAGAAAGTTTTCGTTTACCAAGCCGACTTGTGTTTGGAATTTAATGCTGTGACCTTCAATGAAATTATTCAACCCAACCACATACTTTTCCTGGAAAATAAACGCACTTTTTGAAGCCTGTGCTTCATCATTTGGATTTAGGATGCTAATTCTGAAAGTTGGTTCTAAGTTTTTACTTATAAATTTTCCTCCCTGAATATAGAAGCCTTCGCCGCTTACTTTGTTGGAGAAAATTTCTGCAGTAGGTGATTCTTGCAACCGCTCATTTTCAACCGAACGATGAATGTATTCTGCAAGAAAAGAAAACCTATTGTATTTAAAAACCATATCAAAATAGTATTCCGATATATTATCATCAAGTCCTTCCCAGGCAGTATTTCCATATTGTGTGTACGCATCTTTATTCAAATAGTAGGCCGTTCCCAATGATAGTTTTGGTGAAGGTTCTCCAAATAGATCACTCTCTGAATAATCTCCTTCGGCATTGAACGTTCCAAAAGGCAGAAGCTCAAAACGACCGGTATAAGCCCAATTTCCCGGTGCAGTTGCAACGTTTTTTCCTTCCCCATGCGTTATGGATGCCGCTGTTTTAACAGCCATGGTTTCTCCAATCAAGATGGATCTTCGCAAAAAGATTCCAAGATCCCAGTCAGTAAAAAAAAAACGTGTGACGTTTGATCGGTCAACCAGCTGAAAACTTTTAGAGGACGTTTGAAACTGACGGCCTGCGGGAGGAAAAAACTGCCCGATTGAAAGTTGGGTATATGAATCCGGTTTCCACTGGTACTCAGCATTAAGCAAAGTTACTTGTCCCTTATCCATACCCAGCTGAATGAAATAATTCAATTCTTTTTGGAACAGATATCCTTTTAATTGAAGCCGGGCACGGCGAATTAAAAATTCGGTTTGAGGAGATTGCTCACTACTGAGAGGGGCAGTAACTGCCAGTTGTTGTTGCAAACGAAATCCAAGCTGTAATCCCATTTCTTCATCAGGGGTTTCAATCCAAAGTCCTTTTGAAGGACTTAGTGACACTAAAGGAGTTTGGGAATCCTGAGCTTTTATCAGTGAAGAAAAAAGCAATAAAAGGAGAACAAAACAGGTTGAAGAAGCAGCGAAAAAAGTTTTCATTTTAAGTGACTGACTATTAAAGCCTTGGTTCTTTTCAATGATATATTATCCTTCCTATAAGAATTTTATGTGAAGGAAGTTCAGTTAAGCCGTTGGAAGCGATTCCAATTAAAAGAAAATTCAATTTCTCTGTAATAAGCTTTACCATTCAACATGATCTTACAACCAGACATACTATCGAAGTTATCCTCTCTTGAGCTACGAGCTAAAAAAATTGTGGAAGGATTTATCTCGGGATTGCATAAAAGTCCATATCACGGATTTAGCGTAGAGTTTGCCGAACATCGCCCATACAATCCGGGAGATGATTTTAAACACATTGATTGGAAACAATACGCCAAGAAAGAGCGATTTTATGTGAAGCAATACGAAGAAGAGACCAACCTTCGCTGCTATGTGTTGTTGGATACGAGTTCATCTATGTTGTTCAAGCATTTTGGCGAGTGGAGCAAATTACGATATGGAATTCACTATGCGGCTTCACTTTTATACTTGATGCATCGCCAACGAGACGCCTGTGGATTGATTCCTTTTTCATCAAAAGTCGAAAATTTTATTCCTGCAAAAGGAACCTATGCTCATTTGAGGCAAATTTATCTGGAATTGGAAAGAGAACTTTTACGAGAAGACAAGAAAGATGAAATAAAGCGAACCACAGCAACGGCTAACGTGATCCATGAAGTTTCGGAAAGGCTGAATCATCGAAGTTTGGTTGTTATTATCACTGACCTCTTTGAAAATATTGAAGCCCATGATGAGTTGATATCTGCATTGAAGCATCTTCGGCATCGCAAGCACGAAGTTTTGCTATTTAATACATTGGAAAAGAGAAGTGAACGAGAGCTCGATTTTCCGGATAACAAATTTGTGTTTGAGGACATGGAAACGGGGGCAGAGTTGGAAGTGATGCCTGCTCAGGTTCGTGAAGATTACATTGCCAAAGTAGAAGAGCATACCAAAAAATTCAAAATGGCATGTAGTGAATTCGAGATCGACTACGAAGAAATAGATACCGAGGCGGGTTTTGACACAGCACTGTTGGCATATCTGAATAAACGCAAAAGGTTGGGGTAGGTTAGAATAAAAAAGCAATACAGATAGAATTGCCTTTTTAAATAATGGGATAGTCATTGCGAGGAGTTTACTACTTCGTATCGAAGCACTCTTTGTAATCATGTTCAATGCTTTAATAATGGAGATCACTTCGTCGATGATTCCCTTTCTTTAGGAATAAACTAAGACTCCTCGTGATGACAGGTTGATTTTGCGAGGAGTTTTTTATTACTTCGAACCGAAACACTAATGGATTCGACGAAGCAATCTCATGGGTATGGGCAGATGTTACGAGATTGCCGTGTCGAATATGTACAGGTCTTTCCTTTAAATTCCAGCCTCCTCGCAATCTCCAAAGCAAAACTTCTTCTCCTAAATCTGGTACCTAGATGGATTTTTAGGAGTATCGTCTATTTTATATTTAGCTCAATTAGTGGCGGTTAAAATAATTTTTATAATTTATTAACAATTTTTTACAACTAAATATGTAAGTAATGTTAGCTAAAATGGTCTTACTATTACTAAAAGTAAAATTCAAACGCTTAGAAAATCATGAGAAAATTATTTGTAGCCCTACTGTTTTTACTTTCTTTTCTTTTTAATATTCATGCTCATGCACAAGAAATTTATGACTTAAATAAACATCTTGTTCAACCTGAATTCAGTTCATTTGAAAAACCTAATGAACCAAATGTAGATATTAACACAGCGGTAAAATATAGGAATATATAATTTAATTATGTATCTTTA
>CAXBHO010000116.1:0-11005 GCA_963975485.1 uncultured Balneola sp. | reverse complement strand
ATCTACCCTTTAGGCAGCACCTTTTCTATTTTTACACAAGTATAGGGACATTACCGTGTTGCCAACTGGCTTTTTATTCAGAGCATTATATTCTTTTCAGTCCATTCGTCATTGTCAAAACTCGAAAATATTACTGCATCTAATTCACAAGGATAAATCTTTGCTTTTAAACACAATTCTTGAATTCCGTCCGACACAAAATGATAATACCCTTTATCGCTCAAAGGTGATGAAGTCAAACTCACAGGAAATCCAAAATCATTTAACCAACGTGCAATTCTCGAATCAATCGGAATTTCATATTTAGTTAATCCTAAAGATTGAAGAAAATTCCTTGATTGTTTTGGTCCAAAACCTTTAAGCCAATCATTTAAAAAATCCGCTAATTCTCTTTCAGTTTCTTTAGATTGATTATTATTCAAGAAATTTAATTTTGATATTATATTCCAATTGTCAAGTTCAATTTTCTTAATGTTTTCTGTGAAAAACGCAGAAATTTTGTTGATATATCTTGTTAGTCCATTTTTCTTAAGAATCTGTTTTATTAATAATTCTATATTTTCCGATTCAGCGATTAATTCAGACGTAATTGGAAAAGGTTTTAGGCTTAAAAATTTTCCAACAACAGAATTTGGCCCCGAACGTTGTTGAGAAGTCAATAGGCACATCATTAAATTCAGGATTATAATATTCTTGTCTATCTCAATGTTCTTTTTTTTGACATTTCTTTCTCTCCGATTGTTCAAGAAAAAATTGTCATTTTCTTTCATAACATTTTTTACTTTTTGAATATCAGATTCGTTAATATTCCAAGAAATTTTCATTCAGTTCGGTTTTTTTTAGCTTGTTGGCAACCAAAGGCATAACACACACTCTACTCATGTTTATCCCTGTTATCTTTAAAAATAACAAGGCTAAAATGAATAATTGAATATTCATAAGCAATAGTAAATTCAGGTTAGCCTTTTTCTTCTTTCAGCAAAAACCAGGTTCCGCTGGCGAGCAAAGCTCCAATAATAGGAGCGACTATGTAGATCCAAAGATGTGTCAGGTTTCCCGAAACGAGGGCAGGCGCAATAGAACGAGCGGGATTCATGGAAGCTCCGGTGATCGGTCCGGCAAACATGGCTTCCAGTAAAACCACAAAACCAACGGCAAGACCTGTAAATTCAGTTACGGCTTTATTCTGGCTTACAAATAAGATTACTAACATTAAAATATAAGTGAGGATAATTTCCAGAATGAATGTTTGTTGCCATTCACCGACAGGGAGTGTTGCGCCTAATCCTTCATGTTCTTTAAATAAATAAGCCAATATTGCAGAAGCTATCAAAGCACCAATTAATTGAGCAATGATATAAGGAAATACTTTCTTTTCATCGAAACGATCGGTAACTGCAAAGGCGATAGAAACCGCAGGATTGATATGTGCTCCTGAAATATGTCCGAATGCATAAATCATTGCCGTAACAATTAATCCGAAAGTGATTGCAACGCCAACGTGAGTTACGGTTCCGCCTGTTACATCATTAATTACGATGGCTCCGGTTCCGCAAAAAACCAGCGCAAAAGTTCCGATGCCTTCAGCTAAATATTTCCTCATTCAGTGTCCACTTTACTCATTACATACAACATTTCTGTTCCGATTTGCTTACAGCGTTCATCATACTTGGTGTCTTGCAACGCTGTATTGTCAAAGGCTTTGGGATCGTCAAAAGGAAGCGATAATCTGAAATCTGTTCCCGGTACAAACGGACAAGCTTCATCTGCTTCTGAACACACCATGATCGCAGCAAATTCTTTGGTCGGATTCGGAGCTTCATCAAATCGGGTAGAAAAAGCCTGGTAGGGTTCCATGCTTTCTTTCCAGGAAACGTGATACACAGGATTGGAAGCTTCTGAATCATCGGTTTCTACTTTAAATCCGGCTCTGCGAACAGCATGTACTGCATTGGGATGAAAAGCTGTGGCTTCCGTTCCGCCGGAAAAAGTGCGAATCTCCGGAAGATGGTAATAATCCGCAGCTGCGGCCAGCCATAACTGTCCCATGTGACTTCTTCTGGAATTATGCGTGCAAATTACGATCAGTTTTGGCGTTTTATCCTCGTTTAGTTTTGAAGAGATATAAGCGCTTAAGGAGTTTAGTTTTTCTTTCCTTTCTTCCGGAATAGAGTCAAAACCGGATTCCAATTGTTGGCAGTAATCAACTATTTTTTTGTACATAGAAGCAGAACAGGTTTCAGAAATAAGAAATTAACAACAGCAGCTGCCGGGCGCACAAGAGCCGGAAGTTTGCAGTTCTGCAAGTTTTACTTTTGGTTTGGAAGCCGGAATCCCGCAATTATCTTTTGCGAGGCAATCTGTAGCTTTGCTGGTTAATTGAAAATTAATACCGTCAAAATCGAGGCCGTATTTGCCAATCGTCTCGCCCTGATATTCTACTTCGATATCAAGATCGGGAAGTCCTAAAGTCTTTTCTGAAAGCTCAATAATATGCAGCAGTTTCTCGGGATGGATTCTGTGATCGTAATCATCAGCACTCCACAATTGAAAATTGACTACTTCTTCACTTCGAAGCGTTCCTCCACAGTCAATGAAGTTTTTGGTGATTAACCCGACTTCGGTAACATGGAAATGGTTGGGGACCAATGATCCGTCAGGAAGCTGAAAAGCTATTTTTTCAAGATTGAAGAGCGCTAATTTTATTTGAGATAATTTCATAAGTAGTAAGATGTTTGTTGCCTTAACAACAGTTTATTTTGTTTGTGTGAATATCCTGATCCAGAAATAAAGCAATGAGTTCTTTCATTTCAGACCAATTTTCTTTGTCTATACAATAGCAAACACTGGTTCCTTCAATAGTTCCTTTGATTAATTCTAATTGCTTTAACTCTTTTAAATGCTGAGAAATGGTTGGTTGAGCCAATCCAATTTCATCCACAAGATCCCCGCAAATGCAGGAATCAGTTCTGAAGAGCTGTTGCAAAATGGCTACTCTTGCAGGGTGAGCAAAGGCTTTAGCAAATATTGCAATCTTGTTTTGCTGCTCCGTAAATATTTCAGTTTTGGTAAGCCCCATTATTCAATATTTGTTCATTGCAATATTACGATTAAAGAATAAAGAATCAAAACAAGGATTGAAGAAAATGTTAGAATCGGCAAAACTTATGAAGAATGAGCGCAATCTGTATTCAGAAACCTTATCTTAAAAGCTGAGTTCGATTTTAATCAGGAAATTGAAATTTATTTCAAGGTCATTCCACGGCGAATGCAGTGCCAAAGGCATCACTATGTGTGAATCTAAATCTTAATTATATGGAACTAATGCTTTTAAATTTTCATCCAGATTCTACCGTAGGCATGCCTTTGGCTCTGCCTGCGCAGGAATGACGAAATAGCGACATCTTGAGCAACTTTAAATTCGAACTCAGTTTTAAAATTTGATAACTAAAACTAGCTACTTTTATGATCTCTCGATATTCCCGTAAAGAAATGACCGACATTTGGACGGAAGAAAATCAATTTCAAGCATGGTTAGAAGTTGAGCTGGCGGCGTGTTGGGCATGGGCAAAGCTTGGAACTATCCCCATGGAAGATGTAGACAAGCTCTATGAAAAGGCGTCTTTCAAGCTGGAAAGAATAAAAGAGATCGAAGAAAAAACTCGTCATGATGTGGTCGCCTTCACGCGAGCTGTTTCAGAGACATTAGGAGAGGAGAAAAAATGGATTCATTACGGTCTCACATCTACCGATGTAGTGGATACGGCCTGGGGCGTTCGCTTAAAGCAAGCCAATAAATTGATTCGCGAAGATCTGGAAAGAATCATTTCTGTACTGGCTGAAAAAGCCAAAGCTCACAAGTACACAGTAATGATGGGACGTACTCATGGAATTCATGCAGAGCCAACGACCTTTGGGTTGAAATGTGCGCTTTGGTATGCGGAAATGAAGAGAAATTTAGAACGCTTTGAAAGAGCTGCTGACGACGTTGAGTTTGGAAAGCTTTCAGGATCGGTTGGTACTTTTGCGAATATCCCACCAGAAGTAGAACAGTTCACGTGTGAAAAACTTGGATTAACTCCTGCTCCAATTTCTACACAGACTTTACAGCGAGATCGCCACGCATATTATTTAGCGACTTTAGCGTTGATTGGTTCCACTATGGAAAAGATGGCTGTAGAAGTTCGTCACTTGCAAAGGAGCGAGGTTCGCGAAGCAGAAGAAGCATTCAGAAAGGGACAGAAGGGCTCGTCTTCGATGCCACATAAAAGAAATCCAATCAGCTCGGAGAATATTACCGGTTGTGCACGTGTACTTCGTGGCTACATGGTTACCGGATTTGAGAATATTCCACTTTGGCATGAACGTGATATTTCGCATTCTTCTGCAGAGCGGATTATACTACCGGATGCGACCACGTTGCTGGATTATATGCTTTCACGTTTTGCAAATGTGATCGAGAATTTGGTGGTATTTGAAGATAATATGGAAGCCAATATCTGGAAGACACAAGGATTGGTATTCTCTCAGCGCATTCTTAACAAATTGATCGACAAAGGAATTAACAGGGAAGAAGCGTATGATGCCGTTCAACCATTGGCGATGGAATCTTGGGAAAACCAGAAACTATTTCGCCCATTGATTGATAACGATGAATTCATTTCCTCAAAATTATCCAAAGAAGAAATCGAAGATGCTTTCGATCTTAAACATCACATTAGAAATGTGGATGTTATTTTTGAAAGGGTGGGGCTGGACTAATTACCCAGGAAGAGTTTTTTTGAAAGCGAGAAAGGCAAGGGATAATAAGTACAGTTTCTCTGCCAAAAGAGAAAATAGGATGATTAAGATCTGTCTTTTATAATTTGTTGAGCTAATTCCCATCTTTTAACTTTCCCCATCGCAGTTTTTGGGAGGGAATCAACGATGATAAGCTCTTTAGGAATCTTAAAATCAATTAGATCTGCTGATAACATTCTTTTCATTTCTTGAATATCCGGTGTTTTACCATTCAACAAGGTCACTACTACTATCACTTTTTGTCCCCATTCTTCATCAGGTAAACCAAGAACAACGGCTTCTTTTATGAGAGGGAGTTTTTGAATGGCTTCTTCAACTTCAGTTGGATTGATATTCTCGCCACCACTAATAATCAGATCTTCTCGCCTTGATTCAATAAATAATTGATCAAATCCATTTAAGTGACCAAAATCTCCGGTTTTGAACCAGTTATTTTTATCAAATACTTGCTCAGTTTCCTCTTTGTTGTAATACCCATCAAATATTTGTGGGCCTTTTAACCAAATAACTCCAGACTGATTCTTACCGAGTACTTTTCCATTGTCATCACGTATTTGTAATTGATTTGGAGGAAAAGGTTTGCCTACACTTTTTAGCGGAGTGTACATTCCGGAAGGGGCAGTCATTGGATTTGTTACAATCTGTGCACACGTTTCTGTCATTCCATAACTGGAAACTATCGGTATACCACGTTCCACAGATCGTTTTAAAAGTTGTTGAGTTGTAGGACCACCACCGAGTAATATTGCCTTGAACTCTCTATGCGTTTTAAATAATGGATTTCTAAGTAAACGAGAAAGCATTGTAGGAACTAAAGAGGCCGCTTGGAATCTTGGGTTTTCAGATAAAAATTCCGTCACCATTTCTTCATTAAATCGCCCCATTCTATAAATAGCTGAACCATATAACAATGACCTGAAAATAATCGATATCCCGCCAACATGATTAAGTGGAAGGCACAATAGCCAAAAGTGATTTGGTTCCGGTTGGAAATTTTTTGCAGATGCTTTTGCTGCAAAAATCATTTGCCTTCTTTTAAGAGGAACAATCTTTGATTTTCCGGTAGTTCCTGAAGTAAGGAAATACCCGAAAATAGCACTGTCTTTAATCTTTGAAGAATCAGGGAGTTTCATTTCTCTGGTATCAAAGGTAAATGCATTCAAAAAGAAGTTTTCATCCATATGAATAACATCTTCTCCTGAAAGGCGATTTCTATTCGCTGTATCGCAAAATATTAATGAAGGACTTAATTCATGAACAACCTCTTCTATTTCTTTTTGAGAAAGCTTTGGACTTAAAGGGATGATTGGAATCCCTAATTTCCAGGAAGCGGCGATAGAGAAAATTAAAAGGTCAGATGAGTCTGATAAAAACGCAATGGGCCATTTTGTGGAATCCGATTTTTGCTTGATGATATCGAGAAAAAAGCCCGTAAACCTTTCTAAATCACTGTAAGTGTACATTCTATGCACAGAGGTTAGAAAAACCTTTTGAGGTTCTGCTTTACCAAACTCGAAGATATGTAATCTTGACTTAAACACTATTTATATAATCTCTTTCAAATATTTATAGTTCAAATCAATTCCAATACCTGGTTTTTGGGGGATTTGAAAAAACCCAGAGTTTATCTCTTGGTTTGTTCCGAGGTCATATTTGAGTAGTGAACCCGTTGACAACCCATGCGCTTTTTTTGTAGCGCCCCAACCCGATGCTAAAATTGCTGTAACTGTCCTTCCTATTTTACTTTCTAACGACGTGGTAAATACTAATCTATTATAATGAGAGTTTGAAAGTTCTTTTGTTACGTTTATTTCCGAAAAACTGCCAAACAACATTGGTTTTAGTATAAATGTATCTACTATATTTTGTTCTGCTAGTCGGTTTGCATCTTCTTTGTTCCTAAATGATTCATCTGCTGCTAAATTAATTTTGATCTGATTTTTTAATTCGGATAAACGCTCATAATAATCTTTAATAAGAGGCTCTTCGCAGTATTCAATATCAAGGTTCTCACATTTTTTTAGATTAATTACTGCTTCGTCAAACCCCCAGCTTTGATTCGCATCTATCCTGATTTTTATTTCCGGAAATTGTTTTCTCAGTTTATTGAGGATTTCAAGTTCTTTACCAAAATCGACTCCTACCTTTACCTTTAAAGTTTCAAATCCATTTCTAACTAATCCTTCCGCAAGTAATAGAGTTGAATCTAAATCAGAAATACCAAGAGTGCCGTTTACTTCAATTTTTTTGCGGTACGCTTCTTTGAAGAGATATTTTGCTAATGATAAACCGGCTTTCTTCGACTTATAGTCATAGGCTAATGTATCCAGCCCAAATTTTAGGGAGGGAATGTCGTGAATTTGATAGAGAACAAATGAGAACTGATCAAAATCATCTTCAATTAAAGCTGTTTCTAAAGCAGCTCTGTTGAGTTCAATAATTGGAATTATGTGATGTAATGTAAACTTCGAAAATCCCGGAAGTGGAGCAATCTCACCAAATGCCGTTATACCATTATGTTCAAAAACCAGAACTAAGCCTTCACGGTTTTCCAGAACTAAACCAGCGGTTCTAAAAGCAGTTTTAAAAGGAAGTCGATACGTATATAATTTCAGCATTATACTATTATACCAAGTGCAAAGAGTACTCCGAAAATAGCCATAAATCGCGCTGTTTTTTCTAATTGAATATTTAGATTTCTTTTGTCCTCTTCCTTCCAAATGGTAATAGCGTGACGAATGCCAATTGGAAGAACAATGAAAGGTAATAAGATCCAATATTCATAATTTAGCTGCACATAGAAATGAGGAGGTATGGCAAATGCTATAAGTAACATTATAGTAAATTCTATTTTTAAGGCAGTTTCCCCAAACAGTACTCCTAAAGTTCTTTTCCCAACTTTGGAATCCTGTTCTACATCTCGCAGATTATTGACCACTAAAATATTCGTACACAATGCGCCAACAGCTAATGAAGCCCAAAATGTATCTCCAGACCATTCCAATGCACTAACATAATACGTTGTCATAACGGCTACTATTCCAAAGAAAATAAAAACAAATAAGTCACCTAATCCATTGTAACCCAGAGGAAAAGGTCCTCCTGTATAAAGTATGCCAAACAATAGAGATAATAACCCTATGATCAAGACGATTAAGCCTCCAATCCAAACTAAATAAAGGCCGAAAAGAAAAGCTAAGACCATGCAAACTATTGTTGCATAAAGCATAGTTTTTGGAGCGATCAATCCTGTAGCCGTAGCGCGTTCAAAACCAATGCGTTCATCCGTATCAGCTCCTTTAATGAAGTCGAAATAATCATTCGCAAAGTTAGTTCCTATCTGGATTAGAAATGCGCAAATTAAAGCAACAGAAGTTGCAGTCCAGTTCAATAGCCCATCATTAAAAGCAATGGAAGCACCGACTAGAACGGGAACAAAAGCAGCGGCTAAAGTTTTAGGGCGCGCAGCTTCAACCCAAATTCTAAATTTTGAACGTTCCAATAGATATAATTTTGATATTTGTTGTTGTGGAAAAAACCATAAAATAAGATAACAGTTTCAATGAAGGCTAAAAAAAGTGAAGTAAAAAACTCTTAGCATTAAAATCTTAAGTGTGGAAGCGCTTCGATTATATGATAACTTAATTTATTAAACATTATTTAATTAATGACTATTTTAATTAATTGTTGATAAAAATTATACTAATAATATTGAGTGTTTTACTAAAAACTCTTTATATTTGAAAATTAATTTTAACTCAAGAAATACAATATAAATGTCTGCATCAAAACTCGAATATATTTGGTTAGATGGTAGCAAGCCTACTCAAGGACTTCGCAGCAAAACTAAAGTGCTGCACGACTTTTCAGGAAAACTAGAAGACGCACCAATTTGGTCGTTCGATGGTAGTTCAACACAGCAAGCTGTGGGTAACTCATCAGATTGTTTACTAAAACCGGTAGCAATTTTTCCTGATCCTGCTAGAATTAATGGTTTTTTAGTGATGACGGAAGTTCTTAATGCAGATGGAACACCTCACGAGACCAATGGACGTGCCTTAATTGAAGATCATGACAATGATTTTTGGTTTGGATTTGAGCAAGAGTACTTTTTATGGGATCCGGAAACAAATATGCCGTTTGGGTTTCCGGTTGGTGGTTATCCTGCTCCACAAGGCCCTTATTATTGCGGAGTTGGAGCAAAAAATGCTTTCGGGCGTGATTTAGTAGAAGAGCATTTAGATATTTGCTTAGAAGCAGGATTAAATGTAGAAGGTGTTAACGCTGAAGTTGCTGCGGGACAGTGGGAATTCCAGATATTTGCAGAAGGTGCTGATTCAGCCGGAGATCAAATTTGGGTAGCTCGTTATTTACTTGAAAGAACCGCTGAGCAGTACGGTTTAACGATTAACTGGCATCCCAAACCTCTTGGAGATACTGATTGGAATGGTTCAGGAATGCATGCAAATTTCTCGAATTCTGTATTAAGAGAAGCTGGTTCTAAAGATATTTATGACAAAATTTGTGATGCTTTTGCTCCGGTAGTTAAAGAGCATATTGCTGTGTATGGTGCTTATAATGATCAAAGATTGACGGGTAAACACGAAACGGCATCTATTGATGAGTTCAGTTACGGAATATCAGATAGAGGCGCTTCTATTCGAATTCCAATTGCTACGGTAGAAAATGACTGGAAAGGGTGGTTAGAAGACAGACGTCCTGCTTCGAACGCAGATCCATATACTGCTGCTGCAAGAATTATCAAAACGGTTAAAGCAGCTTCATAAGTTTTCACTCACTTAGTGAAGTTTTCCGGAACCTCGTTATCTTTATTGATAGCGAGGTTTTTTATTAACTTAGTTTTCAAATCTGAAATACAAGAATAAACGATGAAAGAGATAACCTGGCAAGAATTTAAACAAGTAGAATTAAGGATTGGCACAATTGTAGATGTTAAGGACTTTCCTGAAGCCCGAAAACCCGCCTATAAATTGATTATTGATTTTGGAGAGGAAATCGGTATTAGAAAGTCCTCTGCACAAATTACACAGCATTATTCAAAGCAAGAGTTGATTGAAAAACAGATCTTGGCTGTTGTAAACTTTCCACCAAAACAGATAGGCCCATTTATGTCTGAATGTCTTGTTACTGGGTTACCGGATTCAGAAGGAAAAGTAATTTTGCTAAGCCCTGATGTAAAAGTAGAAAATGGATCTAAGTTGTTTTAAAATTGAGAAACAAAATCAAACTTTTTCGGTAGAACTTAAGTTCTTAGTTTTAGGAAAATAAAATATCATGAGAAGACATCTATTATTTACTATACCATTAATCCTTTTTTGTGGAATTGTTTTAAGCGCTCCAGCCCAGGAAATTTCTTATCCGGAGAAAGAAAGCTCAACATCTTTCAAGCTAATAATTCAGGGAATTGATAGGATAGAAGGGGAAATTAGAATTGCAGTTTTTGATTCCAAAGAAAAATATACAAAAGAACCTATTCATGCAGTTGTGATACCTGTTGATAGTACAACGGTGATTTGGGAGCAAGAAAGTTTACCCTTTGGAGAATATGCAATTGCTGTTTACCATGATAAAAACAAGAATGGTAAAATTGATACTAATATACTGGGGATACCAAAAGAAGATTATGGGTTCTCAAACGATGCAAGAGGCAGATTCGGTCCGGCATCATGGGGTGATTCTAAGTTTAAAGTTGACGAAAAAATCTTTTCAACTGAGATAAATATAAAGTAGCTCACAATTTTTTTTGATTTTTTAGTTCAGATTACGGATAATCTCAGATCTAACTAACTAAATGTGAGGTATTTATATGGAAAATCAAGAAACAGCCCCGGTAATGTCTATGAAGGATTGGGTAGTTACACTACTCATTTCGTTAATTCCCGTGGTGGGCTTTGTAATGCTTTTCGTCTGGGGTTTTAGTGACTCCGCAAATCCAAATAAAAAGAATTGGGCAAGAGCGGCATTAATTATGTTGGCGGTAACAACCGTGTTATATTTCATCATATTTGGACTGATATTTGGTTCTATGATGGCAGCCGGAGGTTTCGATAGTCTTTAGATTTGAAGTTTGATTCTTAAAAAGCTCTGTATAATCACAGAGCTTTTTTTATTGTATCGAAACTAGTGCCGTGTCATTGCTGAAATGTCGTCAGATAGGGGGCTGAAATTTCACCAATAGACAGGA
>CAXBHO010000115.1:0-11136 GCA_963975485.1 uncultured Balneola sp. | reverse complement strand
GCTGTATTCACCAAAACCGATTCTGAGCCAATCATTACAAAACCTATAATGTGATCCGATTTAACAATCCATCATTTATACCAACAATCTCTCTATTAAAAAACTTATATATTATGAAATCATTTAACGCTCTTTTCGCCCTGCTTGCTATCGCTTCTCTGTCCTTTGCCTGCGCCTCGGTTACCGATGCCGGCTTAATGGACGAAGCTAACGAGCCAACTATCGAAACTACGATCGCTCCGTCCGATGCTGTATTCACCAAAACCGATTCTGAGCCAATCATTACAAAACCTATAATGTGATTTAATCCTGCTAATTATTATTATAAGAGGTCGTTCTAAACCGGACATAAAATATATTGATGCTCATACTATTAATAGTAAGCTTCCTGCTTCCATCACAACCAGAGGATCCTTCGGTTAATATTACAAACCAGATAAATATGTATCTGGAAAATATTCATGAACGGAATCAAGTAGCGTTAAACTTTTGGGGAATCAATGAGCTTTATTCATCAAATTGTGGCAAAAATAAAATTGTTGTCCGGCTTGTTTCCCAGTCAAAATCTAATTTGTTAAGAAATACTTTTAGTAAATACGAATGTGACACACGCTTAAATGAAGATTCTTTAAAACTTGAACGGCTTAAGTATTATGCGTTGCAAACCGGAAGCATATCAATTGCAGCTCATTATTTAGCTCAATCTGTGGCTACTGATGAGCTTGATGAATTCCTAAACCAGTTTAGTGATAAATGGACTTCTGATTTATCGTCACAAAGTATCTCCTTACTAAATGCAATCAAGAACAGAACTCCTGTTTCTGCTCATTTTACAGATTACAACGAACGGCTATTCATTTTATACTCCTTATTATATAGTGATTATGTGCATTCTTTTTTTGCTACACAAGAACTTGATTCCATAATAAAAAAGCTGGCTGCCACCCAAGGTCCCAACAATTCAGCTTTTAACCAGTCACTGTTGAATTACAATTTACTTAAAGCTGCGTATGAAACGGATAGATATCAGTATATAAGTTCTATTTTTGATGAGTTAATTAAGTCTGAATACTATCCAAATTCAGAAAAAAAAGTGGGTGTATTCAGTGGATTGGATTATTCCTTAAGCATTACTGGAAATTATTCGGAATCCCTTTACCTGCAAAGAAACGTGCTCTTACCTCTTGCAACTCATTATAACTTAAAATCCAGAGTGGACTATATCCTACTTCAACAGAGTGCAAACTTATATGTACTTGGAAATTTTTCTGAAGCAAAATTAATACTGGAAAGCTTGTATAATGATCAAAACTCATATATCCCAAAATCTCAACTCTATAATAACCTTTCTCTTTCATATCAAAAATTAGGTGAAAAGAACAAATATACTTCATTCTTATTGCAAGCCATTCAGGAAATCGAAACAAATAAACTTTCCGATTCAAACTACTACACAGTTAAGTTAGGATTATTTAGAAACCTATTTGTTTATTACAACTCAATTGGGGATTCTTTAAACGCAATTTCATATATAAATAGAGCCAAATCTATTGCAGAAAAAGAAAATGATAACAATGAATTGGCAGCAATTTATTTATATCTCGGAGATTATTACTGGAAAAATTTTAAGGATTCAGATAGAACTTTACAACAGTATGAGAAAGCTGAAGTTATATTAAAAAATATAGATAATTATAGACGTAAGATCTCCGTTTTAACTAATAAAAGCTCTCTTTTTATAAAAATAGATTCTTTAAAAGAAGCAACATCTTCCATAAAAGAAATAAAAAACTTGGCTTCTGAAAACTCTGATACACCTTTATATATAGAAGCTTTAATTTTTGAGGGTGAAATTGCTTCCAAAAGAAATGATCTTGTTAAATTTGAATCTGTAATTGATGAAATAAAAATTTACTCCTTAGAAGATATAGATTTTGAAGTACTTATTAGATATCACAATTTATATGCATCTTTGCTGCATAAAAAAGGATTACACAGAGAAGCCTATTCTTACTTCAAACCCGTCATGGACCAAATTATTGATCGGGCAAAAGGGAGTGTTGACGCTCAAACCGGTTTTTGGACGGTTGAACAAGAATATTTAGATGCTTTTGAATTAATGGTTTCAATTTTAACAGATCTGGGAAGTACCCAAGAATCGATTGCCTATCTGGATAGGCTGAAAACAATCAATGATGCTTCCCTTTATAACAACCCATTATTAAGGGCTAATAAACTCACTGAAAAAGAACTTGCTGAAGAGAAAAAATTAACAGCTAGAATTCAAAAACTAAGAACTGAATTTTTGGGAGCTACTTCGAGCTTACAATCCTCACTCAAAATTGAAATAGATAAGCTTTCAGCTCAAAAACAGATGCTTGTAAATAAAGTTAATAGTACCCGGAATGAAGGGGATTTACCCATCTGGAAAATTCAACAACAAATGCCCAGTAATGAATTAATTATTCACTACACAGAACTAAATGATAACCTTTATGTGAGTACGATTTCAAAGTCTTCAATCGAAATGGAAATCTTAACTCTTGATCCTGAGGTCAAGTCTTTATTAACAAGTGCTGCTGATAATCTTGCATCAGGTAAAACATCCCTAGTTGACTTATTTGAGATTTTTAATTTTCTGAAGTTACAAGATATTCCTGACCACATTAGTCATATTTCAGTAATACCTGATAACGAGTTATATAGAATTCCATTAGATGTGTTGCCTACTAAAAAGCCTAATTCAGCATACAGCTTTGGAAGTGCGCATTATTTAATTGAAGACTTTGGTTTTAAGTATTTCACATCTCTTAAAGATTATGCTGAGAATAACAGAATGCCATCTAACGATCTCAAAAATGATTTTTCTGCATTTGCAATTTCTTATTTTGATGATTTTAAAGAGAAAAACTTACCCTCTCTTCCTTTTGCCACTCAAGAAGCGAGAGATATTCAGGAAGTTTTAACTTCTTTTGATCAGAAAAAGGTTTTCTCCGGTAACAATGCTACTGAGGAAGCTTTTAAAGAACAACTAAATACTTCTAGAATTATTCATGTAGCAACCCATAGTGAAGTTTCCGCTCAGGATCCTTTGTTCTCAACTATCTATTTAAAATCAGCTGAAACCAATGGAACTGAGGGCAATGCACTTTATGCGTATGAGTTATTTGACAATCCGCTTAATAATGAACTTATAATGCTCAATTCCTGTAGTTCGGGTACAGGAAATTACCTTCAAGGAACCGGTATAATGGGAATTAGCAGAGCCTTACGCTATGCGGGCGCCAAAAGCCTTGCGTTAAACTTATGGGAAGTAAATGACAAGATAGCTGCTGAATTTGCTACTGACTTTTATTCCTACCTTAACCAAGGCTTCTCTAAAAGTAAATCAATGAGATTGGCTAAAATTGATCAGCTAAAAAATGGAAGCGCAGATCCGCACTATTGGGGAGCATACACTTTAATCGGTAATTCGAGTCCAATCGTTAAAAACCCAACAAGCTCACAGTATATATTGCCATTATTATTAACTGTTGGCTTGTTGGTTGGATATAAAGTCAGATCAAAGTCTGAAGACTCTTAGTAATCTGAGTTCCCACAAAGTGATGCCCTGGGCAGATTCTAGCTTAAAATTCTATTTCTCCATCCGCTTTTGACCAGGATTACAAAGGATTTTCAGGATGAACAGGATTGGTTGTGGAATTAATCCTGAGATTCCTGCGCATCAATTAAAATGCCGGTTAAGCAGATGGAGGAGCTGAATTAGTTTGATGGTACTTCGGTCTGACGACTTCAGTTCGTCTGACCGTTTTTAGTTGCATGAACAGCATGTAGAACCAGAGTATTACGCAGGTTGGTTAATCTCAATCCGTTTTTGACCAAGACTGCAAAGGGTTTGGGAGTTGAGATCTTAGATGAGGAAAATTTTTTAAGAATGATAAATTAGGAATAAAAAAATTAGGAATAGGTTGCCCCATATAAAACCTATTCCTAATTCACTACTCTCATATTCCTAATTCATTCCGATCAACTTATTATCTTCTGAAACCCTCAGAAAAAATTTATGGAACTAAATCCTGTTAATTCTATAATCCCGAAAATCCTGGTTCAACGAATGGAGGAGCGTGCTTTTAACTGGTTACTCTCGTTTCGTAGCTCTCAGCTCGTGTGAAAAGTGCTTGAGTAAAAAAGATGGTTAATTTTTTAAGAAAAATTCTCCAAGGATTCAGAATCCTTATATGTTGAATTTAAAGTTAGAAAAGCTTACCTGACGGAGTGAGGAGGTGCGAACCCTGGCATTTAGATGCCGTCTCCAAGTTTTTACTTGGCTTGTTTCCTTTTTTACCTAAGCTTGGCTTGCGATAATAACTGCTGTGGACCATTCCTACCATATTGATTATCTTTGTTTTACTAATCTTGTATTTGTTAAAAATAGTGGCCACTAAATCTTTCTTGGATCGGACGTCCCAAACTTTTTTTTTAAAAGCTCTCGTTGTACTTCCAGTTCAATCTCCCTATCACTAAGTAACTTACGTAGAACACGGTTTTCTTCCTCTGCTTCTTTCAGTTCCTTGCTCTTGGTATCATAGGTGACTTTTAACCCTGCTTCGCCTTTGTGCTCAAATTTCTTCTTCCAACTGTAAAATGTACCAGTGCTAACACTATATTTACGACAGGCTTCAACGATGCCTATTTCTTCTGAAACAGAGAGTATTTCTACCTTCTGTTCTAAAGTCCATTTCTTGTATTTCATATCTCAAATATATTAGTTTTGAAATTTAAAAGAACACTCCGAACTTATTGGGGGCTAAAGTAATGAATTCCCACTCTCAACCAACAATTTGAAACAGAATTATCAAGATTTTAGAATTCTCAGAATTTTTTAATTCAGATAATTCATTCATTCTGTAAATTCTGATCCAAAGTGGTTATGATTTATTAAAAATACTGGATTTACTAAATTTACTTTGCTTAATTATGGAAATTTCAAAATCCTGTAAATTCTGTTTCAAGTTTTTATGATTAAAGATGAGCTTACTTCTTCAATTATTGGTTGTGCAATGAATGTTCACAACTTAATCGGTCCGGGCTTTCAAGAGGTTATTTACCAACGCTGCCTCAAAATGGAATTTGAAGAAATCGGTTTGAACTTTGAAAGAGAAAAAAATCAAGCAATTTTTTATAAAGATGTTCAAGTAGGAAACAGAAGAGCAGATTTCGTTGTAGAAGAAAAAGTAATTGTCGAAATAAAAGCCGTCACTAAGCTCGAAGATGTTCATTTGGCTCAAGCAAAAAATTATACAGTTGCCTATGATTTTCCTCTTGGGCTTCTTATTAATTTTGGAGGTAAAAGCATGGAATATAAATTACTGTTTAATCCAAAATATCACTCAAAGTAGATTGTAATTATTCCGGTTATTTAGAAATTCTGTCATCCAGTAAATTCTGATTCAAACTACGTTTATGCCCTACAAACAACTTAAACTTTGGTTCGATAAAGAACTCGCTGAGTTCTGGCTTCAAAAATCGGTGGCTAATTGCCTGAATGATATTTTAAGGATAATCCTGATATCGCAAAAGCTATTATTACCAATTGGACCGTTAATCCAACATCTGAAAGAAAATGGATCGTAAACCATGCCCTCAGAAATCTCAAAAAGAAAAATGATACGTGGGCTTTAGGAATAATTTCTTCGTTTTGATTTTTTGAATGAATCAAAGTACGTTGCATTAACTAATCAATTTCTTATGGAACTAGTAGCTCGTATCGTAATTGGCATTGTTGGCGCACTTCATCTCTATTTCCTTTGGCTGGAAATGTTTGTCTGGACCACCAAAGCAAGAAAAGTCTTCACGAATTTTTCTCCAGATTTATTTGAAAAAACTAAAACTATGGCTGCTAATCAGGGATTGTACAACGGTTTTTTAGCCGCAGGATTGGTCTGGAGTTTAGTTATTGAAAATCCTTTATGGTGGGTAAATGTTGCCTGGTTCTTTTTAGGCTGTGTGGCCGTTGCAGGAATATTTGGTGCTACCACAATTGGTAAAAAGGTTTTCTTTGTTCAAGCGCTTCCGGCCATCATTGGTATAATTCTGCTTTTCTTTATTTGATATGGAACAGCAAAAAGCAAAGCTAAAGTTTATAAGTCCGGTTTTGGCTTCCGCTGATGTTCCCAAGCATATCAAAATGAATGCAAATTTCATAATAGGTTTCTCTGAATAATCGGCATTTGAACGGTGGTCGGAATAAGTGAACCTACTGATTTGCGTGTCCGAAGGACGAATAAATCACTTCAGGATCGTTTTGAATCAACTATTCAGATAGTGAGAAGACCTTGTGATTTATACAGCAAAAAAGTTGTGAATGCCGACCAACATTCATAGCCAGAAGCTTCCCGCCAATTGGCGGATTGCCAAAGGCATTGTTACTTTTGTCGGCACAAAAGTAAGGCAAACCCATTACTGGCACCAAAACATGTAATAAATCCGGTTGATTTATCGAGACTTCAGAGGCTTAAAACTTCTTGATATCTACTCTGCCTTTCATCCTAATTCTGTTTATTTTCAGTTATGGAAAGAACACAAGCATATACCGAAGCTCTCGATCAGTTTGTAAAACTTTGGGGAGATATGGCATCTGCGTGGGGAATCAATAAAACGATGTCTCAAATACATGCGCTTCTATATGCCGAATCTCATCCATTAGATACCGATGCTATCATGGATAAACTCGACATCAGCCGTGGAAATGCAAATATGAACCTGCATCGCCTCTTAGAATGGGAATTGATTCATAAAGTGTCTAAAAAAGGTACAAGAAAAGATTTCTATGAAGCTGAAACTGATGTCTGGAAAGTTGTTTCTACAATCATCAGAGAACGTCAGCAGAGAGAAATAGCTCCTATTCGAGCCGAACTCAAAGAATGTATCAAAACGTTAGAATCCGGCGGATTAAATGATGAAGAAAGTAAGGCATTTAAAGAACGCATCGAAAACTATAATGAGTTTCTACAGATGTTTGAACGATTTACAGGCGCACTGCTTCCATATATAAACAAAAAGAATCTTGGATTCTTAAAGCAGCTCATAAAACTTGTTGAAGTAAAAGAATCATTAATAGGCAGAAAGTCTGATGACTAAAAAAACCACTAAAGAAATTGGTAATGAAGGCGAAGAACTGGCTTGTGCCTATCTGGAAAGCAAAGGCTGGAGAATTTTAGAACGTAATTATTTTTTCGAAAAATCAGAGGTAGATATTATCGCTTATGATGATACTGCCATTGTTTTCATTGAAGTAAAATTAAGATCTACAGCCAAGTTCGGGCGGCCGGAAGAGTATGTCACCGAAGTAAAAGTCGAGCATGTTTTTAAAGCTGCAGAAGCCTGGATGTACGAACGAAAAATGGACGGCTCCCCCATGCGGTTTGATGTAATCGGCATCTTACAAAAAAAGAACGAAGCTCCCGAGTTCACTCATATTCAGGATGCTTTTCGATAGTTGGAAATCTGACCGTGATTCCTGACTTTCTACTATGCAAATTACCTTGACCCCTTTCGAATATATACGAAGCTTCTTCGCAATGATCACTTTTATGGTCATTCTTCTCCTGGTTTCAGTTTTGATTACAATTCTTGTTCTGTTAACGCTCGGTAAAGCCACCGCCTGGATCGTTAGAACCTTCCCTCGATATATGGGACTTCCAGTATTTTATCTGTTGGGAATTGATTATGAGCTCAATGATCTAAGACAAGACACCTCGAAACCCGTGATCTTTATTTTCAATCATTGCTCAACATTGGATATCCCTGCCATTTTGATGCTTTCACTAAAACGCTTTCGAATTGTCATCAAATGGGAATTACAGTACATCCCTTTCTTTTTTATAATCGGGCGTCTAACAGGGCAGGTTTTCATAAAACGTACAGATAAGGAGCAGGCTGTTTCAACTTTACAGAAAACTTACGACCGACTTAAAAAGGATCGGTTAAGTATTATATTAGCGCCCGAAGGCTCCAGAAAACACGAAGGTAGAATCGGTCCTTTTAAAAAGGGTGCATTTCGTATGGCAATTGATCTTGGTTATCCTATTGTGCCTGTCTTTTTTGATGGAAACGATCGATTAAGCAAGGGAGGATCATTGATGGCCAAGCAGGGGAAAATCACAGCAACCATTCATCCGCAAATTGATACTTCGTCCTGGAAAATCGAGACTATAGAAGATCATATTGATGAAGTCAGGAATATGTATTTGCGTTGGGCAGGGGTTTAGCGATTAAGGTCATTCCGCAGCGAAAGCCGGAATCTAAATAGTTAACTAGATATGAAGCTTTACAATTAATCCAGATCTCCTGCATTCGCGTGGAGATGACCAAAAATTCTACTTAGGCTCCAAATACTGAACACTGAAATAATCTTTCTCATCTGTCCACACTTTCTTCACTTCAAACCAATCTGATACCATTTCTGCGAATTCTTCTTTGGTATATTTGTGTGAGCTTTCTGTATGAACAGATTCTCCTTCCTCAAATTCTATTATATCTCCATTAATTTTTACCGAATGATCCTCTTTCACAAAAAGATGCATTTCAATTCTTCTCTTCTCTTCATTCCAAATTGATTTATGCTCAAACAGATCCGAGTTAAAATTAGTATCGATTTCACTATTAAGATGATCAAAAATGTTTTTATTGAATGCCGCTGTTATTCCTTTTGAATCATTATAGGCTGCTTCAAGAACAGAAACTTCTTTCTTAAGGTCAGCTCCAATCAAAACTGCTCCATCTTTTCCGATAATATCATGTATAACTTTTAAAAACTGCTCAACCTTCTCTAACTTAAAATTCCCAATTGTTGAACCCGGATAAAACACCACTTTCCGTGCATCAGGGCTGCTTTCCGGGAGCTGAAATGGCTCGGTATAATCCGCTGATAACGGTAGAATACTGATATTGGGAAATTCTTTACGCAGTTGTTCGGCAACCTTATTTAAATATTCGCCTGAAATATCCATCGGGATATAGCAACAGATATTATCCATATTTCCCAATAAGATCTTCGTTTTTGAACTGCTGCCGCTTCCGGGTTCAATCAGTAAAACTTTATCTCCGAGAAATTGAGCAATCTCATTTACGTTATCCTCAAGGATTCTTCGTTCCGTTCTGGTTGGATAATATTCTTCCAATTCCGTGATCTTATCAAAAAGCTTTGATCCTTTCTCATCATAGAAAAATTTACTGGGCAATGATTTTTGCTCCCTGCTTAACCCTTCAACCACCTCAGCCAGCATGGAAGTTTTTTTAGAAAGTAATTCTGTTTCAGTCATTAATTTTATTTAGCCAGTCTGATTCCTGTAAACTGCCAACGTGCATCAGTATGGAAAAAATTCCGGTACGTTTTTCTTATATGTGATTTTGATGTAGCACATGAACCACCTTTAAGTACATATTGATTCGCCATAAATTTACCATTGTATTCTCCCAATGCTCCCGGCAAAGGCTTATATCCAGGATAAGGTGCGTAACTGCTTTGAGTCCACTCCCAGGCATCGCCATACATTTGTTTTAAGCCATTTCCTTGTCCTTTTTCAGGAATTGGATGAAACTTATCATCATCCACAAAATTTCCTTTTATCTCTAAATTACTACATGCGTGTTCCCATTCCTGCTCTGTTGGTAGCCTGCATTCTTTCCATCGCGCAAAAGCATCCGCTTCAAAATAACTTATGTGAGTAACAGGCTCATTCAGTTCAATGGGTCTTGCTCCTGAAAGTGTGAAATTGAACCACCCATCATCTCTCTTAAACCAATACAAAGGTGCTTTCCATTCTTCTGAGTTTACTTTGCTCCATCCTTCATCCAACCAAAGCTCCGAGCGGTTGTAACCATCATCATTCATAAATTCCAGATATTCTCTGTTGATAATCAAGCGATCAGCAAGTTCAAAATCCTGAACGAACGTTCGGTGTCTGGGATGTTCATTATCGTAAGTGAATTCATTTCCTTTATTTCCTATTTCAACGATCCCTTCTTCAAATTTAACCCAGTTAATTTCATCAACGGCTTTTGTTTCAGCTATCACCTGATCTTTATATACCGGAAGTAATGGGTTCTGAGCAAGTAAATACTTCAGATCTGTAAGTATTAACTCCTGATGTTGTTGCTCATGATTAAGCCCTATTTCCATCACTTGAGCAACTTCTCTCCATAATTCTTCCTCACAACCTTCAATAAATAGTTGAACCTGTTCATCCACATAAGCACGGTATTCAAACACTTCTTTTACCGTTGGACGAGAGAGTAACCCGCGATTTGCTCTTGAGAACGGCACTCCTGTTTGCAGATAGTAAGAATTAAAAAAATAAGCGTACTGTGGATGAAGGCTCTTGAATCCCGATTGGAACTTCTCCAACACAAATGTTTCAAAAAACCAACTTGTGTGAGCCAAATGCCATTTTGTAGGACTCGTATTTTCCATTGGTTGAATTACAAAATCTTCCGTT
This sequence comes from uncultured Balneola sp., assembly GCA_963975485.1. Lineage (GTDB taxonomy): Bacteria > Bacteroidota > Rhodothermia > Balneolales > Balneolaceae > Balneola. The sequence continues at coordinate 637 of CAXBHO010000115.1, read as the reverse complement.
TCTAACGGCTCAACCAAATGATGAGTAAATGGTCTTACTTTATGATACTGTTCCAGAGTATGTTCTTTTCTAAATCGAAGTCTCTCTTTTTTAATAGTCGGGATAGAGTCGCTCATGGTAATTGGGTTAGGTGTCTTTGAATGTAGGGAATCAACATCAATCCCAAAAAACGAATTCCTTATTTCACCCTAAAAAAATGTATTTTTTTTGATTCAATATCTCGTTGACTTTTGATTTTTATATTTTTGACTTTGCTATGCTGATAAACTGCCGTTCGCATCGAATTAACATTCTTGTCGCTCGTATAAGAAACTTCTACTGCTTGTCCGCCACCTGCTTTTAATTTATCAATCGCTTCCAGTAGTGGCTTAAACTTAGATCTTCTTTTCTTAGAAGATTTTATACTCGATTTCTTAACAATTTTAATATCCATAATAATAGAATAGGTGATAGAGATTATATTAGATAATATAATTTAAAATTATTACTAATCTTAGATCAAACGCAGAAAAGTAGTGAGTCGTCCTAAAATTAGGTTGACGGTTTTTAAATGTGCTTACATGCACCCCTTTTTTTTCTAAAAACTGTAGTGGTCTAGGAAAATAGGACAGCAAAACAATAAAATGTTAATTTGCTG
>CAXBHO010000114.1:0-11148 GCA_963975485.1 uncultured Balneola sp. | reverse complement strand
TTCTGTTCTATTTTGGAAAATTAGACCTCTACCCACAAGGTTTCCCGTAGAACCCTAAAAGTATTGCTCCATTCGTATTTATTCCTTTAATTCGTTGCAGTTCATTGTGTAATACGATGAATCAAAATCAAAACTAATGGAGTTATTATGGAAGATGTAATGATTAACTGGTTAGCTGTAGGGGCGGCAACACTTGTTGGGTTTGCAATTGGATTTCTTTGGTATGGACCACTTTTCGGCAAAGTTTGGATGAAAGAAGCAGGATTAAGCGAGGAAGATGTTAAGAATGGAAATATGGCAAAGATATTTGGGCTTACAGCTGTATTTCAATTTATAATGGCTTATTGTTTGGCTATGTTCTTTGGTAATGATATAACAGCTGGTACGGGAGCTTTTTATGGATTCCTGACTGGTTTTGCCTGGGTTGCTTTGTCAATAGCAGTATCAGGATTGTATGAACAGAAATCATTTAAATATATGCTTATTAATGGTGGGTTCTGGACCGTAGTGTTTACACTCATGGGATTGATCATTGGAGCTTGGAGATAGCGTTATCAAATTTATTTTAGTTGTACTTACTTTTTTAGGAGCAAGCCTTAGTGCTTGCTCTAATTATGTTGATAAACCCAGAAAGAAAACTGAACTACCCTCGGATTCTTCCGGTGTAAAAATCGCATATAATGTTGGATTTAATCTTGAGTTAGATAACTATGAGATATTTGTAATGAATGCCGATGGTTCAAATCAACGAAATATTTCAAATAGACCTGGAGTGGATTGGGTGTATTACGCATACAAAGACCGCCTATATTTTATATCTGATAGAGATTCTACATCAAGAAAGTATTTCTTATATGAGATGAAATGGGATGGTACTGAAATTCGTAGAATTACGGATTATTTAGTCCATGATTCTTGGTTCAGTTCCAGAAAAGACGGTACTGAGTTTGTAATTACAATCAATAAAAATGATGATTACGATACAAGAGATCTTTTTATCATCAATAAAGAAGGGGAGATCTTAAGCCAGGTTACCGATGATGAGTTTCAAAATACAGATCCTCATTTCTCACCGGACGGAAAACAAATTGTGTTTAGATCAAACAGAGCAAAATATGATGAATTATATATCATAAACGCCGATGGAACGGGATTACGCCAACTTACTGACTATCCAAAAAATGATGGCACAGCTTTAGATTGGGAATACCATGCGGGACCACCTCAATGGGTAGATTCGGACAGGATCACCTATCTTTCAAAACAGAAATCTAATTACAGCATCTTTTCAATTTCCCCAAACGGTACGCAGTTTAAACAGCTAACTCCTGATTCTACAACTAGGGGATATCTTTCTAACGAAGGATGGCATTCCTGGTCCCGAAATGACTCTTTCATCGTTTTTAACGCTACAAATTTAGTAGGCAATTATGATATCTACATTATGAGATCTGATATAACAGACGTTAGAAGACTTACTGATTCAAATAGGCTCGATCAGGCTCCGGTATTTGTTTATCCCGAAGACTAAAGTTAATATATTTTGGTCTCTGCCTTCTTAAGAGTGGAAGCAGAATTCCGATAATTAATATTAAGCATCCGATAATGAACATTGCCCAAGCTACTGCCTTGTAATGGTTTAATATATTTAAGTTAGAAAGTAAGTTAAGATAGTCATGAGCAGACTTCGGAAGATTTCCAATCAGTGGCAGCTTTTGTTCATACGCATCAGCGGCATAGCCTGAAGCAACTAACCAACGTCAGTTCGATATAAAACATGCTATTAACCTGAGTTCCCACAAAGTGATGCCCTCGGCAGATTCTAAAAACTAGTTCAATAAGCTTTAAACCAACTTCCACTAGGAGTCACTCAGATCCGCCAGCTGGCGGATCTGAGTGACAAATTATTTGTTTAAGTATCTTTAAGAGCACTTTAAGAATCCCACAAAGTGGTGCCTTTGGCAGAACTCATGTTATTATTGTTGATTAAATGTTGATGCTGTTTTTCTAAAAGGCTTCAAATTACTCAGCCTTTGAATGGTGGTCGGAAAGCCTGCCTGCACGAAGCCTATCTGACAAAACTCTATAGATACCATGTTTCGGCGAAGACGGGCTCGCTTATGCAAATTGTTTCGCCGAACAGGTGAGGTGTAAATTTACCAGAGACAACAAAGACCATGAGAATAATTTTCCCATTGAAGCTACGCGCAGGCAGGCTTCACAGGAATGAATAAACTGCATTCTCTGTGAGTACACTTTAAGTTAGTCAAACAGCCAAAGCTTTATTTGCAATTGCCAATCCATTCACAAAAGCTTGTATCAAGGCTTCTATAGTATCAGGAGAAGCTCCTTTAGCGGTGAATTTATGACCTTCTTTTTCAAGCGTAAGTGTCACTATTACTAGAGAATCAGTATCAGGACTTAAAATTTCTACTTCGTGATCAATAATATGCAATGCTAAAAATGAATCGGTTTCAGCTTTCATAGCAGCAAGAACAGCGTCCATAGGTCCTACACCTTGATCCAGAGAAACAACTTCTTCTCCGCCATTGATCTTCATTTTCACAGCTGCGGCAACTAATCCATGCTTTCTCATGGTGATTTTATAATCAACGACTTCAACCGGATAATCCAGATCTGCATCCGTGGTTGAAATCATGGACTTAAGCGCTTTAATCTCCTCTTCTTTTAGCGTTTTTCCTTTTTTGTTGATTCCATTTACATATTCGGAATAGAGCTTCTCGTGGTTTTCATCTAAAGTTACATTTCCTGAAAAGAGATCCCGAGATTGTCCCCAGCTATTTTTTTGCAAAACAGGGAATCCGGATTCTATGTACTGTTGAATAGTGTCTAATTTTGGATTTAATATAGGAGAGGAAAGTGAATATTTCGCTACAATATGAGCAGCTTTCAGTCCTGTTCCTGTTAGAACAAATAAACACTTTTTTCCTTTGAAGGTATCCAGATTATTTTTGAAACAAGCCAGTGGAATTGCACATGCAGGTTCGGTGAAAATACCTTCTTCCACCGTCATTTCCTTCATTGAGGAAAGTAATTCATTTTCTGTTGCAGTAAATGCATGTCCGTTGGTAGCATTAATACCTTCCAATACCTTGTAGAAATCAAATGGATCAGCAACAGCAACGGCATCTGCCATGGTGTTAACATGATCTTTGATGATCTTTTCTTTTTTGAAAATCCCTTCTATAACAGGAGAACTTTGTTCAGGTTGCACTGCAACAAAGCTTGGTATTTTTTCAATTTGTCCTGAAGCTTTTAGCTCAACCAATCCTTTATAAATGGCAGCAAAATTTGTTCCTGCCCCGATAGGTACAAAAATATAATCGTAGTCAATCAGACCTTGTTCAAACAATTCGTAAGAAAAAGACTTTTGGCCTTCTTGGCGGAAGACATAATCGCCGGCTAAATAATAATTGCCTGATTTAGCAAATTCTCGGCACAGTAATTCACAGGTTCTAAAATCGCCTTTTATTCGAATTATAGTAGCATCGTAAATAGTTGATTGCGCTAATTTTGTCTCCGGAGTTTGTTCTGGTACAAATACAAAACACGGAATTTTGAAGTAACAGGCATATGCTGCTACTGAAGCTGCCATATTTCCGGTTGAAGCCAGACAAATGGCATCTGCTCCTAACTCAATTGCTTTTAAAACTTCTATATAACTTCCACGATCTTTAAAGCATCCTGTTGGGTTCTCAAGTTCTAATTTAGCATATAAATTAGCCTCATATTTTTCAGAGAGGCGATCTAATCTTTTAAGAGAGGTGAAATCTGTTTTAAGTGGATCAGGAATGATATTCTCTAAAGGATATTGTATTTTCTTGCGAACTTCTTTGTAATCAACGGTTAACACTCCTCCACAGTTTGTACAATAGGTGCTAGTGATACGCTCATCGTTTATTGTATCACAGTTAATGCAGCGAATAGTATAGCCGGAATTGGAACTTTTCATTTAAATAAAACAGGATTAATTTTCATCAAAAATACAGACTTAATTTGTATCAAAAAACAAATAAACTTTCTTAAGCTAAAAGCTAAAAGCTAAAAGCTAAAAGCTAAAAGCTAAAGCGGGAGCAAAATAATTTCTTCAAAATCAAGATCAAGGATTTCAAAGATAGGAGTAGCAATTTCTTCGATTTCTTCTTCAGAATAGTCGTCCAAGCCTTCCAGTTTTACATACAACAAGTCGTTGTGGTCATCTACGAAATGTTGAACCTCGGTAGATTCAAAACTCTCTTTTAAGGTTTTAATTAAAAATTGAAGATCTTCTTCAAAGGATTGATGTTCTGTTTCTTCTATATTAGTCATGTAGATGGATTTGATTTGGTTCAAAAATAACCCGAGTTTAAATCATGAACAAGAAACTTCTTCGGTTAACGGAAATAGCTCAAAAACCACAGCGGACTATCATCGGATTGATGTCAGGTACTTCTCTGGATGGACTGGATATTGCATTGTGTAATTTTAAGTGGAAGAAACCTAAGCTACTGAAATTTAAAACAGTAGAATATTCTGAGGAGCTCAGAGGGCGAATAAGAGCCATTCAATCTCAAAGGGAAATTAATCTACAAGAAGTGTGTGTGTTGCATACAGAACTTGCTCATTTACACGCCGGCTTAGTTTTAGAAGCACTGAAAGAATGGGAGCTTCAAGCTGATCAAATTGATCTTATTGCCAGTCACGGACAAACGATTTATCACTATCCTAATAAGAAGATGAACAGCACCCTTCAAATTATAGATGGAGATCATATTGCTGAAAAAACAGGAATTATTACTATTTCAGATTTCCGCCAAAAACATGCAGCCCAAGGAGGAGAGGGAGCTCCTTTAGCTCAGATCATGGATGAGGCTTTGTTCCAATCTGAATCAAAAAATAGATTACTCTTAAACTTAGGCGGCATTGCCAACTTCACTTGGTTAGCGGCATCAAAAAATAATAAAGAAGTGGTTACTTCTGATATTGGCCCGGCAAATACGTTGATTAATGAAGCTATGCAAAAGCATTTTGATAAACCCTTCGATGAGGATGGGAAAATAGCCGCTAAAGGAAAAGTGCATTCAGAACTTTTGAAGTATTTATTGCTAGAGCCTTTCTTCAGAAAAGCCTTCCCAAAAACAACCGGACAAGAAGATTTTAATCTTGATTTGGTAGAAGAATTGATGGAAGGATATCAGATTGAGTTAAAACCGCAAGATTTGGTTGCAACACTAACACACCTTACCATTCAAAGTATCACCAGAACATTTGAAGAGGTTATTGGAGACGCAGAATTCGAGTTGTTCGTGTCGGGTGGTGGTGTACATAATTCAGTAATTATGGATGGCCTAAGAAGCCGGTTACCTAACGCAACGTTTAAAGATTTTGAAGATCTGGGGTTTTCCGGAGATGCTAAAGAAGCCGTTTTGATGGCATTTCTAGCTAATGAATGTGTTGTTGGAGGGGAGTGGGAATTGGGAAAGGTTAGTTTTTAGAATCAAATTTTTCAATAGAGCTTCATATTGCTGAATCAGCTTTTCTCTTAAAGGCTTTCCCTTCTCAAAAATAGCTTCCTGCAATTCTTTATATTCCTTGCGACCTGCTTCCGTTTCAATCCTGATCGGTTCCAATCCATAATCTACCAAATCATAGGGACTTGCCTTCATATCAATGGTTCGAGCTTCTAAAGCGAGTTCAAAAGCTTCTAAGATCAGATCACTCGAAATCCAAGGGTATAACTTGAACGCCCATTTATACAAATCCATATTGGAATGAATGCAGCCCGGTTGTTCTGTCTCCTCAAACTTCTCTCGTGAAAGTTCAAATCTGTTCATTGGTTGAGCCGGCTTGGTAAAAAAACGGAAAGCATCAAAATGGGTGCAAAGTAAAGGGCGGGATTCCACAAATTCAGCAAGTTCTTGCGGTTCCATGCGCAACGGAACTTGATCGTGTCGAGGTTTTTCGGCTTTATAAACCATTGCCCATTCATGCATTCCAAAACATCCAAAAGATGGTTTGCGCTCTTGAGTGCTCTTCAACATTTCCAAAATCCAGTTTGTGGATCGAATTCTACGCTCCGGAAAAGTATCTAATCCAATACTAGCAATTCCATCAGTGACTACAAGTTCTTCAAAATCCGGAAGAGTATCACTATTTGAAAATTCAAGCCCAACTCCAAACCCCGGCGACCACCTTTTTAGCATAGATGGGCGAAAAGCATAATATTGAAACAGGAAATCCATTACAGGATTCTTTTTATGCTGAGAACGAGCAATAAGATAATCTCCAACCAAAGCTTCAACTTTTTCTTCATGTTGAGTTTGTAGAGATTTCCATTTCTTTTCACTGAGAGTAGTTTCTATTTTTATGTATTTCACATCAAGTTGCATACCCAAAGATAGGGAATTGAGTTAAACCCTTTCAGGGTTTTTGGGAGTTCTTTCTAAGTTATATGCTTCGCATATAGTTATTGATATTCAATCCCTTCGGGATTTTACATATTGATATATATTCCATTTTGCGAATTGGAAGCCAAATAACAATATGATGGCTATCAGGTTTAATTCCTTTACTTATGAGTGTTTTAACAAGCCCAAAGGACTTGAATATGAATTGTATAGATATTGATATTCAATCACTTCGGGATTAGTTGATTTAATTCACCAAGCCTTCATGATCAATTTTTTGCGGATTAGAAACTGTTTGATAATATTATCTGTCCTTTCATATGAAAACATTTGATGATTGTGATAAAACCAAACAAGTCCAAAGGACTTGAATATGAATTATATAGATATAGATATTCAATCACTTCAGGATTAGTTGATTTAATTCAATAAGCTTTCATGTTTAATTTTTTGCGGATTAGAAACTGTTTGATAATATTATCTGTCCTTTCATATGAAAACACTTGATGATTGTGATAAAACCAAACAAGTCCAAAGGACTTGAATATGAATAGAAAATAAATAACAAGGTTTCCTGTAGAACCAAATAAAAAATGTCATCTATATCAGATTAATGGAGTTGAAGACCATATTCATATTCTTACTCACCTGTATCCTTCGATTGCATTATCAGATTTAGTTAAAGACATAAAAGTGGCAAGTTCTATATTCATAAAAGAGGAAAGGCTGTTTAAAAATTTTCAGGGTTGGCAATCCGGATACGGAGCTTTTACTTATTCGTTAAAAGAAAAGGATAGGCTCATAAATTATATCAAGAAGCAGGAAGAACATCATAAGAAGATTTCTTTTAGAGAAGAGTACATTTCTCTTTTAAATGAGTTCGAGATTGATTTTGATGAAAAGTACCTGTTCTGACGCCCCATCTAAAACTATCAGCTGTATCAGACCTGTCACTCAAAACTAACCGAAATACTTGCTAATTTTGAGTGAAATAAAAACTAAGGATAGCATGAAATCGACAGCCATCAATAAAGAAATTCTTGACAGCGCTTACAACTACAAAAGCTATAAAGAGCTGATTGAAAAACTTTTTGCGGAAGACAGAACTACCAACGAAGATAATTCTGAAAGTAAGTTGAACTATACAAAGCTGAACATCCAGAGAATTTCCAAATGGGACAAGTGCTAACAAGACAAATGACATTAATTAAATAACGAACTATTAGCTGATAGCCGTTAGCGTTTAGCTTGGCAAAGCCTCTAAACGCTAACGGCTAAAAGCTTTTACTTATGAAAAACTACCCAGAAAGAATTTAAAAAATTTTTAAAAAATCTAATTGATTAATACTCAAAGAAGTTCCAGGGTTGTAAGTTTGGAACATCAGCTTCAAAGGTCATTTTTTTCTTGAGTGTAGGATGTTCCATTGATAACCGAACAGCTCGTAGCCCCATTTCTTTACCATCTTTACTGTCTTCTTCCCCATAGCGGTAATCGCCCCAAAGAGGGTGGCCTTCTTTCGCCATTTGCACTCGAATCTGATGAGGTCGTCCGGTAAAAAGATCAATTTCTACCAAGCTGTAATTGGTATTTTGTTTAATGGTCTTGAAACTTAGTTTAGATTCTTTTGCTTTGCCTCGTGGTTTTTTATACGCTGATACATTGTTCGAACGGGTATTTTTTTCCAGGTAATGAGTCAAAGTAGCATCTGGGGGAGTCATTCCTTCAACCATCGCCCAATACGTTTTAGCCATTCTGTTTTTTCGAATCTGCTCTGATAATCTGGATGCAGCTTTTGAAGTTCTGGCAAGAACCATCACTCCGCTTACAGGTCTATCCAAACGGTGAACCAATCCCATCCAAACGTCGCCGGGTTTATTGTATTTTTTCTTGATGTACTTTCTGCACAACGTAAGCACATCAGGATCGCCGGTATGATCTTCCTGAGAAAGAACACCCGCCGGTTTATCAATCACCAGTAAATGATTGTCTTCATAAATAATACGAATGTCGGGATTAGTTCTGGTAGATTGCTTTTTTTTCATTCTCAAAGCTATGGAATTAATCAACCAATATTAATTTTGAAAATGATGGAGTAGTATTCATCTTCCTACTTTGAAAAAAAAATCTGAAACTAGCGCTCAATATGGAAAGTGAATATTACAAGAACGGTAAGTTGAATAAAGAGATCTATGAAGAAGAACTAGAAAAGCTTCAGGCTGAATTACTAAAGCTTCAGTATTGGGTAAAAGAAAAAAAGCTCAAAGTATGTGTAATCTTTGAGGGAAGAGACGCTGCAGGAAAAGGAGGAGTGATCAAAAGGATTACAGAACCTTTGAATCCAAGAACGGTTCGGATTGCCGCACTTCCAAAACCAACAGAAAAAGAACAAGGACAATGGTATTTCCAACGATATGTAAATCATCTTCCTTCAGAAGGCGAAATCGTGATCTTTGACAGAAGTTGGTACAATCGTGCGGGAGTAGAACGAGTAATGGGTTTTTGCTCAGAAGAAGAATATTGGGAGTTCCTTAAAAGTTGCCCAAATTTTGAAAAAATGCTCATCGATTCTGGGATTATACTAATTAAGTATTGGTTTGCTATCAGTGATAAAGTCCAAAACAAACGCTTTCAGGACAGAAATAATGATCCCCTGAAAAGATGGAAACTTAGTGATATGGATTTGTTGGCAAGAAGTAAATGGGTGCAATATTCTAAAGCTAAAGATGTGATGTTCGAGCATACAGATACTCCTGAATCACCTTGGCATGTAGTAAATGCAGATATTAAAAGACATGCCCGATTGAATTGTATGACACATTTATTGAACAAAATTGAGTATGACGATCTGACTCCTGATCCAATTGAGCTTCCACCACTTGTTAAAGATGCGGAGTATTTAAGACTTCCAATTTCAACACAAAATTGGATTCCGGCAGTATATGGCGAAAACCCAATTGATAATGAAAGAAGTTGAGAATTACGGTTTATGAAAAGATCGCCAAATTAAAGCGATTTTTTTCTAATCATGAAGCTCAATTACGATAAAAATGATACTATTTTTATTGAATTTAGATTGCTACAGACACACCTGCCAGTCGTTCTAAAATCATCGTCCAGCCACTGGTATGATTTTCTACCTGTTGATCGTTTGGCATAAATTCATGCATCAGCTTTACTTCGGTACCGCCATCAACTTCTGATAATGTAATGGTGACTAAAGTATCGGTAACGGCTTGTGAGTTCCAGCTAAAAACTATCTTATCGTATGGAGTTACTTCTTTGTATTCACCTGTGTGAGAATAGGTTTCTCCTTCACCGTTATACATATCAATTTTATAAGAGCCTCCCTTTTTGCTGTCACTTTTTACAGTGGCACTCCACCCATCCGGTCCTGCAAAAAACCATTTAGCCATTGTTCTCTCATCTGTTAAAGCGTTAAAGATGGTTTCTTTATCGGCGTTTATGGTTTTTGAAACTGTTAATGATTTATCGTTCGACATGGTTAATCCTTTTTTGTTTGTGTGATAAAATTATCCAACTCATCCAAACGAGCTTCCCAGAACACTCTATACTGGTTAATAAGCTCTTGTACTTCATTCAATGGTTCGTAATTCATTCTACAGGTATAGCTTCTGCCTTTTTTCTCTTTCACAATGAGATTGGCTTTTTCCAATACCTTCAGGTGTTTGGAAACTGCTGCCAAAGACATATTGTATGGTTCTGCGATTTCGTTTACAGAATGTACTTTTTCTCCGAGCCGAAGTAAAATAGATCTTCTTGTTGAATCCGCAAGAGCATGCATTGTTGAATCAAGCATAATATTTAACTAGTTGGTTGAATGTTAGTATAAGAAAGGAAAGTTATACATTCAACCGATTGGTTAAATAAAATTATTTCGCTACTTTATGAAATCTAATGAGATGAGTTGATGGACTTAACTACAGAATTGTCATTCAGATCCGCCAGCGGGGGAAGAAGGATCTGCAAAAATAAAAATATAGACCAAGAAAACGTGAAGATTCATCAGTGTCTTTTTCATTGCTCAAAGCTATGAGTTTTATAGATGATTATTTTAAGTCTCTAACTTTATTACGAAACATATCAAGTGCTTAGCTTAAAGATTAAAATAGATACAATTCTTTACAGGAACTATCGTTTAGCTATAATTAATCAAATAAATTATTAGTTTTATGTAACAACAAGAGTTTTAAATTCTCTATAAGTTGTGCTTCAAGAGTGGATAGAAATATTTAAATATCAATAAAAGAGTTTATCTAAATGTTAAAGTGGTTTAAAAAGAAAGAATACGTTCATAAAGAAATTTGTATTACTAAAATCATTCTCAATAATGGAGTTGATTTTAATTATGAATATGTAGTTGAAATTGCAAGTATTGAGCTTAAAAATTCATCTATAAAAGAAAGAATTATTAAGGCAGTTAATGAGGCTGATATAGATTTTTTTCTGGAGATACCTACCTCTTATTCTAAGAAAGACTTAATTAGAGTTTACACGCTGAATGGAATAGAGAGCAATCGAAAAATGATTTTAGCTTTAGTTGATGAAGCTAATTCAAAAGAAGACCCTTATGTGCTAGCTATGCATGTTATCAAAGCTACTAATAAACCTTCTAATACTTTGAGAAGTAAAGAATCTAGAATAGCTCCTTAGAGCTTCACTTTTCTAATTATTAACCTGACGGTAATTAAACGTACCTTGTTTAAGCGGCATAATGGATTT
>CAXBHO010000113.1:0-11359 GCA_963975485.1 uncultured Balneola sp. | reverse complement strand
GTTCCAAATTCTAACTCAGTGAGTATCTGCACAAACCGCTTAATCTGCGTTCCAAAGAATATTGTGCTGGTAACTAGTGTCCTCACCCAAACAATTTTTTTACAACCCCAGATACAACTTCCAACTCATTATCTCCAATTTCAAAATGAAAAGTAGCTCTTATTGTTTTTGGTCCGAACTGAACCATTTTGATGCCTTTATTTTCCAGTTTAGCTAAGGCATCTGAAGCTGATTCATTCAGCACATCAAAAATTACAATGTTTGTTTCTACACTTTTCAGATCAATGGAAAGTAGAGAACAGGAATGAATTGCTCCCGCCAATTCTTTTGCTCTTCGATGATCTTTTTTCAGCTTTGAGAAATTATGTTCCAAAGCGAAATCTGCGGCGGCGGCTAACAATCCAACTTGTCGCATCCCTCCTCCCCACATTTTTCTAAATCTTCGAGCTTTAGCAATACGTTCTTTTGAAGAAAGAAGCACCGATCCTACCGGTGCTCCCAATCCTTTACTAAAACAAACAGAAATCGTATCTGATATTTCACCAAAAAAAGCCGGCTCGATATCTGTCGCCACCATCGCATTCCAAATTCGTGCTCCATCCAAATGAACTTTGAGATTATTCTCGACTGCAAAGCTTTTCAAAGCATTCAATTCTTCCTTTGAATAACAAACTCCCCCCCCTTTATTCGTAGTATTCTCTAAACATAAGACCGTTGTTTTAGGCTCCCAATCATATTTTCCACGAACCGAATCTTTGATGTCCTCAACGCTTAGTTTTCCTTTTTCTCCTTGAATTGGATTAATTTGAACACCGGAGAGAAAACTAGCCCCTACGGTTTCGTAATTATAAATATGCCCTTTGTGATCGATCAAAATTTCTTCGCCAGGATTGGTTAATACCTTAACTCCCAATTGATTACTCATGGTTCCGCTGGGCACAAACAATCCGGCTTCCATTCCAAACATTGTAGAAATTTTCTTCTCAAAAGCAGCCACTGTAGGATCTTCAGCAAAAACATCGTCTCCAACTTCAGCTTGTGACATAAATTCGAGCATTTCAGGTGTTGGCTTGGTGACAGTATCACTTCTTAAATCGATCATTTTATTCTTTGCTTTTTGGTTTCCTTAAGATAATTTGATGCTCTGTAGTTTCATCAAAATTATTGCGTGTATAATCCGTATAAAATCGCCGTTGTTCAACACCCTCCTGTTTTTTTAAATCTGGAGAACAGTGTTGATTTAGCTATTCAATATATCGAAGAAGCTGGTGAAAGAGATGCAAACATGGTTGTATTTCCTGAAACATGGCTTCCCGGATATCCAGTTTGGCTCGATTATGCTCCAAAAGCAGGCGTTTGGGATCATGCTCCTGCAAAAGCTTTGTTCAGATTGCTTTTTGAGAATTCAATTGCGATCAATGACCAATACTTCAAAGCATTATCAAATGCCGCAGTCGAACAAAATTGTTTAGTGGTGATGGGCGCCAATGAGCGACTTGGCAGAACACTTTACAACACTATTTTTTATTTTAAGCCGGATGGTGAATTTGATCTTCACCGAAAGCTTATGCCCACTTATACCGAGCGATTGGTTTGGGGAATGGGCGACGGAAGTACCCTGCCAACCATTGATGATAACGGAACAAAGATAACAGGATTAATTTGTTGGGAACACTGGATGCCACTTGCAAGAGCAGCAATGCATGAGAACGGAGAACATATTCATATAGCTCAATGGCCGATGGTAAAAGATCTTCATCAAATTGCCAGCAGGCAGTATGCTTTTGAAGGTCAGTGTTATGTGATTGCTGCGGGTTGTACACTTACAAAGCAACAAATAATCGATGGAATTTTGTCTATTTCTGATGAGAAAAATCCGGGTTTGGAACTTATTGAATCCATTCCTGTTGAAAATGATGAATTCTTACTTCGAGGAGGAAGTTCCATCATAAAACCTGATTCGGAATATCTAGTTGATCCGCTTCAGGAAAAAAATACTGTTATTTATGCTGATTTGGATCTTTCGTTGTTAAGTGAAGGAAACCTTTTTATTGATACCAGTGGTCATTATTCCAGACCTGATGTTTTTCAACTCCATGTAAATACTAAGAATCAACAAAACGTAATACATAGAGAAGATTTTGAAAATTGAAGCAAAATATGATCTGATTATAGCCGGCGGTGGAATGTCGGGGCTAAGTTTAGCTTGGTACCTGGCTAAAGGTGGCTATAAAGGTGAAGTATTGATTGTAGATTCTGCGTTCGCTCCTCTCAATGAAAAAACCTGGTGTTTTTGGACCAAAGAGGTTCCTCCTTTTAAGGAAATCATCTACAAAAGTTGGAATAAAGCTTTCTTCTCTGCACTTGATATGAACGCATTTCTTTACCTGAAAGACTACTCCTATCATGCGATCAGAAGTGGAGATTTTAAAGAGCTCATTCTCTCTGAGCTAAAAAGGTATTCCAATTTCGATCTTCTTGAAGAAAATGTATTGGGTATGAGTTCTAACTCAAAAAAAGCGGTGCTAGTTACAAAAAATAGCGACAGTTATTTAGCTAATCATATCTTTCAAAGTATTTTTAAACCCGAATGGAAAAGCCCTAAATACCCTCTTATTCAGCACTTTTTGGGATTTGAGATTAAGGCTGAACATCCTGTTTTCGATCCTGCTACATTCACAATTATGGATTTTGATAGCTCTTTTAAGGATGGAGTAGCTTTCATGTATGTGCTTCCCTTCAGCCACCATGATGCTTTGCTAGAGTTTACCGTTTTCTCCAATTCGGTTCTGGAAAAAGAAATTTATGAGCAAAAGATTGAAGCTTACATGATGGATAAATTTGGTCTCCATAATTCTGAGTACACGGTAAAGCGCACCGAATATGGTGAAATTCCAATGCAGGATTTAGATTACAAGCCTATTTATGAAAAAAATATTTTTAATCTGGGTATTATGGGCGGGCTCACTAAACCAAGCACCGGCTATACTTTTCTAAGAACGCAGGAATATACAAAGCAATTAGCCCAATCAATCATTGCAGGAAAAAATCCTCTTATGCCTCCTCGATCAAAATTCAGATACCGATATTACGATCTCTTGTTACTTCATATTTTATCCACATCAACCGAGGAGAGTTTAAAAGTATTTCATGATCTATTTAAAAAAAATCGGTTCGATAGCATCCTTAGCTTTCTTTCTGAAGACTCAAACTTTGCTCAAGATCTTAAAATAATGAGCAGTGTTCCATATATGCCTTTCTTTAAAGCTATTGGTAACAATTTGATAAAATAACATTAGCCGGATTTTATTTAGTTCCTGTGTTGAATAAAGACAACTCAAGTACAATATGACTCAAGAAAAAAGCACGCTTTCCGAAATCTCAAAACTTTTCTTTAAGCTGGGGTGTATTGCTTTTGGTGGGCCTGCTGCTCACATTGCGATGATGGAAGAAGAAGTTGTGGAAAAAAGAAAGTGGATAACCCGCCAACATTTTCTGGATCTTATCGGTGCAACAAACTTAATTCCGGGTCCCAATTCCACAGAAATGACTATGCATTGTGGTCACGAGCGCGGTGGTGTACCTGGTTTATTTGTAGCCGGAATCAGTTTTATCTTTCCGGCCGTTGTAATTACCGGAATTCTCGGGTTCTTATATGTAGAATATGGCGAACTTCCTCAGGTTGAACCTTTTATTTTTGGAATAAAGCCTGCAGTTCTCGCCATTATAGCTGCGGCAATAGTAAAGCTTGGAAAAAAAGCCTTGAAAGGTTGGGAACTTGGAGTTCTTGGTACCTTGGTACTTACGGCAAGTTTGCTCGGCGTGAATGAGATCATTGCTTTGTTAAGCGCTGGTGTAATCGGGACTTTATATTTTAGTACCAAATCTTCTTTTCAAGGAAGTACAAAGTCATTGTTACCTTTTATTTTTCTTCAAGCAGGATCAGCCGCTGTCACTAAAATTACTGCGATCAATGTGTTCTGGAGTTTTTTAAAAGTCGGCTCCATTCTTTATGGAAGTGGATATGTATTATTTGCTTACTTAGATGCTGAGTTAGTTATGAGTGGCTGGCTTACACGCCCTGAATTGATTGACGCTATTGCTGTGGGACAATTTACTCCGGGCCCTGTACTTTCAACAGCTACATTTATTGGATATCAACTGGCAGGTTGGGAAGGAGCTATTGCTGCTTCTGTTGGTATTTTTCTTCCATCATTTCTTTTTGTTTGGATCTTAAATCCGCTAATTCCCAAAATGAGAAATTCTAAAATATTAGGGTTTTTTCTGGATTCAGTTAATGTGGCTGCCGTTGCAGTTATGGTTGCCGTGTTATTTGTAATGGGACAAGATACCCTAACCGATTGGCGGGCAATTACTATTGCAATATTGGGAGCCCTTTTCACTTTTGGGCCTAAAAAATTGAATGCAATGTGGATTGTAGCCGGTGGTGCAGGTTTAGGTTATTTGTTGAAGTTGGTGTGAAAGGGACCATTCAGATATTACAATCATATCTAATCCGGTCGGACTAAAGTCCTCGCTTGTAAACTTGAACAGATTTGAATTAACATTAGGCTTAACTCAGGTATACAAGCAATTAAGTTATAATTTTGGTTAAAAAATTTAGGTCGTAATCTTTATTCCAAGTTCCTGCTTGGGATACGTTGAAGGAGCTCCTGATAATCTCACTCTAACAACCCTGCTGTTAGCTTGATGAGGTAGGGATAGACAAACGATTCTATCCAGTTTACAAGCCAGGGATTCATCCCGTAGCTGTATAGAGCAAGAAATCCTTTCTTACTTAGTTATTAATTATCCACTTAAACCTCCAAGGTCTTTTAAGGAAACGAAACCAATAAGATGCAAAGGCTAAAGACCTTGGAGGTTTTGGCCTGCCAACGAATCAGCTAAATAGTTAAAAAGCAATTTCCATATGAACTTGCAATCTCAAAATATCATCTCTGGATACGTAATCTAAATACCCAGCACTAGCTTGAATTTTAAGATTATGCCCAGAAAGATACTTTGATAAAGCCAATGTTTTCTCCGAATGCTCCGGTAATGATGAAAACGTATCGTCCGTTTTTAGAGACGCATAACGCCCTGCAATACCAAAATTGTTACCAAACACATATCCAATTGATCCCATAAAAGCTGATCCTGTTCCAAAACCGGTATCTTTCTGTGCTTCACGGTTTGCAAATTCACTATGAGCAGATAATCCTTGATACTTGATCATTATGTCCGCTTCAAAAGTGTGTAAATCATTTTTAATGAGCTCCCCACCGTTCGTGAAAATAAAACTTCCGGTATGGCCTCTGCTTCGAACAGCTCCATCATTAAAGTCATAACTTGCGCCAACAGAAAGCTTTATTTGCTCTTCGCGTTCCAGATCAGGTCCGGTGTAATCTCCTTTGCCTGAGAAATCCCCGAATGGAAGTAATTCAACTCTTCCAGTATAACTGTAGCCACCCGGATTTTTAGACGTAATATCTCTTCCTTCACCAATTGAAACAGCCGCCATTTGTTTGATAATAATGTTTCCAAAAGTAGATTTATTTCTTAGTTGAATACCCATATCTCTATCTAAATTGAAACTCGAATTCAACAAACTTCTATCTACAAATTGTACATTCTGCGAAGATATTAATTTTTCTCTATTTCCCGGTAATTTGGTTTGCCCGAACCAAATCTCAAAATCAGAAACAGGATTATATTTAATCACTGCATCTAAAATTATATTGGCAGTATTACTATTTTGTGTTAACCCACCAGTACTAGAATTTCTTGTATCTCTGTTGCTGAAACCAAGCTGAACTTTATAAGTAAATTTTTCAGAATAAATATAACCATCTAACTTTAAGCGGGCTCTTCTAACTAAAGCCTGATCCGAATACTCATCATTTTCAAGATTCCACTCACCTATATATAAACTCTGAAATCTCATCCCCAATTTTACACTGTATGATTGATCCTCCGATTCAAAAACTATGCCTTTTCCTAATGTTTTTACTTCCACCTCCTGAGCCATAGCTTGCAATGGACTTAGAATAAGTGCTGTTATGATGAGTAGAAATTTTAACATAAATCTTACCTGAATTGTTTCTAGGATACTATTTTGAAGCCGAATGTAGCTATTATACGAGCACATTCACAAAGCACATTACCATAAGTGCTTATCTAATAATACATATCGTATATGAAGGTTGTGTGAACAGCCTATTTTTAGAAGAAAAAAATATTTATAGAAATTCAATTATTAATACGCCTGTCAACTCCCTATTTCTGGTGTATTCATCAAATTAAATCTCTTTAGGTGGGTTCTAAAAATGGATTTTTAGAACCCACCTATAAATTAATATACAGTTAACATTGGGGTAACATAAAAGCTCGGCTTTATTGATTAACTTCTTTTTCAATTTCACATCCTATACAATTATTATGGAATTTGGTTTTTTCGAGTTTCTAAATCTTATCGGATCGCTTGGTTTCTTCATTTACGGAATGAAGGTAATGAGTGAAGGTATCCAAAAAGTTGCCGGAACTAAGATGAGGCAAATACTTCGTTCAATGACATCCAACAGGTTTAAAGGAGTATTAACCGGATTTGCTCTTACCGCTCTGGTTCAATCCTCTTCAGCGACCACAGTGCTGGTTGTAAGTTTTGTGAATGCCGGATTGCTTGCCTTAGTAGAATCTATCGGAGTTATAATGGGGGCAAACATTGGTACAACCGTTACCGCCTGGCTGATTTCCATTATCGGTTTTAAAGTTAATATTTCCAGTTATGCCCTTCCTATCATAGCCATTGGTTTTCCTTTATTATTTATGAGCAAAAGCAAAAGCAAGTCATGGGCTGAAGTTTTAATTGGGTTTGCTCTCTTATTCATTGGGCTTTCTTATCTTAAAGATTCAGTTCCCGATCTAAAATCAAACCCTGAGATTCTTGAATTTTTAGCACAATATACTGACCTTGGATTCCTTTCTACCATAATATTTGTAGGAATTGGGACACTCATAACCGTAACTGTTCAGTCTTCAAGTGCAGCCATGGCATTAACATTGGTAATGGCTAACAACGGCTGGATTCCTTTTGAACTTGCCGCTGCAATGGTGCTTGGAGAAAATATCGGAACAACAATTACTGCAAACTTAGCAGCACTCGTTGCAAATATACATGCGAAAAGAGCAGCAGCAGCACATTTTATATTCAACATATTTGGCGTGGTCTGGATCATTCTCCTTATGCCGTTTTTCCTTGGTTTCATTAATAGTTACATGATCTCAACCGGTTGGGATTCCCCTTTCAGTGATCCTGAATCAATTCCAATTGCACTTTCTATCTTTCATACCGCATTTAATATTATTAATACTTTACTATTGATCGGGTTTGTAGGATTTATTGCCAAAACGGTAATCAGAATGATTCCTTCTAAAGGAGAAGACGATGAGGAATTTCACCTCGAATATATTGGTACGGGCATGATGCAAACTGCTGAACTTTCTTTGGAAGAAGCTACCAAAGAAACTGCTAAGTTTGGTGAGATTACAAGCAGAATGTCTGAGTTTTTGAGAGAACTAGTTGAAACTGATAAACCCAAAAAACAAAAGAAACTGCTTAAGAAAATCAGAAAGTATGAGGAAATAACTGATCGTATTGATGATGAATTAGCAACGTACTTGATGAAAGTTTCTGAAGGTTCTCTTAGTGATGAATCAACTCGAAGGGTTTCTAATCTTCTGAGTATATCAAATGATCTGGAAAGAATTGGGGATATTATTTATCAGATGTCCAGAGACCTTGAGAAGTTCTTTGAAGGCGATATTATCTTTAACAGTGAACAAAAGACCGGCGTGTTAAGCATGCTCGATGTTATTGATGAAGCCTTTGAAATAATGAACGCAAATCTGAATGAAGATTATGACAACGTCACTATTCAGCCGGCAGCTGAAAAAGAAGTCGCAATAAACAAGCAAAAAAAGAGACTTCAAAAAAAGCATATTAAAAGAATTGAAACCAAGCTGTATAACATAAACAGTGATTCTGTTTATAAAGACCTTTTCTTTGCTTGTGAGAAAGTAGGTGACCACATTATTAATGTGAGCGAAGCTATTACAGGCCAAAAAGAAAAAGACCTAGAGGAAGTAGAATAGTTCTGTATTGCTAAACTGATGTAGATGAAAGCCCTGTTTCGTTAATAATGAATCAAGGATTTTTTTATAACCTGAGTTCCCACAAAGTGATGCCCTCGACAGATTCTAAAAACTAGTTCAATAAGCTTTAAACCAACTTCCAGTAGGAGTCACTCAGAGCGGAGCGAGGAGCCTCCACAAAAGTTGAACTATTTCGTAGCTGTGTAGATTCTTCGCTTCGCTCTGAATGACAAACTCTTTGTTTAAGTGTCTTTAAGAGCACTTTAAGAATCCCACAAAGTGATGCCTTTGGCAGAACTCAGGTTTATAGGTACCGAGCCAAAAAAGCAACTACGGCGGTTTCAGCTCTCAATCTATTTTCACCCAAACTGATAAACTTACCTCCTCTTTCTTTTGTAAGATCGGCTTCTCTTTTGGAAAATCCACCTTCCGGTCCAACCAAAAGAAGGTTTTTAAGATGAGTGAGCGCTCCAGTTTTTTCCGTTTTTTCATCTCCCAGATAAGCCATAATTGGATTATGATCTGCATAGTGTTCAAACACTTCATTCAACGATTTTTTGATCACTAATTTTGGCAAGAAAAATCTACCGCTTTGTTTGAATGCACTTACTATTTGAGTTTGCAAACGTTCTTCATTTATTCTGGATCGTTCAGAGTGATTGGCATCAAAAATACATATCTCCCATGCATCTAATTCTACCGCTTTCTCGATAGCAAATTCTAGCCGGTCTCTTTTTTTGATAGCCCCAAATGCCATCACTTTTTGTACCCCGGGCTCTACTTCAGAAATTGTCTCAAATACTTTTGCAGTTACAGATCGTTTTGAGATATCAGTAATCTCACATTTCGAATGATTTCCGATTCCATCAGCGACTAGTATCTGATCCCCAACATTTTGCCGCAGTACTTTTGAAATATGAACCGCCTCTTGATCTTTTATCTCAACTATTGTCCTATCTTTATTCCAGCACTCAAGTGGTGCGTAAAAGAAATTCATGAGCTTTTCTTTCTTTTGTAATAAGCACCGGGTTCAAAAGCAGTTTCTCCGGTTTCCAAAACCATTTCTACATAGGGCGCACAAATTCGACAACCGTTGCTGCAATAATTATCTATTTGAAGCTCTTCTAGCTCGGTATAGCCTTTTTCTTCGGCATATTCTTTGACCTCTTCAAACGAGTGCTCATGACAGATACATCGATTTACTAAGAAATCACTCATACTTGTTTAAAATGCTTACCAAGCTTTAATCCCTGCCCTTGATAATTGCTGTCAATTTCTTCCCCATAAACAAAATCAGGGAGTTCTGTATTCGGCTCAAACTGCATGCTGAATAAAGTCTGGCCATCTTCAATCATAAATGGCACATCATGAGAACGAACTTCCAACACCGCTCGGGCACCTTTATCATCAATAGAACCGCCGAATCCTGAATCGAAGAATCCTGCGTAGTGTGTTCGAAGTTCTCCCGATCCTGTATCATAAGCTATCATTTCGCAGGCAAGTTTTGGCGGAATACGAATTCGTTCTTTGGATGCAAAAATATAAAAAGCTTCAGGTTCCAGAATAAACGTAGATTCTGAAGACGCATAAATCGGCTCCCAGAATTCGTCCGCTTCATAGTAGTTTAAATTTTCGAGATCAATATAATTATTATGCTTTTTGGCTTTATAACCAATGATCTCGCCCTTCTTCCCTTTCAGTTGCACACTCATAAACAGGCCTTTATTCACTTTGATCTGTTGCATGCTTACCGGTTTAATATTCTCGTCAAACAACAGCGGGTCGGAAGCGTGAATTCTGAGTAAATCCTGATCGGGAACTATTTCGAGACCATGACGAATTCTTAACTGATTCAACCGCTGACCGGTTCTCACTTTTATGGAAAAGGATTTCGGAACCACTTCCAGATAAAGTTGCCCCTGATAACCGGGCGTAATTTCTTCAAAGCGGTGAGAATAATCGGTGATCACTCGTGTAAACACATCCAGCCGCCCTGTAGAACTTTTGGGATTCGCTTTGCCCGATAAATTCTCCGGTGAAAACAATTTCACTTCTTCTGAATGATCAGCCACACCGTTTTGAGTGGAATAATGAGATTTTGGAAGATTCAGGCGCTCCAATAACGGAATGATATACACACAATTCTCCTCCAGCACCGCACCGTCTTTGATCGAAAACGAATACTGTTCCAGCTTCTCAAGTTTTTGTTCTACGGTTTCGTTTTCCGGTAGAAAACTACAACGTACACGATAGGCAACTTCACCTAAACGAAGGTCTAAAGAGTTTGGCTGAAATTGATTGTCATCTATAGGATAATCAGGATGTGAATCCAGTATTCCCAGATCCCGCAAGATCTTTAATTTCTGAACGGGTAAAATCCCTTTGGTGTGTAAGTGTACTTCTTTGGAGTTTTTTGACATTGCCTGTGCTGTTACAATTTTAGGTAAGATAACAAGGCTGATACTTTAGGCAAACTGTGAATTATATGTTTAAATCTTCAATCGGACTTTTTACATCTTTCAGGCTTCGAGAACTTACATGCGTATAAATTTGTGTCGTTGAAATATGTTTATGTCCAAGCAGTTCCTGAATAAATCGAATATCCGTTCCATTATCTAATAAGTGAGTAGCAAAAGAATGGCGTAATGTATGTGGAGTTGCTTTCTTTTTAATGTTCGCTTTTTTTCGATGCCTTCTCATAAGTTGTTGAACAGAAGCACTTGAATACTTTCCTCCATTTTGTCCCTCGAACAAATACTCTTTTGGTTTGTATTCAGATACATATTTTCTTAATAATTCCAGAACTTTTGGAGAGAGTAATGAATAACGGTCTTTCTTTCCTTTTGCTTGATGGATACGAATCTGCATTCGGTCTGAATCGATATCACTGATTTTGATATTTAGTATTTCACCCAATCTTAAACCTGCCGAATAACATAAAGTAAAAATGGTTTTGTGTTTTACGTTGGTAAAAGAATTTAACAGCCTTTGCACCTCTTCTACAGATAGCACTTCAGGAATAGTAGAAAGTTTTTTTATTTTGATATTGAAGTCGAAATCTATGCTTTCTTTTAGTATATCTTTATACAGAAATTAACTGAGGCCAGAAGTTGTTTCTCCAAAGGAGTCCTTAGGACATCATCGAGTAGCTGTTGTTTTGACCCCTATAAAACAAGAGTAATCTTTTAAATTTCGATTATTAATTAAG
>CAXBHO010000112.1:0-11623 GCA_963975485.1 uncultured Balneola sp. | reverse complement strand
TCAGCAAATTAACATTTTATTGTTTTGCTGTCCTATTTTCCTAGACCACTACAGATCCACTCTTTTCTCCTTTAGAACTTCAATTGCTTCTTCCCCTTTTGTTACTTCCCCAACAATTTCATAATTCAATTTTTTCAGATAATGTCTGTAAATCACCGAAATGAGAAGGTTGTCCTCCACAACGATTACTTTTTTCATTCAAAAATATTTAGTCGATAGATTTGGTTTAATTATCGCTCCTATTTCCTGATTCTTAAATAAAATTTTTTCATAAAAAAACCCTGCATATAAACATATACAGGGTTAAGCTTATTCTGTTAGGGTATAAATGCTATTTTTCTTGCTTTTCCTTTCCAAAAGCTTCGAATACCATTTTAAGATCGTTGGCTACATCTTCGCTGCTTCTACCTTCGATTCTGTGGCGCGGTATCATCGCTTTAATCTCCCCATCCACAAAGTATGCGAAAGCCGGTGAAGAAGGAGGATATTCGCTGAAATATGCACGAGCATGTGCTGTAGCTTCTTTATCCTGGCCCGCAAAAACAGTAACCATGTGATCCGGTTTTACTTCAGAATTTTCTAAAGCGATACCTAATCCCGGGCGGGCATTTCCCGCAGCGCAACCACACACTGAATTTATAGCCATCAACATTGTACCTTTGTACTCTTTCATAGCTTTATCTACATCTTCAGGAGTTTTGAGCTCTTCTACACCATAACGTGTAAGTTCTTCTCTCATCCATGAAGTATCCGGTCCTATTCCAAATCCAAATTGCATATGTTACCTCTTAATTTTAATGATATGTAAACTACTAAATATTTTTCTTTCAAACTCAGTCGATAAACGACGATCAACCACAACTCTAATTTAATCTAAATTATAATTTTCATTTTCTTCGTGGGCTTAGTTATTACTTGAACGCTTTTTAATAGCTTTTCGTATTGCTAATATTTTGGCCGAAAGGTTCTCAGAAAACGTATATAATTTATTGTACTTGTATTCATCAATAAAGCCATGCCGTTTCATTAACATAAAACTACTTCCTTAAGCGACCTATGCACATAACTTAAAAATCTCAATTGCTCTGGGTCAGTTTGTGAAGTGGAGCCTCCTGCAATGTTTAATGGTATTGATGTATAACTGCTCTACGAATTTGGGAACTAAGATTAAATTTTTCGTTTTCAAGCAAATTTTTTTACTGTGGAATAAACTTTCATAGTTAGTTCCATAGCTAACTGCCTGTGTGAAAAGTATTTTTAAGATCTCGTTTACTTAATTTTTTTAACCGTTCGTATAATTTGGTGGATAATCCTCCAAGGATTCAGAATCCATGGAGGATTTTTTCTTAAAAAATTAACCACCTTTTTCTACTCAAGCACTTTTCACACGAGCTGTAACTGCCAAACCTCTAATTTCTCAAACTTGAATGCCATACCATTAGATAGATGAAAAGACGATGAAAAACCCATCGTCTTTTGTCTATGGTCGTTTTATTTCGCGTCTTTAAAGTTTTTATTTACTTGATCCCAATTGATCACATTCCAAAATGCTGAAATATAATCAGGACGTCTGTTTTGGTAGTGTAGATAGTACGCATGCTCCCAAACATCAAGTCCAAGAATTGGAGTTAACCCATCCATTAAAGGACTGTCTTGATTTGCAGTTGAATGTACTTTTAAATTTCCACTTCCATTAACTGAAAGCCATGCCCAACCTGAACCAAATCTGGTTCCTGCAGCATTACTGAACTCTTCTTTAAATTTATCAAAACTTCCAAATGTCTCCTTAATTGCTTTGGCAATATCTCCATCAGGATCTCCGCCACCATTTGGTGATAAAATTGTCCAAAATAATTTGTGGTTAGCATATCCACCACCATTGTTGATAACGCCTTGTTTCACTTCTTCAGGCACTTCATCAATTCTGGTTAATACTTCTTCAATATCAAGATCTGCAAACGCATGCCCTTCCAAAGCTGCATTTACTTTGTTCGTATATCCTTGATGATGCTTAGTGTGATGGATTTCCATCGTTCTAGCGTCAAAATGAGGCTCTAGTGCATCGTATGCATATGGTAATTTGGGTAGTTCGTAAGCCATGGTTCCTCTTTGTTGATTATAATTTCTAATATTTAGACATCTACAAATGTGATGCCATCCTTTTATGCTCATTAAAATAAGCAATGACACCGACAATTTCGTTCCTATCCATATCTATAGTGTCTATCTTTGTAATTTGTTTACACTATTACCTTACAGAATATCTGATTTAAGTTCAAAAATGGACTATCTTCCAATCTCACACTTACTTTAGTTATTTATGAAATACGATTACGACGTTATAATTATAGGAAGCGGCCCTGCTGGATTTTCATGTGCTATGCAGAGTTCGAAATTTGATAAAAAAGTGTTGGTTGTTGAAGCCAATCAAGAACATTTGGGAGGCGCCTGGATTAACTCGGGAACCGTTCCAAGTAAAGCACTTCGGGAAACATCGCGAATAATTCAGCGCTATCAAAATCAATTTCCAGATGAGGCTAAAGAAAAGCCCTATGCAAAGTATTTAATGGGTGATTTACTCTCCTATAAAGATCAGATCCTGGAAAGCAAAAATAAGAAAGTAGAAAAAGATCTTTCCAAAAATGAAGTAGATACGTACCGTGGATACGGAAAATTACTTGATAAAAATACGGTAGAAGTTAAAAACTGGGAAGGTGAAAAAAAGAAATTCACGGCTGAGTATATTCTACTAGCTACGGGAAGCCATAGTAAAGTACCCGAAGGATTTGAAGTAGATCACGATGTGGTTTTGGATGATAACTCTGTGCTTTCGCTTACCCATATTCCACGCCGTTTGGTAGTTATAGGCAGTGGTATTAATGCACTTGAATTTGCTACTACGTTTTCTTCCCTTGGCACAAGGATTACCATATTAAGTTACACTTCAAAATTTCTTCCTTTTTTGGATGGGGACATTGCTGCAGAATTGAACAAGGTATTAACCGAGAGTTCCATTGAGGTTATACAACAGGTTCGTGATCTTGCAATTTCAGTTAATGATTTGCGTGGAACCGTTGAAGTAATGCACTCCATCAAAAACGATAAAGAAAAAGGCAGGAAATACGTTCTTGAAACAGAGCATGTTCTTTATTTAGGAAAAAAACTGCCTAACACAGCTGGTCTTGGGCTGGAAGAAATCGGAGTAAAGACCGATAAAGAAGGATTTATTGAAACAGATGCTACCTTTAAAACATCTGTTGGCAATATTTTTGCTGCCGGCGATGCTGCCGGTTTTCCTCGACTTGCATCCGCTTCTTTTTCACAGGGTAGAATTGCTTCTTGTGAGATGTTTCAGGATGATAACACACTGAAAATGCCAGAACAAATACCCTTCGCTATCTACTCTATACCTGAAATTTCAAATATAGGCTTAACACAAAAGAAAGCCGTTGAAAAAGGTTTTAATGCTGCTGTAGGAAGAGCCTTCTACAAAAACATTACTCAAGGTGATGTAAGTAATCAGAAAGTTGGACTGCTTAAGATCGTTTTCAATCAAGATGATTTTAAGATCTTAGGCATACACATTATCGGTGAAAGAGCCAGTGATCTCATCCATCTGGGCCAAGCCGTAATGAATCTTGGCGGCGACATCCGTTATTTCATCGACCATGTGCTGAATTACCCAACCTATAGCGAAGCTTACCGAATTGCCGCATTCAACGGAATTAATTTTGTGCATAAAGCAGGCGTTAAGTATAAAAAAATCCTGAAATAGGTATAAGATACTTGTGTAAAGTCAATGTTCAGATGTCGTAAAACACCTGTCCGGTTTAAAACTAAATGGGTTACAAAAAGTTGCAATAGCCTAAAAACCTAACACCCTGAGTTCCCACAAAGTGATGCCCTCGGCTGCTTCTAACTTAGGCTAAAAATAACGCCACCTCCATAAGTCAGACAAGGGGTTGCAACCCCTTGTCTGACTTATGGCCGTTTTCATTTCTCACTTTCAGCCAAGCATTGAGTTCATCGATCTGTTCCTCCTTCCAATAGATTTGACACAGCTTTTCGAACTCAGGTTTACAGGGCTGCGACAATTCATGACTGACGCTACACTAGATATAAGACGCAAGAACGCTTTGTTAATCTTATATCCAGAGATTAAACCCTAATTAAACATCGAACGTGGAACAGAGAAACTTCGAAGTTGGATGTTCAACGTTCTTCTGTTCAATGTTCACACAAAGTGATACGCTTTTGGCAAGCCTTTGGAGTCTTTTTCTACTTTGAAAGGAATTGTTTTTATGGGTTTTTCTTTCGTCCATTTTGCGAATAACGCCAACACCATTGCATCCACAATATCGTCTTCAGCAACTTCACTCCGGCGATATTCTTCTTTGATATCCCGGAAAAAATCATCCACAATAGGCTCTTCTTCTTCGATAAGTTTAAGCCTGTGTTTGATGCCTTTTTTCAAGTTTTTCTTCTGAAAAATTTCCCCATCGTTCAATTTCATAAACAAATGTTCCGGATGACTTTCCAGTACTTTTTCCTGTAATCCGGAATGCCTAGTTAACAAATCGTCAATCATTTGAATTTTTGGCGTGATATTCCAAGACTGCAGCGAAAGCTTTTTCTCCGTATATTCGTAGCTGATCATATTTGCTTCTACATAACTAGGAGCAGCGAGCGCCGGACGAATAGGAGGCGAAAATACGCTTGGTGAATACCTTCCACCCACTTCTTTTCTCATCAACGCATCGCATTCACGAGTGTATTCTTCGTCCTCTAAACCAATGGGCATATCTATGAATGTGCGATCCGTTTCAAGAAGCTTTTCTTCTAATTCTTCTTTGGTTTTCAGTATTTGATAACGCTCATTTCCCTCATCGAATGAAATGAATAACCATCCGACTTTACATCCATCAATTCCACCTGTTTTCATCAGCTTAACTTCTTTTTTAATTGAATATGGAGCTCATCCAGTTGATGCTTATCAACTACATCAGGACTGTTATCCATCAAACTTTGGGCTTTTTGATTCTTTGGGAAGGCGATCACCTCTTTCAAACTTTTTGCTCCCGTTAACAACATCACTGCACGATCTACTCCAAAAGCAATTCCGCCATGAGGAGGAGCCCCATATTTGAATGCATCTAGCAAGAAACCAAATTTCTCTTGCGCTTCTTCTTCTCCAATTCCCAGCAATTCAAATACTCTTCGCTGTAATTTCTGATCATGAATTCTGATAGATCCACCACCAAGCTCATTTCCATTTAATACTAAATCATAAGCTCTGGCTTTAACCGCTCCTGGATCTGAGTCCATCAATTCCATATCTTCTTCTTTTGGAGAAGTGAATGGATGATGCATGGCGTGGTATCTTCTACTTTCTTCATCCCATTCCAATAATGGAAATTCAGTTACCCAAAGAAACTTATAAGAGCTTTCATCAATAAGATCAAACTCTTTACCCATCATCAACCTTAGCTGGCCAAGTTGTTTTAACACTGCTGGTTTTGGTCCGGCAAGTATAAGAACAAGATCGCCAGTTTCAGCTCCTGAAGCCTTTACCATTTCAGAAACAATTTCTTCCGTAAGGAATTTTCCTACACTGCATAAAGGGCCATCTTCCTGCATTTTGATGTAGATCAATCCGCCTGCTCCGGTTTCTTTTTTTACACGGTCTGTCAACCTATCAATAGCGCCACGTCCCATTTCGCCTTGTCCCGGAATAGTGATTCCAACAACAGCTCCGCCATTCGCCACCGTTCCTGAGAACACTTTAAACTCAGCATCTTTTACAATACCGGAAAAATCTTTGAACTCTAATCCAAAACGAATATCCGGTTTGTCAGAACCGTACGTG
This sequence comes from uncultured Balneola sp., assembly GCA_963975485.1. Taxonomy (GTDB): domain Bacteria; phylum Bacteroidota; class Rhodothermia; order Balneolales; family Balneolaceae; genus Balneola. The sequence continues at coordinate 5,757 of CAXBHO010000112.1, read as the reverse complement.
CTCAGCGCATCTTCGTAAGATATTCTCTGGAATGGAATTTCTACTTCATAGCCAATTGTATCCTTAAATACTTTTTTCATCAATGCTTCGTGCGTAGCATAGATGTCTTCTTCATCAACAAAACTCATCTCAACGTCAATTTGAGTAAACTCCGGCTGACGATCAGCTCTCAAATCTTCGTCTCTAAAGCACTTCACGATTTGGAAATAACGATCAAATCCTGAAACCATCAGTAGTTGTTTGTACGTCTGCGGACTTTGAGGAAGTGCAAAGAATTTCCCTTCGTTTACTCTACTTGGCACCAAATAATCTCTGGCTCCTTCCGGAGTGCTTCGCATCAACACGGGCGTTTCAACTTCTGCAAAATCCAGATTATGATAAAATGAGCGAACAGATTCATAGAACTTTGATCGAAGCATCATTTTTTTTTGCGCTTCAGGTCTGCGAAGATCCAAGTATCGATATTTGAGACGAACATCTTCATTCGTTGTAATTCCATCTTTGATCTCAAATGGTGGTGTTTCAGCTTCTGAATAAAAAACCAGATCTGTAGCTTCCACTTCAATTTCGCCCGTAACTAAATTTGAATTCTTATTTTCATCACCACGGCTTATCACTCTTCCTTTCACTCCAATCACGTATTCCGCTCTCAGCCCTTCTGCTTTTGCGTGGAGTTCTATATCCGTTTCTGTAAATAAAACCTGCGTAATACCGTATCGGTCTCGAAGGTCGATAAAGATCACACCGCCAAGATCACGGCGTGGACCAACCCATCCGTTTAATATTACTTCATCACCAATATTCTTGGTTGTTAATTCTCCGCAGGTATGTGTTCTTTTTAAAGTCATTTTTAAGTTAAAGTGAATCGTAGAATGAATACTTTGGTTATAGAATCGCCAAAAATAAGGAATAGAATAACGAATAGCTTGTTTGATGTCAGCCGAAACAATTTTTTTAATCAATACCTTTTGCACTTTTTTTATGACAGGATTGATCTGGTATGTTCAACTGGTTCATTATCCCTCTTTTCATTTTATAGATAAAGATGCATTTAGTGAATTTCATGCGCACCACTCACTAAAAACAGGCATTATCGTAATGCCTGTAATGAGTTTAGAATTAGCAACTTCAGGCGCTTTAGCTTGGAGTGATGGCTGGTTTAGTTTAAATGCGTTTGGATTTTATTTTGTGATTTTGATCTGGCTTTCTACACTTTTCTTTTCTGTACCCAAGCATAATGCTCTTGCTCATGGCAAGGTGGATTCTTTGATTGATGGATTAGTACATACAAACTGGATTAGAACTGTTTTATGGAGCATTAAGAGTGGCCTCAGTTTTTGGGTACTTTTCTAACTTTGCAATTATTCTCTGAATCGGAAAACATGTGTGTTGACATAGCGAGGGTCATTCTTGTAGATGTCAGGTAATTCGTTGATAGTTTTGGTTGAGTTGAGCAGGAGATGTTTAACCCCCTCCTTCACTCTATTTGAATGCTTTTTTGTACGAAAAAAGCGTTTTGCTAAAAAAAGTATTCATGTTTTCTCAAAGACTTTAACCATGAATATTTGTGAATTGAGAAAAATCTATTACATTTATGAAAGGAATTATTTATCAAAATTAATGATTTACTTAAATAGTAGAACTTTATGACTATAATAGAGTATACTATCCAACAACATCTATAGTTAGATACATTCAATGTGCATATTGTAATATTGGTTAAACTATAATAGATTGGAAAATCGAGGTTGCTATGACGATTCCAGTACTTTTAAATAATATAGAGAACAAAAACAAAGGATTTAATAGAAGGTTAACCATAAATTATTGGATAACGAGCTTTAAGAGCTATGCAATTAGTTTTCTAGAAAATCTATTAGATGGCTTAATAGATAAGACCGTTTCAAGGGTAATTGAAAATAGAGTTCAGCTTTTAGAACTATACCAAGTTGCAAATGATATTCAGCTTGAAGAAGCAAGAGAAGCTTATCCACACATTATCAATGTTCGAAAAATAATCTCTAAGCAAAATAATAACTTTGCAAATATTGATTATGCAGGAAGGGAGGACTTGAAAGTAGAGTTTACTAAATTAGTTAAATTAGTAAACCGTATTGAAGCTCGTATTTATTCAAAAACGTTTAAAAAAGATAATAGTGAGCCGATCCCAGATTACATAAAAAAACAAGTCATCTCAAACAGTCAAGAAATTATAGGAAATGCCCTACTCAAAGAGGCAAATTGTTGAAGTATATTTTGATTTCGATGGAGAAACTAAACCTCACCCAGCTATAATACTTTCAGTTGAAGATGTATTTCTTACTGAGGAGTTTTATCTCTGCGCCATGATAAGCACATCTGATAGGCCCGATGAATTTTCTTTTCCTCTAAGAGATGAGGATGTTATTAAGCCTTTGAAGACTGGTTCTTGTGTTAGAGCACATTTAATAGCACCAATATCAGAGGAACAGATAAATAAAGCCACACCTATAAATCATGTAAAGACCGATTCATTTCAAAGGTTAATTGACCACATTGATGAAGTTGTATTCGGGCTAGATTACACAGAAGAAGAATAGCATTTAAACAATACAACTACTATTATTTTGAATATTTTGATTTAAGTAGTATAGTTAGATTCATTAAATTTTGATTAATTTAATTTTAATGTCTTAAGGATAAATAAAGGTGTGGTCAAAAAATCCAAAAAAAGCTTTAACCATACTTTAACTTTTTTTTGAAAACCAGCGTTTAATTATACTTAAACGCATAGCCTTTTGAGCCTGGGGAGGTCTCATGGACGACATTGCCACCATTGTTGCAGACGGCAACGAAATATTCAGACATGGATTGAGTTCCATTCTTCGTGAGGCTGATTTTAATATCCTCAGTGAGGTAGATAATGGTGCGCTTATTTTAACCGCTTATGAAAGTGTGCTTCCTGAACTTTGTGTGCTTTCCTTTGATATGCCGGAGATCAGTGGAATTCAGTTGGCAAATAAAATTGTTCAAAAATTCCCTACTGCTAACATCCTGCTACTTGCTCAGCATGCCTCTGAAGAGATACTTAATGAATTTCTAGATTCCGGGGCAAATGGACTGCTTCTTAAATCAGCTGATAAAATCGAACTTGTTGAAGCTGCAAAAAAAATAGCTTCAGGAGAAACCCATCTGGGCAAGCAATTCTCCAAAATGATGACCAGAGAATATTTACGATTATCTCGTTTGAGAAAAGGAAATCGATCACCCATAACACCCAGAGAGCAAGAAGTGCTTTCCTATTTAGTTAAAGGCTTCACCAGTTCAGAAATTGGCGAACAACTATATATCAGTTCCAGAACTGTAGATAAACATCGCACTAATCTTCTCAAAAAACTGGGATTAAAAAACACTGCCAGTTTAGTCCACTATGCACTCAGCAATAAAGAAATTTAAGTTACTTTTCTTTATCAACGCTACGGCTAAAAAACGGAAATTCTCTGCCTGACGAGTTCCTGCTTCTGTAATTTGTGATTTGAATTTTGGTATTTGGTTCTCTCTACATAAAAACACGTAGATAAAATACGCAAATCTCTCCATTGAGCATGAACTAACTTAAAGTTATGTTAAAATTGCAAATGGGGTAATAGCCGTCTGTAGATGATATTAGCCGTCCTACATTGATTTGGGGACGGCTTTTTTATTGAATGGCAGTACTTTTTCTAAATGCTTTCTTATTTTTCCTTCAAGCTCATTGTTTTCTGAAGCTGTCTGTTTTCATGGAATTTCATCTCCACCAAATTGTTATGTTCCCGAACCTGCTTCCCAAGTGTAAACAGATCATAGACAGAACCTGCGAAAAAGAGTCCACCGGAAGCAAACCATCCTAATCCGGTACCATATTTTTCTAGGTAAAACCGTTGAAATCCAAGCGTCCCGAACATTCCGACTAACCAAAGCAGGTAAGCAATTTTTTTGGATTTAAATTGACTAGGCTCTTTTAATCTCTTCGGGATCAGTGATTTTTTCCCGCTTCCTGCTTTCTCTAAAAATTCCTCAATGCTTACCAAAATTCGTTTCGTAAGCCGTTTCACCCTTGGATTATCTTCTCTTGCCAGATCCAGCTCTCCCTCCAGAATCCCCTTTTCAAAATCAAATTCATCCAACAACTTGTTGATGTCTATTCTACCATTCAGATGAGCTTTTATCTTACGGTTCAGGTTTTGCAAGGAGTCATGAATAGAGGCGATCAGATTGGACTCTTCCCTTTCTTCATCACTAAGATCTTTCACCACTTCTTCGTATTTCTCATGCGCTTTAAGAAATACATTCTGTGCCACATACACTAATTCCAGTTGATCTGATCTGTTCACGATAGTTAGTTATTCTAGTATATTATTGGAAACCATAGTAAGCTATTACCCATAATTACAGGAATTGTTACAGGTTTCTATAGATTGAATGATCGCAGGAGCTTAAATGAATTTTCTCCGCCTTAATCTTTCTTAAACATTCTGGGGTTTTTATTAATAAATGATTTGATCATTTCTTTCACGAAGAAGCTTTTCCCACTTTTCAAATACCCAAAACCGATAAAACTTATCGTAAATGCACCAATTGCGTTTACGATAATATCCCACATGGTGTCTGTTAATCCGGAAGGATCGCCCAACATTGGTTTTTGCATATTTGCGCCCAACAGTTGATCCACACTAAATTCAAAAATCTCCCAAATTGAGCCAATAGTTACTCCAAAAGCAAATGCGAATAAAGCAATAAAACTAGGCGCCATGTTCATGTGCGCCTTTTTACTCTCATTTAAAACGTACACAAGTAAAAACCCAAAAATACCCATCAACAAACCTGCAGACGTATGTAAGCCAATATCCCACCACCAAAGGCGGTTATAAAAATCGAGGACTTCTCCAAGGTATAAAGCAGAAAAAACGAATACCACTGCAATAATATGCATCTCTGCCGGTATCTCCATTTGCATACGTTTTCTAAAAATAACCGGTGCAAAAAGTATCGCTAAAATACTTGTCACCAGAAATAAAGACAGCCAAGATTGATTATAAAATAGCATTCCCCATTCAATGACAAGTAAGACAAAAAACACTCCTATTATTCTTCCATGAAGGGTAGATACTTTTAATTCGTGAAGATCTGTGGGGTGTACATTCATAAGAAAAGTGTTTTATTGGGGGAACTTGGTCTGGTTGTTAAAACCTTTTAGAATATTTGGATTTGAAACAATTCTGGATGACAAATTTTCTTAAAATAATAAATGCCCAACTAATTTCTGAATTGGGCATTTAATTATGTCGCTTTAACTAAAAAACGAACTGTCCGCTAGCTAGCGGATTAATGAGTTATGCGCTCTACCCGAATTTTTCTCTTACTTTTTTCCACACATACTCCCTTCCCTTTGCAGTTTTTAATTCTTTTTCTCTTTTCATTGCTTCCGACCTGGTTTCAAACTCCTCGGTAAAAACCATTTCCCATGGCTGATATCTTTTGGTGTAGCTCTTGTTTCTCTCATGGTTATGTGAAGCTAATCTCTTTTCAGCATTGGTTGAATACCCAATGTAAATTTCATCGAATTTTGAACTATATATAGCATATACCTGAAACATACCCTAAAATAAAAAAACTCAGCTTGTTTCCAAGCTGAGTTTTTTCTAAATGTACCGTGGGACGGAATTGAACCGTCGACCTCACGATTATGAGTCGTGCGCTCTAACCATCTGAGCTACCACGGCGTTACATTCTTCAATA
>CAXBHO010000111.1:0-11789 GCA_963975485.1 uncultured Balneola sp. | reverse complement strand
GAAATCAATTATGCAGCTTGATAAAATCTCGTTTAATAGCCGTCAGGTTAATAATTTGAAATTATACTATAGCTGTTGTTTGTGGGAAAGAATCTCTCGGCAAATGCAAAGTGATGTCCCGACATCAGGAAGTTCGACACCGGTGTAGGGAGCCCGGTGCACAGGCAATACAAAGAGTGGTCGGGAGCTCTTTTATTTATCAATCGTTACTAAATGGAACCTTCAGGGTAAAGAGCAGGGAAATAATAGCCAACCACTTTCGATGGAATATTAAATTTAAGCGCTCCTTTTGGGGTGTCAGAAACCACCAATTCTTCTTCCAATAATTGTTTGGTTAAATCACGAGCCGTTCGTTCTCCCAGATTAACAAGCCGGGCTACTTCCCCGCGGGCTATTTCCCCGCGCATCATTACTTCTGCAAGTACGAATTTTGCTTCTTCTCTTAAAACGGTTTTTTCTGAAATCAAGCCACGCAATCTAAGATCTACATATCCCATAATTCGGTTTCTTAAGTTACTTAATGATAGCAACTCATTCATAAACCGGACCTGATCTTCGGCTACTTCAAAAAAGAAATCACAGAACCTATTCAATCCTTCTTCAGAAAGCGTTCCTCTTCCATCGTAATTGCCACGACGTGGGCTGTCTGCATTCGAAAGAAACAGTTTATAATCTTCGCTTCTCCTTGCTAAGCCCCGGGACATGGTCCAAAGACCATACGATTCCATCTTCGCTTTTCGCATGTATGCATAACTGAATAATCGGGTTACACGCCCATTTCCATCCAAAAAAGGATGAATCCAGGTCAGGCGATGATGACTTGCCGCCGCTGCTAACAATAGTTTTTCACCGGCAAGTTTTGCGGGATCGTACTCCTCTTCAAAACGTGCCAAAAAACCATTCAATGAATGATGATCCGGAGCAAGATGCTCTCCAATTTCTACGTTTCGAGTTCTGAGCTCTCCGGGAATCATAGTTATAAATTTTTCCGTATCCGGAATGCGGATCTTGAGAAAACTTTCCGGAACCCGCTTATAAAATGCTTCGTGAATCCAGCACAAAAACTTTGAAGAACACACCGTTAAATCCGGTTCGTTTTCTAAGCGTTCATCGATTAAAGTCTGAACTTCTATATGAGCAACGCTTAAAAGTTGAAGGCGTTTCTTTTTTTCGTCTTTGCTGTATTCTTTACGTACTGCACGCTCCACATCAGCCGGAGTGGTGTGTTCGCCCTCTATGCGGTTCGAATAATAGCTGTTTATGTGGCGAAGCAATTCGGCAATTTTGGTTCTGGTTATTGGGTGTACCAATCCGCCTAATACCGCGCCTTCTTTAAACACATGCATAGCGCGATCAACCAATGGCTTTGATGCCTTTGGGAACATCGGTTCCATATGTGCGGGAGAATCATACATTTGTTAAAATTATTGCCGGTTTATATGCCGGTTATTAAACTTGTGCTAAATTTATATAAACCATGATAATATGGTGTTTTTATAAGTAAAATAAAAGACAATTATTGCCGGTTCATTTGCCGGTTGGAAAAATCTTATTCTTGGTCGCAGTAAGTGTGGAAGAAATGGCAGTGATCACCGAAAACGGCGCGGAGTATTTGATAGCCCCTCAGGAAGAGGTGGTTTTGGTGGAGTGAAAGAATTAAGCGGATAAAATATTCCTTAGACCTTCCACACTAAGAGTATCTACTTTCCTATGAAGCATTCTATGGCAATTAGAACAAACAAGGGCTAAATCAGTTAATGTTGTTTTTGAGGAGCTTGAAAATTCAGAAAGAGGCGTGCGGTGATGGCATTCAATATATTTGTAGCCAAGCGTGCCATACTTCTGAAAGAAATCAAAAGTGCAGGCTTCACAAGGCAGTTTTCCTAGACGCTGATATTCCCTTTCTTTTTTCTTTCTGATGATCTTTGTGTCGCGTTCTCGAAATTTATGAAGCTTATAAATTACCGCGCCTTCCTTCACCATTATTTTTTCAGTATCGTCATCCTCACTAATTAGATACAACTGGTTTGAAAGCTTGATGTCTTTACTTACTTCTCGGATGCGATTGGCAATTTGATGGAGCCGATCTGAATCTGATTCGAATTCTTTAAAAACTTTTTTATCGAGCTTGCTATGACTTTGCATGCCTTTACCACTATATGTGGGATCGATAGCGAGAAAATTACCCAACTTTAGTGAAACGCCATTTGGATTGCGAAATTTAGCCTCATCAGGTCGAACATCATGAATAGGCAATTGATTCAAGAGTATTGAAAGCTCCTGAATATCTGAATTGGTAGAACTAATTTGCCCTGGCTCTAATCGTGAATATAAATCTAGAGCTAGAATAATTTCGTCCCTATGCCATTTTGGGTTTCGCATATAATTCTAAGAGACAACATCCATATAGTTGGGCAAATATTTATATAGTTCTAGAAACTGTTTTTTTTCTCGTTCTGGGATGAACTTAATTGGTTTTCTTTTCAAGTAAAGATTAGGAGCGCTTGGAACATACTTATTAAGCAGCTGATATTCTTTATATGTAATATTTGGCGGATTAATTTTGTAAGGATCATCATTGAAGCTTAAAAAAGCTTCAAATTTTGCAATAGAATGATTTTGGAAATCTACCTGATTATTTTTTTTATCCAAAAATCCACCAATTGTAACCATGGGAGCACCATCAGCATAAGTGAAGAAAAAAATCGGCCTAAATAATAATTTATCATTATCGCTTAATGCCCTATTTTTAATGTTTAAGACATCATTAATTTTTGAAATAAATAACTCTCGTATTGTAGAAGGACTATTTGTACTGGCAAAATCTTTATTTGTAAGTTCAATTGGTGTCATCGTACCAAACTTTTGCCTGAAGGAATTCTTTGTAAATTGCTTGTTATTTTCATCCCTTAGAATACTATTACAGGTAATTAAGAAAATAGAAGATGCCACTAATCTTTTAAACACTACATCTATATCATTAAACATATATGAGGTTAATGTATCATCGTAATCCAACCATGTAATATATTTTTGATCCCAATTAGATATTTTTTTTAACGCATTTGTAGACTCATCCATAATTATCTCAATGCAATTAAATGGACGATTGAACTCCACTCTTTCTTTGATGTGTCTATCCTTTTCAATAGTAATTAGTTTCGGTATATGTAATTCTTTATGAAAAAGTTTAAAATCAGTAAAATACGTAGAACCAAATCCTATATAATTATAATCTGCTGAATGTCCCTCACATAATTCTCGTATAAGGGAAACTAATAATTTCCTCTCAGTTGATTTTCCTGGTCGAATACTATAATTAACATCTCTATAACTACTCATTTGGATTCTCTATACCTTCCATTTCTATGAAGTAGTCAAAAGTTCTCAAGCCAACATCTTTATTAGTAGAAATTTGTAGATTCTTTTTTACTTTTTTTACTAGTTCACTACTTCTTCTATAAGATATAGTTGTTTCCTCTGATTCATCACTATCAACCTGCTCAATTTTAGGATAGATAAAATTTTCATCAAACCTCATCATCTTGAGACTGATTACCCCAATCTCATCAGACTTTTCGACTAATTCTTCTCTATATAAATCTGGTTCTTCAATTTTTGTAGCTACATCATTTAAATATGATATGATTTGAATCATACTTTCAATCATATACTGCTTTGTGACTTGATAAATAATTGAATTTGAATCTACGCCTGTCTTAGTAGTAGTCATGGGTAATTTTTTCGAATCTTTAGAGTCAAAGAATACTACTCCGCGAAACATTGCAAAGTAGTTGTGATACTTTCTAACTGTGGATTCGCCAAACCGACGACCTTCCCAGCCAGTGAGATTTGTCTTGTCACTAGATAGTACAAGTCTATCATTACAATAAATGTACCACCCACCTTGGTCTGGAGATGGCTCACCTAATCCAGCAAAAATTTTTGCCGTAACTAATTCCCCATTTTTAAATTCCAATTCTTTAAAAAAAGGTTTCAGCTCTTCTCCTATTAATATATTTAGTCCACTTTTATCTAGACTTACCCCGTTCAATTTTATGTTAAGACCTTTTTCTAAACTAAAATTAAGTGCATTCTCAATTTCATCTTTTAAAGAAGATATAAAACTTGTAGAATTAAATTCATTACCTACATCTTCATTTAACTCAGTTACTCGTATATAAGTACCTTTACCGGTTAAATCTTTCGCTTCATTTAATTCTTCATAGTTAAACGTCCAATCCTCTGGATTCTCTAGCCACTTTTTTGTGTCAACTTTAACTTCAAAATGATCGTTTTCAGTTTTAGTCTCTATTTCAAACTTATTTCCAAGCTTGAATAGAGCTCTTTTCATACCAATTCCAAATCTTCCTACGGAGTTATCTGTTAATTTATACTCTTTGTCATCAGGGCGTCCAAACCTGAAAGCATATTTAATAGCAGTCTCTAAATCGAAACCTCCGCAATTATCTTTTATCACAAAACTATCATCATTCAATTCTATTTCTACAAATAATTTTTCAAAACTATTCTGATTGATTCGCTTAGCACCATCAACTGAATTATCAATCAAATCAATTATAGCCCGCTCAAGCTTAATATCCTTTGTCAACATGTGGATAAAAAACTCTTTTGTAGGGGATGCTTTTATTTTATTTTGATTACTCATAATCCTTGAACTGGTTTAGGACAAACAATTGTTTATCGAATTCTTTTAAATTTGAAATAGCTTCACCCTTTTTAATCTCCTCCATTGCACGTGCAACTTTCTGTCCTTCTTTTTCTCCAAATCCTAAGAAGCGGTTCATCATTTTGATATTGGACTTGTTCTTTATATCCAATAAGAAAGCAATCTCGCACATACTAGAAAAGTCAAAACTATCTTGGTCAAATTCTTCAATTCCTTGGGAAAGCATTACAACAGAAACGCCTTTAGAGCGAATTTCGCGAAGAATTTTTTCTAGTAAATCCTGGTACTTCTTTTCTTTAAATATCACATGAGCTTCATCAATCAATAGTACATATCTCATGGATTTCATCCCGTCCTCAACAGGGGTGTTCTCCATATTCATGAAGGTATTGTAGATGTAATTGATGATTAGAAACAGCGAGGTAAACCGAACCGTATTAGACAAGTCACCAGAAAGAGATAAATAAACATTACTATTTAAAAAGCTGGACTGATTTTTTGAATCCTCTGCAAAAACATTAAATCGGCTTAAATCTCCGATAATCTCGGTAAGTGTATCAAGTTTATCACCGACTATTTCTAAAAGCTTTTCATTGATTTCGGGTATAGATGGATATTCCCCAGCTTCTTTTTCAAGGAAGGCTCCTGTGGTGGCTTCTCTTAATTTACCTTTTTGTTTGGCTCCTAAGTTTGAATACTTGCTAACAATATCAACAAACTTATCGATACCCATCTGTTTATCCACCTCATTAACATTGTCAATAAAGGAGAGAGGATTAATTGGGAATTGCGTTCTGGGTGCATCAATAAATTCAGCGTTAGTCTCTTTAAAGAAAGAATCATAGTACTTTAAATCATCTTCTTTAAGACCCTTGAAATCCAAATAAATGAAATTCACTTGCTCATTTGACTCATTACTAATCTGACGTAACAATTCTAGTGCAAATTGTGTTTTCCCAGTTCCGGAATTACCAGCAACTGCGATGTGGCAATTATTATAAACCTTGGTATCGTTTAGATTAAGATGAATTGGTTCGTTTGTTTCTAAAGTTGTACCAATTTGTATTTTTAAAGGACCAGAAAAATGAGACTTCTCTACCCCTTGGTTTCTATTTCTAACGGCATCTAAACTAACTTCTATAGTATCTAAAGGAGCAATTCCTTTTTCAATATGCTGTTCTAAAAAATCGAAGAAAGTATATCCTGGGTTATCTTCAAATAACTTATCAATAGATTCTAATCCATGGTCTAAATGAAGTTTGATATATTTCGGAATATCATCATTCGTCTTGTAGAGTCCGTAATGTTGACAAATAAGTGCGATGTAAAAATCACGGTATTTGGGATCAAATAAAATGTGATCTTTGTACTCTTTACCTTTAGAATCGTAAAGATCAAAATCACTATTAGTGAATTTCTTCCCCGTCTGTAAAGAATATCCAATCGATATTCGTGCGATAACATTTTCCTTTGTTCCAGCGGGAAGGTTATTCGAAGTAAGGTTTTGAATAACCTGTTGGTTCGCTTCTGAAGTTTTAAGATTAATTTGGTGATACATAAAGCTCGTCGTATTTGGTGATTAATTCTTTAACATCAGTTTCTATGAACCCAGAACTATGCTTTGACTCATTATGAATGAGATAAGCTTTATTAACATTTTTTAGAAGGAGATCATATTCACTTGAAGTAAGTTCCTTATGTATTAGCGGAAGAATAATAACTTGCTCAGAAACTTCTGGATAAAAATATTTAATGATATTTTCTGCGTGTTCCTTATCGAATTTTTGCATTGGACTATCGATAAATACGGGGAATTCAATATCTGATTCTTCAACCAGAGCTTTCAAAAGTGCTGAGGCATACATTTGTCTCTCACCCATAGAAAGTGAGCCCTTATCCAATTTCTGCTCCTTTCCATTTACTTCTGTAAATAGATTAATCTCCACGTCTTCACCGCTCATGCTAATAGTTACTTCCACGCGAGAAATAAAACCTTCTTTATGCATGAATGTGTTCAATCCCTCTTTAATATTCTTCTCTAGGGACTTCTTTTTCTCTTCTTTAAATAGAACGATGAAATCTTTTAAGTTTGAAATCATCTTCGCAATTTTTTGGTCGTGCTTTTTGTTTTGATCGGAGACATCAAGCTTCTTTCGTAGGTTTTCCTTCCTTTGTCTTAAAGATTTTAAATCTTGCTGTAGTCCACCAATCTTTTTGTTTATATCTTCAGTTTTGGTTTCTATCGAAATTATTCTTTTGTCTAATACCTCTTTTTTATCCCTTAAATCTTTGATAAAAGCATCATCGGCATCTTTTTCAGCCTGCCTTAATCTTCTTCTTATCCCATCTATTTTGGTTTTTGTTTGATTGTAATTAGAGGTTAGGCTGATAAATTTTTCTTTAAAAGAATGCTTAAGGTTATTTATTAGTGCTTCCAGTTCATTAGTTTCAGCATCAGAAAAGTCATGTAAGGTTTTAAAGTTACTTGGAATAGTTTCTTCATCATTGAAGAAGTGTTTTTTAATTAGTGTTTTAAAACGAGTTTCATAGAACTCTTTGATTGGAATGCTGTCAAAAATCACATCAGATTTTTGTTTTTCTCTTTCAAGATCCACAAGAATAGCATTTATTTTTTGGTCAATATTCTCATTTTGATATTCAAGTTTCCGAGCACTTTTTTCGTGGTCTAGGTGATCTGAGATTTCGGCTAAGGCATTTCCTGCTAACGCAAATGGGATCAGATCGAAAAGCTCTTTTTGACCATTTTGGATTTCGTTAAGTTCGCGCCCCAGAATTTCTTCTTCATCTCTTAACCGACTCATTTCTTCAAGCGTGATCTGGTTTTTTTCTTTAATCAGTTTTTCTTGAATCTGATCAGATTCATACTTCTTCAAAGATTTCTCTTCTTGAAAATCCTCTTTTTCTTTTTCTAAAGCTTCAATATCTAAATTAGTGTTCTTTATTTGAGTCTCTACACTATTAAACTCTTTTCGTTCTTCTGGTGTGGCGGCTTTTTTTCTGTAATCGTCCTGGATTCCTTCAAGTCGCTCTCTGAGCTCTTCATACTTATGAATTCCTAAAACCTCGGAATAAGCTTTGCTTAGGACTCTTCTCTGCTCAGAGGTGTTTGCCTCAGCAAGACTTACTATTTTTTCAGCATCAAAGAAGAAGAATTTTGCTATTTCTAGAGGTAAAATGTATTCACGAACGAAAATCTCTTCACCACTTTGGTTGTCTTTAGAAAGATCATCAAAAAGTTCGTTTGGTTGCCCATCAATTAAAATTTCAATTTTATCGTCAGTACTAGTTACCGTATCAAATTCTCTAGTAACTATTACTTCTTCACATTCGAATTCATCCGCTTTTAAACCAGTAAATGTAATTGATACAGAAAACTTTGTTTCTCCCTCCGTTCTGGATAAAGAATTTAAGCTATTACCTATATATTTATAATATCCACCTTTATCACCAATCTCTTTTTTGTAAAACTCGTCTACTTTTGCCATTTGTTTTCCGTAGAGACACCACACAAGGGACATCAGAAAAGTGGTTTTCCCATAACCATTTTTTCCGCTAACTACAGAAATATTTTTTCCATTATTAGGCTCAAGATTTATAAAATTTTCATCCTTATAAATTCTGAAGTTATTAATCTTGACTTCTGTAATGATCATTTTGACTCTTCATTTACAGCTTTTTCAATTAATTTTTCAAGATCACCTTTTAACCCACGCTTTTTGGTCAACAGAGATTTATTTTTCATAAGGAGTAATGCATCTTGAATTACTTTGAAATCCATTGGATCATCTTTGCAAGCCTTCTTCAAGAGCTCTTCTTCCTTTCTTTTTCTTTCGTCGTGGTTTTTCATAGTAAATTCTCGTTGATAAACAGTGTTATAAATGTCAGAAACTTTATGATCAAAAATTAAATCTCGATACCAAATTGTTTGGATTGCTACTAACTCTTGGTTTGTGATAAGCTGGACGTGAGGCTTTCCAAGCTGTACCTCTTTTTGAAGCGCTAACAATTCTTTAAGCTTTTTTGCCCTGTAAGATGGAGTATAAGTACCCAAACCATTTGATGCTTCTTGACCATTTCTTCTTGTAGGCATTCTGTTTTCTATATTATTTCTTTCTTCAACAAGAGAGTTTCTATATTCTAACAGGGGCTTTAACCAATCTAGCCCATTATCAACTAGTGACGTCATAGATTTGTCTTCTTGTACAACTGTGCAAGTCCAGCACCCAAAACGACTTTGACCACAGGATTTATGTTTATCTGTTGTTACCATAGTTGGGCATTCATAGTCATCAGCACTAGCATCAGAGTAAATCTGAAATAACTCTGAATTATCGGCGCCCCAAGGCGATTCCATTGCATTTATTATATACCAGATCTCTTCAAGCATTAAATCTTTTATCGGCGAATAAACATAGGCGCTGTTGTTACTTGCATGTTTATTTAGTCTTTTACCCTTTTTAGAGTGTTTCTTCATTGATTTTGCACGTGTTGCGCTTTCTGCCTTTCTTGTACCAAGAAGAATTATTGCTTCACCATTAAAATCTATTTGTTCATGAAGAAATCTAGATGTTGGTTTAATTTTTAGACGATCGGTACACCATCGAAAAGCATTATTAGGAACGGGATATCCCTTCCCAATCATATTAACCCAAAAAGAATCTTCAAGCCTAGGGATGGTCTTTCTAACTTTAACAGGTAAATCTTGGGCAACAGCTGCATGATCTATCTTTTCTAATACTCTATCAACATATTCTGTAATGATCGGGTTTTCCACCATTGTATCATTACTTACTACATACACCTCTCTGTTAAGCGGTGCTTTTAAATCATTCTTAATTATTCTGAGCGCCTGCCATACTAATTGGAGTAAAACCGTTGAATCTTTACCGCCACTAAATCCAATGATCCAGGGTCTATAAGTCTGATCAGCTAAGTAATATTGATCAATAATTTCATTGATTACGTAATCAATTCTTTTTGTCATTAATAGATAGATTTAAGTTTTGTACGATTATAAAGAAATTGTCCAATAAAAGATACAGAAGTATAACGATATTAATTATTAGCAATTTTGGCTTAAAGATAGTCAAACCACCAAAACAACCTTCCCGATATTTCTACGCTCTTCGATGTAGCGATGGGCTTCACCGGCTTGTTCGAAGCTAAAGGTTTTGTCTACATGTGGCCGAACCCAGCCGTCTTCTACGCCTTGCAGGATGGCGTTCATCCACGAAGCTGCTTTATCAGATTCATGCCACAAATGACCAAGATTCCCCCCAAACACACCACGGTTTTTATCCAGCAAAGAAAGCGGTTTAAAAGTAGGCATTGCCAATACGGTTTTTATAAGTTCAAATTTAGCCCGAAGACCACCACTGGAGTTCTTACTTGCTACCGAAATGCCAAACATTCCCAACCGACCAGTGGAACGGAGCGCTCTGTAACTCTTTTTCCATTCGTCACCGCCCAAAGGATCAGTGATCAATTCCACGCCACGTTTATCGGTGAGTTTCATCAGTTCATCAAACCAGTTTTTATTTCGGTAATCGATGGGATGATCGAAGCCGTGTTCTTTCAGAAATTCATGCTTGCGCTCGCTGGCGGTTCCGTAGGATTTTGCGCCAATGTGCTTGGCGATATCCAATTGCGCCAGTCCAACACCGCCGCCTGCATTATGAATAAGCACCGATTCTTCTTTTTTGAGCCCGCCCATGGCAACCAAAAGTGCCCAAGCTGTTAAATAAGTGACCGGAATGGAAGCGGCTTCTTCAAAAGAAAGTTGAGCAGGCTTTTCATACACCTGTTTTTCTTTCAGGACCACCTGTTCGGCTTGGCCTTTAAACTTGCACATGCCGATCACTTCTTTGCCAACCCAATCGTTGTTTACAGAACTTCCCACTTCTTTCACAATTCCGGATACTTCGTAGCCCATTACGCAGGGCGTTTTTGGCCCGTCGGGATACTGGCCTTTCCGGGCGAGAATATCCGCGAAGTTTAATCCGGAGGCTTTTACCTGAATGAGCAATTCATCCTCTTTGGGAGTCAGGTCTGCGACTTCCTGAACTTCCAGCACATCATAACTTCCGGTTTTGGTATTAACGAGTTGGCGCATGTGGGATACGTTTAATGATTTCGAATCTTTATTTGAGTATAGCCACAAAAGCTCAAAAACACGAAAAAGATTATGCTTGTTTTAAACCACAGAGAGCACAGAGGTTATGCAATGAACGTATTTATTCTCCGTGTTCTTTGTGGTTAAGGAGAAGGACTCGTTTCATAATATGAATTTGCTCAGAAATTCCCCTCCTGTTGCAGCCTGCCTGTTCGGCAGACAGGGAGGGGTGAGCTGGCCGGAAAGAAAAATGTGTGCAGGAATTGGGGAGGTCAGCAAAGCGGAGTTTTTTTTAAACCACAGAGAGCACAGAGGTTTTGCAATGAATGTATTTATTCTCAGTGGCCTTTATGGTTAAGAAGGAGATCACTTCGCTGTGCCTGTCTGCCGACATAGGCAGGCTCGTGAATGGAGGGAGGAATTGGGGAGTCTATAAAGCCTGAGATTTATCTAAGAATAGTAAGCAAGCATAGAAAAACACTACTTTTATATATCAACAGAATTAATTTAATTAGTTCATGAGCATCAAAAACCCTAGAAAAACACTTGAACAAAGAAGAGAACTCCGTCGCAGACAAACCAATGCGGAAGATATTTTATGGAGAGAACTACGAAGTAAAAAACTGGGAGTGAAGTTCAGAAGGCAATACGGGATCGGGCCATATATTTTGGATTTTTATGCACCATCTATAAAGCTGGCCATTGAAGCAGACGGAAAAATCCATCTTAAGAAAGAAGTAAGATTAAAAGACAGAAACAGAGATGCTTTTTTAAGAGATCAGGGAATTTATGTTCTAAGATTTGAGAATGAGGTGATAGAAGAAAGTTCGGAACGGGTTCTTAACGAGATTAGAAAGAAAATCGAAGAGTTACATGGAGCGTAGTTTTGACCTCCTCTGTCTCCTCCTTAGTAAGGAGAAGGACTCGTTTCATAATATGAATTTGCTCAGAAATTCCCCTCCTGTT
>CAXBHO010000110.1:0-12191 GCA_963975485.1 uncultured Balneola sp. | reverse complement strand
ACAATCAGCGTAAATCCGCGCAATCCGCGGGAGAAAAAGTCAAAACATAAAAGGTATCCCGCAGACAACGCAGATGATCGCAGAAAAACATCACAATCAGCGTAAATCCGCGCAATCCGCAGGAGAAAAAACAATTATGACAGAAAATGATATATCATATAAAATAAGAGGCGCCATATTTAATGTTTATAATATTTTAGGCCCGGGCTTATTAGAATCTGTTTATGTAGCAGCATTGGTCTTTGAATTAAAAAAGGAAGCGTTAATAGTTAAAAAGGAAGTGCCTGTACCTGTTTATTATGAAGAAGAAAAACTGGAAGTAGGTTTTAGACTGGATTTATTAGTCGAAAATAAAGTGATTATTGAAGTTAAATCGGTAGAGAACTTAGCACCGGTTCATCACAAACAAGTACTAACATACCTAAAACTCACAAAACTGAAATTAGCCCTATTGGTAAACTTTAATGTAGATAATATCAAATCAGGAATATTTAGAAAAGTAAATGGATTATAAAAAGGTTCCCGCAGATAATCGCAGAAAAACATCACAATCAGCGTAAATCTGCGCAATCCGCGGGAGAAAAAAAAGATACTATGCAAATACTATTAAACGAATTTGAACAACTCATTGATGAAAAAATCCTTAAACGAGGTTTGTCCTATTTTAAAGGAGGCGCCATAACCGATTTTTCAGAAATTTCAACTGGAGAGTATGAAGCCATTGTTTCGGGCACTGAAGAATACACCGTACAATTAAAAATTAGCAACAATACCATTACGGCGCATAATTGTGATTGCCCTTATGATATGGGGCCAGTCTGTAAGCACGTAGTTGCAGTAATATTCCATTTGCAACAAGATGAATTGGAATTGAATCTGCGGCCATCTACGAAATCTGCGGGACCCAATAAGAAAAAAACAAAATCCGTTTCTCAACAGATCAAGGAATTGTTAAAAGCCATTTCACATGAAGAATTGATGGAATTTGTGCAGGAAAACAGCAAAAAAGATAAGAAATTCAGAAATTATTTTTTAGCATCATTTGGTCATTTAAGTCAAAATCAATCCAGAGAATTCTATCAAAAACAAATTCATTCCATTTTACAAACAGCAGCAGGAAGAGATGGTTGGATAGGTTGGTCAGACATGAAATATGTAGTAAATGCTACCGAACCCTTTTTGGAAAATGCCGAAAAGTACTTAGCCAACAATAATTTTAAAAACGTGTTTTTCATCAGCACCGCCTTATTGGAAGAAATGACAGAAGCTTTTCAATATGGAGATGACAGCAATGGCGATTTAGGCTATTTTATAGAATCTGCCATGGAATTGCTTTCAAGATTGGTACAAGAAAAACTTGCTCAAACCCTTAAACAAGAAATGTTTCAGTATTGTATAACTTCCTTTAATCAAAAACTATTTGAAGGTTGGGGCTGGCATTTGGGATTGCTGGATATTGCTTGTGAATTAACCGAAGAAGAAAGTGATGCCGATATTATATTGCATTGCTTGGATTCGGTAACCGAGAGATATGAAATGGAACAAGCCCAATCCCTTAAATTGAATTTGCTAAGAAAGTTTAAAGAGGAAAAAGAAGTAGAAGCGTACATCAATAAGCACATTTCAAATCCATCAATCAGAACCAAAGAGATAGAAAAAGCATTTGCAAATAACAACTTTGAAAGAGTAAAAAAGCTTTCAAAAGACGGCGTTACATGTGATGAAAAAGATAAACCCGGTCTGGTTAAAGTTTGGTACAATTGGTTGCTAAAAGTTGCCCAAGCTGAAAAAGATACAGCTAAGATTATTGAATACGCAAGGTTTCTGTTTATAGACAATTTTCACCCTGAACAGGATTATTATCAAATTCTAAAGAACACTATTGAAGATGAAAAGTGGCATCCATTTTTAGAAGACATAATAAAAGAAATCACTCCTAAACAGAGATGGAATTACACAACGTTAATTAGAAACATTTACATAAAAGAACAATGGTGGGACAGGTTGTTTTTAATGCTGAAACAAAATCTCTCCTTGGAGAACATTCAGCATAATGAAGAGTATTTGGCAAAA
This sequence comes from uncultured Balneola sp., assembly GCA_963975485.1. Lineage (GTDB taxonomy): Bacteria > Bacteroidota > Rhodothermia > Balneolales > Balneolaceae > Balneola. The sequence goes on along the minus strand of CAXBHO010000110.1, from coordinate 10,118 downwards.
GACTATTCATCTGAATTGATAGAAATGTACAGCGAAAGAATCATAAATTATGTTGAAGAATATATGGGAAGAAAACATTACCAGACTGCTTGCAGGTATTTACGTAGAATGAAAAAATTAGGCGGAAATGACAGAGTCAATGAATTAATAGAACAATTTAGAAAACAATATCCACAGCGTAAAGCATTGATGGACGAATTAACCCGAGTGTAAATTCCAACACTAAAAGTCATACATCCTGAAAGCATTCGGTGGTCAAGTCGCTTAAAAAGCCAACCGCACAAGCCAAAACTTGTCAAAGAGTATACTGGTCTTGCTCGTTATTAAATGAGTCACAGTTAGCACTAAGAATGAAGGATGCAAGAAAAAATAATAGGAATGGCTTTTTCAAATTTTTATCTCTTAAACCTTTTTTTTTGACTTACATCTTATACACAGGATAACACATACAAAGAAATGTTACAAATTTTTTAGTATTATGGAATTATGAAGCTCTTCAAGTATTTATAAGTAGGTCAAGAATTAAAGTAAATACTTGAAAAGAGTTAATCACAAAACTCCGTGTTCTCTGTGGTTAAACCTTATCCCTTCACAAAAGGATTGTTCTCTTTTTCATGTTCTACTGTAGTGGACGGTCCATGACCGGGATACACTTTAGTTTCTTCTGGTAGTGTGTAAAGCTTCTCTTGGATGGATTTTTCCAGCACTTCAAAATCACCTTTATACAAATCTGTTCTTCCAATACTTCCTTTGAAAAGTGCATCTCCGGCGATCACTAATCCCTCATCTTCAAAATAAAGAGATGTATGATCCGGTGAATGTCCCGGCGTGTATAAGCAGTGAAATTTAAATTCACCTATTTCAAATTCAGCATCTTTTGGTAATGCTTCAGGCCTAAACGAAAACCCAACTTGATTCAACCCAAACATCGTTGCCTGGCTTCCAAAATTCTCCCACAAGAAAAGATCGTCGGTATTTACATATACTTTCACTTCAAAGTCTTTTAACACACGTTGAAGTCCTAGCACATGATCTACATGCGAATGCGTGAGTACGATCGCTTCTAATTTAGTGCTTCCAATCACTTTCTTGAAAGACTGATATTCAGATTCGTTAGAAAATCCCGGATCTATGAGAATAGCCTTCTCATCTTTTATGAGCAGATAAGTGTTTTCAGCAAAAGGACCAACTTCAAAAATTTTAATATCCATAGTAGCTACATATAAAAAAAGGATGCAACCAATTACGGTGCATCCTTACTATTTATTCAAAAAAATAAACTTACTTTTTGTTGTCGTACATGCGCTTAAAGCGATCCACACGACCTGCTTTAGCAGAAAAATTATTGTTCTTGGTATAAAATGGGTGATTCTTTGAATCTACCTCACTTTTATACACACCATCTTTAGCGTTCATTGTACTTCTGGTTGTAACCTCAGTACCGTCGCTCATGAGGACTGTAATTTCTTTGTAATCTGGATGGATACCGTTTTTCATAATACTGGCTGTTTCGAATTTTTCAAAGGTTTAAATATAAGATTATATCTGAGCTAATTCAATCCTTTTATACATCAAAATCTTCATAGCCTTCATCGGCACTCATTCTGCCTATAGAAGAGAACATCGAGCCCAACATATCGGTATAAAGAGCTTCATCATCAAGATCTTGTTTGCTGAGTAATGAATTCTGGTGCATCGCTTCAAGAACCAGATCCATAATTGCGTAGATTTCTTCTTTATCAGCCTTTTTAAGATGTTTTTTCACCAATTCTTCAAGCCCGGAAACACTATCTAAAGCTTTTTGGTAGTCTTTTCGGGGCAAAACATCAGGGAGATTTACTTCATTTCCGTCCGCAAACCAATCTGTAATAGGTTTGTACATTTCCTTTACACTTTCTGCCTTACTTTGCGGATCGGGAAATATTTTCTTAAAAGTTTTATTAATCGCTTTACCAATAATATGCTTAGCAACACTAATTGCACCTTCCTGCTCCCCTTCATACACTAATTCCAGCTTTCCTGTGAGAGCGGGAACCATGTGGAAAATATCAGCGATTCGTACCTGAGCGGTAGATTCGTTGTTAATAACAGCTCTTCTTTCAGCGGATGAAATTACTTGTTCCATAGCGGTGATAGTCATGCGTGTAGAAACACCACTTTTTTGATTTATGTATTCTGAATTTCGAGCTTCAAACGCTGTTTGCTCAATGATTTCACGGTAGATCGCTGAGATGTTAACTTTGATTTCATCATTTCGATCTTGCCACGCTTCCTGTTGGGTAATCTTAACACCGATCTCAATTTCTTTCGGATAATGTGTGATGATCTGAGCGTCAATTCTATCTTTGAGCGGCGTGATAATATTACCACGATTTGTGTAATCCTCAGGATTTGCAGAAAATGCCATTGAAACATCGATCGGCATTCTGATGTTAAAACCTCTGATCTGAATATCTCGCTCCTGCATAATATTAAGCAGAGCAACTTGAATCCTTGGTTGCAGATCGGGTAACTCGTTGATCACAAATATTCCTCGATTTGTTCGAGGGATTAATCCATAATTGATCACATTTTCATCAGCCAGATCCAGCTTTTTGGTAGCAGCTTTTATCGGATCAATATCTCCTATTAAATCTGCAACGGTGGTATCAGGAGTAGCCAATTTCTCGCCATATCTAAAAGAGCGATGCAACCAAACTATTTCGGTATCATCACCTTTCTCTTCAATGGTACTTTTAGCATACTTTGAAATTGGATTTAAAGGATCGTCATTTATCACAGAGCCTTTAACTACAGGAATGTATTCATCTAAAAACTGAACCATTGAACGAAGTATTCTGGTCTTAGCTTGGCCACGCAATCCAAGAAGAATCATATCGTGCTTAGACAGAATTGCGTGCTGTATTTGAGGAAGGACTGTTTTCTCATATCCCAAAATTCCGGGAAAAAGTTCTTCCCCTTCTTTTACTCTCGCAATCATATTTTTTCGGAGTTCTTCTTTTACAGAAATAGACTTCCATCCGCTTTCCTTTAACTCTTTGAGTGTAGAAATCTTTTTTTCTAATTCGCTCATAATATCCTATTTAACGTGAGTTCGAGATAAGAAACTCCAAAAATGATACCTGAATGTGTCATTCCGCGGCGTATGCCCGGAATCTGGGATATCATTGGTAGAAATTCTTGTTTTTATGGAGCATTCTAGATTCCTGCCTTTGCAGGAATGACCAGTAAGCAGTTTTAGATGTTTTAAACCCATTTCGTATATCGAACTTAGGTTATTTACTCAATGAACCGAGATAACTACATCTTCATTCAGAAATGGCGGAATTAATTTAATAAATTTGTAATGGCTTTAGCTTTCACCAGCGTCTCTTCCCATTCAAGTTGGGGATCAGAATCTGAGGTAATCGCTCCACCAACCGGATACACAACATGTTCACCGTTTACAACTGCTGTTCGAATTACCACACTAAAATCAAAATCATCATCAGGCGTAAAATAACCAATTGCTCCTGAGTAAATTCCTCGTTTATAATCTTCCAGTTCTTCAATGGCCTTCATAGCAGCTACTTTCGGAGCGCCCGTCATGGAACCCATCGGGAAACATGCTTTGAGGACATCAATTGAATTCACTCCTTGCTTCATCTCCGCTTCTACAGTAGAAACCATTTGATGAACTGTTTCAAAACTTTGGATTTCGAAAAGATTGGATACTTTTACTGTTCCTTCTTTAGCAATTCGGCTTAGGTCATTTCTTACCAAATCTACGATCATCAAATTCTCCGCTCGTTCTTTTTCGGAGTTGCTTAAAGTCTCTATTCGAACTTCATCGTTATCTTCAGATCTGGAAATAGTGCCTTTAATAGGTTGCGAACTTATTTTATTTCCATTTTTGGACAGAAACCGTTCCGGCGAAGCTGAGCAAATTTCTAATTTCTTTAAGCGGATATAACTTCCAAAAGGAACAGGTCCTACAGCTTTCATTTTTTGATAGAGATCCCAAGCCGCTCCTTTCATCTTGAATTCTAAGGGATGTGATACATTAATCTCATAATAATCTCCCTCACGAATTTGGTTCTGAGCAGAAATAATTTTTCTGAGGTACTTTTTTTTTGAGATTTGGTTATGCAATTCAAGAGTAATCTCTTTTTCAATGACCGTTCTCGGAAGATCTTCAGGGAGTTTACCATTCGAGAATTTTATTTTATTATTTTTATCTATTTCTAACACTATTTCCGGCACAAAAAAGAATAGATCGGGTGTTTTAATCAGTGCTCTGTTTTGTGAAGAAAGTTTTTCTGTGTGATTCTTTAAATCATAGCCTAAAAATCCAAAGCACCAGTCTTTGTATTTTGATCTGAATTCTTTCAAAGCTACCCAAGGATCATCTTCAAAAACTCTTTCCTTCCCTGCTTCTGTTACACAAATCATATTCCCAGAAGCTTGTATTGAAGCAACCGAACCTGTAGCTATAAATGTCTTTTTGCTTGCAGGATGGTTTTTCATTTGTGATTCTAAGAGAATAAAATCTTTATTATTCTTATAAAATCGCTGTATCTGTGCTATGAGTTTGTCTTTATCAGTCATAATATTTATTGCGACCGATTATAAGGGTAATCCATCATTTATTTCAGGCTTTTCTTATTTTAAGTGATACCTTTTTTTATGCTATATAAACACATTGTAAAACCCTTAGTTTTTAAGAAAGATGCTGAACAAGCACATGACTTGGCACTCAAAATTTCTTCCTTAACGAACGATTCCAAGATACTTCAAACTCTAGCTTCAAGTATATACGGTAGCGGTAAAAACTTAGAGCAAAAATTTTGGGGATTAACGTTTAAAAACCCAATCGGACTCGCCGCCGGATTTGATAAAAATGGAACTACGCCAAGAGCAATGCAGGCACTGGGGTTTGGTTTTGTAGAAATTGGAAGTATCACAGCTAAACCGGCAAAAGGAAATCCAAAACCAAGAGCTTTTCGCCTCCCAAAAGATCAATCCTTAATAAATAGAATGGGATTGAATAACGATGGAACTGATGTAATTATAGACCGTTTGCGATCGCTTGATCTTGATATTCCCCTCGGCGTTAATATTGCAAAAACTAATGATCCAAATATTCATGGCGATGATGCCATTGCTGATTATGTGTACAGCTATAAAAAAGCGCAAGAAGTAGCCGACTATATCACCGTAAATATTTCATGCCCTAATACCGGCGAAGGAAAAACATTTGAAGATCCTGAGGCACTAACTTCTTTACTTAACAGTCTTGAAATTTCAACTTCGCCTGTTCCTACTCTTGTAAAATTTTCGGTAGATACCGAACACCAAACTCTTAAAAAATTAGTCGCCATTTGCGAAGAATTTGAAGTTGCCGGATATGTAGCAACAAACACATCTTCAAGCAGAGAAAATCTTAAAACTGATATTAATACATTAGAATCTATCGGGAGTGGTGGCTTAAGTGGAGCTGCAATTGCTCGTAAAAGTGATTTGATTATCTCTCAGCTGTATGAAATACTCAAAGGGAGCAAACCGGTTATTGGTGTTGGTGGGGTTCATGATATAGAATCTGCCCAAAGGAAATTAGACCTTGGTGCAAATCTCTTACAAGTATATACCGGATTAGTTTATGAAGGTCCGGGGCTTGTTAAAAAACTCAAGAATAATCTTGTTCTCAAATAGATCTGCTAACCTCAGTTCGATTTAAAATAGCACATAGATAAGGTTCTTTCGACATTCCTGCGGAGGCAGCGCCAAAGGCATGCCTACGGTAGAATCTGGATTGTAATTAAAAAAACACTAGTACTATATAATTAGATCTAGATTCCCACAAAGTGATGCCTATGGCACAGGCATTCGCCGTGGAATGACCTCAAAATGAATCTCAATAACTTGTTTTAGAATCGAGCTCAGGTTGCTATTTAATCCGGAAAGCGAAATTACATTCTACCTTAACTGCTTCCCCGTTTACCAAAACCGGATTAAAAGTTAAGTTGTTTTCAATAGCATCATTAAATGCGCGTAATAAATCTTCATCGTTGACTTGAGTTACTAATTTGAAGCTCTCGACTACACCTCTTTGATTGATTGAAAGCCTGTACACAAGTTCCTCCACTTCAGTATTACTCGAATTTATTCCTGAAATAAATGCATCTAAACCACCTCTTATTTGCGGTGGTGTTTCTAATTCATTACATCTTAAGTCAGAATCATTTGATGGTTGTTCAACTTCCGGATTCTGAACAATTTCAGGTTCTTCTTCTTTCGGCTTTTCTAACTCTGTTTTAAGTACTCTCACTCTTGGAATTAATGTAGAGTTTCCGAAACTGGTTAGAAAAAGATTCAGGTTTATTCGTGCCTTTTCCCAGTTTTCTCCATAGTACGGAAAGAGTTCTCTAAACTCAGGAACTGTTAGAGATGAATCGATCAAGGATTGAAACTCAGATCTTTCAACATCTGTCAAGGTAGTGTCATTAATGGCTATTTTAGCAGAATCTTGTATTTGCTTGAATCTATTCTGGGTTTGCTTCCATTCTTTCTTTTGCCTATTCCAATCTTCGTAATTTTCAATATAAACAGAATCTTGCTTGGCTAGTTCTATATAAGTTTGTGTCGCTTCGAATAAAATAGCGGGAGAATCTGTATTTCTAGGATTCTCTATTGCAAGTTCAGTACTTTTTTCAGCAAATTCTATCTTTGTTAACGAACTATCTTGTTTTAAGGATTGGAATTGCTCTTTAAGAGTAGCTAGTTCTTTTGGCGATTCGGAATTAATTTCTATCCCATATTTTTCAGCAAGCCTTTGTGCATATCTTGAATTTGGGAACTTATCTATTAGAGATTTAGCGTTATTTAATGCTTCATCCTCCATCCCTAATGAACTTTGTATTTCTGAAAGCGAATAATAGGAAACAGCTACTTCATTACTATTAGGATGTTCTTGAATAACTTCTTCAAAATAAGTTGCCGCGCTGTCCGGCATTTGTAATGAGATAAAAAACAGATTCCCCAATTCGTATTTCAAATTAGCAATTACTTGCTTTGCTTTTTCTTTCTGTTCAGGCTCAAAAGGAACTTCTGAAAGGTCTATGGAAGTTTCTATGGTTGTTACAGTTCTCCTTTGTTGAGTAACTTCTTGTTCTGCCCCTTCTGCTCCCTGAGAAGGACCTGAAGATCTTATTAATTCCCGAACTCGCCAATTATCTACTAAAGGTCTGTCTCCCCAAATAGCGATAAACTGAGTTCGTGCATTTTCTTGTTGAGCTGGGCTGTTAACATTCAAAAAACCAGTACCACTTTCATTAGATATTGTTTCTTGAGAACCGGAAACATTAACCAATGTATTTTGCTGTTGTTCCTGATTCTTTCTTGCGGCTTCAATCTCTTTTAACTTTCTCTTTTTAATCTCGGCAAGTAAAGAATCCAACTTAGGTTGGGAGAGATTAGAAACCCAAAAAAGGCTATCTCTGTGACTTAATTCATTCTTTAGCCGTGCATATTCACCAAACGAAATTGCTAATTCAGGTGCATTATAACTTTCCGGCAACTTTTGAAGAGCCGCATTTTGGCGAGAAGATGTGTCATAATAAGCGGCGGCCATTTCGAAATCATTATATCCAAAACGATAAATTTCTGCCAGTCCATTATATACTAACGCTTTTGTTTCTGTAGATGGACGATCTATAGTATTCTGTAAAATATTCTTATATACAGCCTCTGCTTGGCTATATTTTTCCTGTTCTTGATAAGTTCTGGCAATCTCGTAATCTAGTTCCGCTTTGAATTCCGTATTTTTATCATCTCGGACCATTTTTGAGAAGGTATCCAGCGCAGATTGATTATCTCCAAGAAAACGAGCCGTTTCAGCAGCTTTTCGAAGGGCTAAATACTGTAAATCATAATCAAAATAATGATCTTCTACTTTATTGAAAGCATTAAACGCTTCTCTATAATTTCCTGTTCTTTCATAAAGTTGACCTAAAAGAAAATAGCCTCTCTCTTTATATTTTTTTGGACTCAACTCAGGTAATGCATCATTTAATTGTACGATGGCATCTTCCCAATTTTCTTGGGCAACATAATATTGAGCAAGAATTGATTTAAGTTCAGCTTTCTTTTTTGAGCTCCAAGCTTCTTCTCGATCATTCAATTCCTGAAGGATATATGGAATTCCTTGTCCATATAATTCCATTTCCAACAGCACCCTGCTCCTCCACAGAATTGATTCTTGAATTAAAGCTTCGTCATTTGTTGTTAAGGCAAGTTCTTGGAATTTCTGATCAGCGGAGAAATATTCTTTTTTGAAGTAGTAGGACTTTCCGATTAAGTTAAGTGAGTTATCCACCCACTTAGAGTCTCCATGCTTTCGCAGAATTTCAGCGCCTTTCTCGATCGCTTTATCAAAATCCTGAGCACCGGCATTAATTGGGACTTCATGAATTCGTATAGGTTGCTGCGGATTATACACAACATTGGCATTTAACACCTTATCTAAGCCGGTTTGATAGCTTTTCTTGGCATTATAATAGGTGTTATAATAAGCCGTAAAATTACCCCATCTAGATTTCAAACCTGTTCCACAGCTAAGAAAGAAAATACTAATTAATAATAGAGCTATTTTTTTCTGCATTAAGCTATACGTTCAAACCACTTAAAAAATCCTTATTCTATAGTACTTACTTTGATCATGTTAGTACTTCCCCGTTTGGCAATCGGAATACCAGTAGTTAAAATCGCACGGTCACCTTTCTTAGCAAATCCGTTTTCCTTAAGAAATTCCTCCATCAATTTAACTCCCATATCCGTATCAAAAATTTTATCAACTCTAACGGAATAAACTCCCCATACCAAATTTAATTGTCTTCGCACTTTTTGACTTTCCGTAAAAGCAATAATAGGAGCATTAGGTCTAAACTTTGCAATTCTTCTTGCAGTACTACCCGAGTTAGTAAGTGTTCCTATTACTTTTGCTTCAACGTTTTCTGCAATACTTACGCAAGAATATGATAGACTTTCTACTACTTGTTTTTCTTTCCATTCAGGTTTATCAAACGCCAGACTATTATATAAATTTGTTCTGTTTTCTTCTACTCTTCTACAAATTCTGTCCATCACATTAACCGCTTCCATAGGATATTTGCCTGAAGCCGTTTCACCAGAAAGCATAACTGCATCTGTTCCATCAATTACAGCATTCGCTACATCAGAACTTTCTGCACGAGTTGGCCTCGGATTGTTGATCATTGAATCCAACATTTGAGTAGCTGTGATAACTGGTTTACCTGCCATCCTGCATTTTTCAATAAGTCTCTTTTGAACAATTGGTACCTCTTCTGTTGGTATTTCAATACCAAGATCTCCCCTCGCTACCATTATGCCATCGCATTCCTCAATAATTTCATCAATTACCTCTAATGCTTCTGGCTTTTCAATTTTTGCGATAATAGATGCTTGGCTACCAGCTGCTCTCACTCTAGAAACAATGTCTCTTATATCTTTAGCTGATCGCACAAAAGAGAGTGCTATAATATCTACGTCTTGGCTAATACCAAACTCGAGATCTTTAATATCTTTTTCTGTAAGAGCAGGGATAGAAATTTTAACATTTGGAAGATTTACTCCTTTTCTTGATTTGAGCAACCCCCCTACAATAACTTCTACTTTTAATTCCTTTTCAGATTTTGAAACCACTTTAAATTCCAGTAAACCATCATCCAAAAGAATAGTATTCCCTACTTCTGCTTCTTTTACTAAATTTGGGTAATCAATGGGTATTCTTGTTGGAGATCCTTCTACTTCTTCTCCTGTAATAGTAATGACGCTACCCGTTTTTAAGACCTGGCCACCATTTTTCATCGTCCCAACTCTAATTTTTGGACCTTGTAAATCCATCAAAACCGGAATACTGTAGTTATTGGCCGTAGCTACTTTTCTAATATATTCGATAACCTTAGCATGTTCCTCAAGTGTGCCATGTGAGAAATTAAGCCTGGCAACATTCATCCCATGTAGCAGTAAGTTCTCTATTGCCTTTTCAGTATTGCAACTTGGTCCAATTGTGCACACAATCTTGGTTCTTCGTCTTGTAGATATCATTATTATTGGTTAAA
>CAXBHO010000109.1:0-12344 GCA_963975485.1 uncultured Balneola sp. | reverse complement strand
CAAACTAAGAAAAACAAAAACGCTGTCCTATGAACCTAGACCACCACAATACAGCTGATGCACCCCATTTCATTTATAAAAGTTATTACAAATACCCCTTCTCCCTTATACTCTTTTAAAACTTTACTTCTTGCAGAATCTTGGAACTGTTCAAGTCCATAATTTTCTAATTCATATAAACTCCATTTAATTGGTTCAGAGTTAGACTCATGCAAACTAAATTTAAATAATAGAAACCCATTGAGAACTACTAAAACAGCAATAATTACTTTTGAGGTCATAGCTCAACTCTTTTAATTGTAAAATTTTTATCATCATAGATAAATAGGTATTTATCATTGGTTGCAATTTTACCAATACTTTCAATTTCTGTTTCTAAAATTCCAACATATTCTCTTTTTATAAAATCATATTGATAAAGTACACTTCTATTATTTTCAGGGTACTTCTTGGTATACCCTTCACGTGAGAGATAAGCAATTGTAGAATTAGGTTTTAAAGCAGCATCGTTTAATTTCATGTTTACCCTTAAAGGTGGGCCAATGGCCCTTCCAAAGTTATCATCAAATTCATATTCCGGCTCTTTCTTTGTTTGATCATATTTAAAATCAGAATATTCTCCATTCATCTTTTGTACAAACATTGAAGTTTCATATACACGAATAGAGATTAAATACTCAGAATTTGCCAAAAAAGGACCTTCAAACCGAAAAATATTTTTTGAGAGTTCTATTATTTCTTGTTGAGTTAAAGAGTTTATTAGAGGCTCAATTTTATTATTATCAATATCAATTTTAAAATAAATACCATCTCTATTTATACCCTTTCCATATAGAGTATTTCTCGAAGCTGTGATGAAACTAATTCGGTTTCTTCCTAAAGCAAATTCAGATTCGAAACTTTTATCTTTTAAACTATATTTTAGAATTTTTGAATTTCTAACATCAAGTATAAAGAGATAATTGTCAATTACTGCTAATCCTCTAATCAGTAAAATTTCGTTGGGTCCCCTTCCTTTTCTAAATTCTACTTTGCTACTAATTCCATTATTAAGATTCTGAAAATAGATCTGATTCGTGTAACCCTCATAAAAAGCTAAAAATTTATTTGATGAGGTTAAATAAAAGTAGGATAGATCTTTTTCTAAATGAATTATATTATCATCATAACTGAGTATCAAGTCATTATACTCTTGAGCTTTTAATGCTAAATTACTTATTGCAGCAAACAAAGAAATTAATAGTAAAAATTTCATTTTAATATTTCTATAAGTAAAACCATGTGATATTTTATCACTTGGTTTATTTGTTTATGAGTTTTATGTAGGTGATATTACGGTGATATTACGATTGTTGGTTCACCACTAAACCTATAAATTGTACAACTGCTTTCATCTATAACATCAGAACAATAACCATCAGAAGCAGAACACCCAAAACCTGTTCCCATATATTCCATATCCCAATCGAAATAATAACAGACCATAGTTCCAGTTTCTGCTTGAGCTTCATTCATAAATGCGATATTTGTATCAGATTCTGATAACACAGAAACATTTAATCCAATGAGCCCGAAAACGAATATTGCACTGAGTATATACTTTATACTTTAACTTTTTCATATTTCTCCATATTTTTAATATTTAAAGACACCTACAAATAAGAAAAAAAAGGTGAACCGCAAATTAATTTTTTACCCTTATTTTTTACACACACAAATTTAACCTTAGCATTTCATATATTTGCAACTCCTTAAAATTTAAAACAAATCAGAAACACAAAGTTTGGTAGCTTTGTGTTTTACGCCGAAGGCATTCCTTCGGAAGTGGCAAAAATATTCGAGATTTGAAAAAAGACATCCCCGCACAATACGATCCGTCTCAAGTTGAAGACAAATGGTATCAATATTGGATGGAAAATGATTATTTCCATTCCGAGCCTGATGATAGAGAACCATTTACTATTACTATTCCCCCGCCAAATGTAACCGGAGTGTTGCATATGGGCCATATGTTGAACAATACCATTCAGGATGTGTTGGTACGTAAAGCACGCATGCAAGGCTACAATACTTGTTGGGTTCCCGGTACAGATCACGCTTCTATTGCTACCGAAGCAAAAGTTGTTCGAAAACTTCGTGAACAAGGCATTACAAAAAAAGATCTTACTCGTGATGAATTCATGGAGCATGCTTGGGAATGGACGCATGAGCATGGCGGAATTATTCTGGAACAGCTTAAGAAGTTAGGCGCTAGTTGTGACTGGGATCGTACTACATTCACCATGGATGAGAAATATTCCGAAAGCGTGATCGATACTTTTATCGATCTGTTCAACAAAGGAAAGATTTATCGTGGTGCCAGAATGATCAACTGGGACCCGGCTGCAAAAACAGCACTCAGTGATGAAGAAGTAATTCACAAGGAAGTAAATTCTAAACTCTATCACATTAAATATAAAATCGTTGGTTCTGATGAGTACGTTACCATTGCGACCACTCGTCCTGAGACTATTTTAGGTGATACTGCAATCTGTATAAACCCAAAAGACGAACGATATACACATCTTCACGGAAAAAAAGCCATTGTTCCGTTAGTAAATCGGGAAGTTCCAATCATTCTGGATGATTATGTGGACACGGAATTCGGAACCGGTTGCTTGAAAGTAACGCCGGCTCACGATTTGAATGATTACGATTTGGGTCAAAAGTATAAGCTTGAAACCATCAACATGATGAATGCTGATGGCACGATCAGCGAAGAAGGTGAACTTTATGTTGGCATGGATCGCTTCGAAGTTAGAAAACAGATTACCAAAGATCTGGACGAAGCCGGGAATTTAGTTGAAGTTGAAGATTATAAGAACAAAGTCGGTTATTCAGAACGAACCGATGCTGTAATTGAACCTCGTCTTTCGCTTCAATGGTGGGTTGCTATGAAGGAATTGAGCCAGCCAGCTCTTGAAAATGTAATGAACGACAACATCCAATTTCATCCTGAAAAATTTAAGAATACTTACCGTCATTGGATGGAAAATGTTCGTGACTGGTGTATCAGCCGTCAGCTTTGGTGGGGACACAGAATCCCTGCTTACTACTACGGCGAAGGTGAGGATGATTTTGTAGTGGCAAAAAGTTTAGAAGAAGCAGTAAAAGTAGCGCAGAAAAAATCCGGTAACAAGAAGCTTATTGCAGACGATCTAAAACAAGAAGAAGATGTATTAGATACTTGGTTTTCATCCTGGTTATGGCCGATTTCGGTCTTTGATGGTTTCTATGAAAAAGAAGAAATTGATTACTACTATCCAACTAATGATCTGGTAACCGCCCCGGAAATTATGTTTTTCTGGGTAGCTCGTATGATCATTGCCGGATATGAATATCGTGGTGAGCAGCCATTTAAGAATGTGTATTACACCGGGATTGTACGTGATAAACAAGGTCGGAAGATGAGCAAAAGCTTAGGAAATTCTCCTGATCCTCTTGAACTTATTTCAGAATATGGTGCGGATGGAATTCGTATGGGAATGTTGTTTGCAACTCCGGCGGGTAATGATCTCCCTTTCGATTCAAAGCTTTGTGAGCAAGGAAGTAAGTTCAGTAATAAGATCTGGAACGCATTCCGATTCCTGACTATGAACATGGAGGAAGGTGTTGAATATGAACCTACTACTGAAATCGATACTGAAAATTTGGTAGATCGATGGATGATGTCTCGTATCCATCAAACAATCAAAGAAGTTGAAGAAGATTTCGATAATTACAAATTGAATGACGCACTCAAAAAAGTGTATTCACTAATTTGGGATGATTTCTGTGATTGGTATATAGAACTGGCTAAGCCTGCTAATTATGGCGATAAGTTTGATAATGAGCGATTGAATGTAGCACTGGGAATGTTCGAGCAATTGATGAAGCTCCTCCATCCTTTTATGCCATTTATTAGTGAAGAGATTTGGCAACATATTCAGGAGCGTAGTGCAGAAGAAGCTCTTTGCGTTTCAAGCTGGCCGAATTATGATGAGAGCAAAGTTATTCCTGAAGATGAAGAATTATTCAAGAGTATGCAGGGCATGGTTTCAGCATTAAGAAATATTCGTTCAGAAATGGGTGTTTCTCCAAAAGAAGACATTGAAGTACTGATCAAATCAGAGAATGCAGAAAAAATTGAAGCGAATGAATGGATTATCAGAAAGCTTCAGGTAATTAAATCATTATTTATTTCGGAAGATCTGAAAAAGCCCAAAGCTTGTGCCTCTGCATTAGTTGGTAATGATGAGATCTATATTCAAATGTTTGGTTTGGTGGATGTGGGCAAAGAAATCGAGCGGATCAAGAAAGAAATGGATCGTGTTAAAGGGTTTCTTAAAAGTGTACATGGCAAGCTTAGCAATTCAAACTTTGTGGATAATGCCCCGGAAGCTGTTGTTCAAAATGAACGGAATAAAAAACGTGATGGTGAAGCCAATCTTGAAAAGCTAAAAGAACAGCTTAAAGATTTTGAGTGATTCTTACTAACCACAGAGAGCACAAAGTTTTTTTCAATTTCAATTATATACCTAAACATCTGTCGGGCTATGCACGGCTGAGGACTCGGCGAGCTAGCCTTTAGTCATCTCGTGGCGAATGCCCGAGATCTAAATTGTTTTGAAGGTACCTAGCCTTAATTAAGCCCCGGATCCTCGGCATTCGCCGGAGGATGACGTTGATTGGGGTTTGTTTTCGCCATAAAAAGCTTAGTCATCTCCACGCGTATGCAGCGCCAAAGGCACTCCTATGGAGGAGATCCGGATTGTTTTGAAGCTAAATTACTTTAATAAGGATTTAGATCCTCGGCCTCCGCCGGAGGATGACGCTACCTTAGTTTAGGAGTTAGATAAAAAGCTCAGTCATCTCGTGGCGAATGCCCGAGATCTAAATTGTTTTGAAGATACCTAGCCTTAATTAAGCCCCGGATCCTCGGCATTCGCCGGAGGATGACGTTGATTGGGGTTTGTTTTCGCCATAAAAAGCTTAGTCATCTCCACGCGTATGTAGCGCCAAAGGCACTCCTATGGAGGAGATCCGGATTGAATGTAAAAGCTTGGTTGATTTGTAAATCCAGATCCTCGGCATACACCCGCTTTCAGCGAAGTGATGGATTAAGATATCACTCCTTTATGTCATATAGTACCTATTCTGATTAATCGAAGAGGAACCATTGAAGTTTTATAATCCTAATTTCTGGTTCCGGTGGTCTCCATCGGAACTAATTTTATGAGTACATATCGCACCGATGCAGAGCACAACATTTCCAAAAAATGACCATAATTCATTCTACAGTAAAGTAATAAAAGTCGTAGTTTAATGATCTTTGAAGCTCACCAAATAAATAGTGATAACTTCTTTATTTTCAAAACCAATTAAGTTAATAGAATCCGGTAAACTGGCTTTTTACCATTTTATATGAAAACATTCTCCCTACAATCTGAAGAACCTAAAGGAAAACCTGATTTCCTAAAAGGACTTAACGAACAGCAACGTAAAGCCGTAACTCATACTAACGGTCCTTTGCTGATTATTGCCGGTGCGGGTAGTGGAAAAACTCGTGTGCTTACTTTTCGGATTGCCTACCTCCTTCAGCAGTTTAAAGCAGCACCTAACGAGATCTTAGCTCTTACCTTCACGAACAAAGCAGCCCGTGAGATGAAGGACAGAATTAAAAAATTGATTGGAGACAAAGCTTCCAAACTCTGGATGGGAACTTTCCATTCTATCTTTTCAAAAATCTTGAGGTTTGAAGCAGACAGAATCGGGTTTAGGAAAGATTTCACCATATATGACACCAGCGATTCCGAAACAGTTATCAAACAAATTCTTCAGGAATTGAATTTTGATCCCAAAGAGATCAAACCAAAAACGATTCGTAATAATATCAGTGATGCTAAAAATCAGTTGATTGAACCTGAAACTTATCAAAACAGATTTGTGGGAAGTACGCTGGACGATATCACGGCAAGAGTGTACAAAATCTATGTTACCCGACTGAAAGAAAGCAACGCTATGGATTTTGATGATCTGCTGATAAAACCAATCGAGTTATTTGAGAAATTTCCTGAAGTTCTTGAAGCATATCAGAATAGATTCAAATATATCATGATCGATGAGTATCAGGATACGAATCATGCTCAATATAAAGTCACCAAAATGCTCGCTAAAAAGTATGGCAACATTTGTGTAGTAGGCGATGATGCGCAGAGTATTTATTCATTTCGCGGGGCTGATATTTCTAATATTCTGAACTTTCAGGAAGATTACGAAAAAGCCACCAAAATTCCGTTAGAGCAAAATTATCGTTCTACGAAATCAATTTTGCAGTGTGCAGATTCCATTATCAAAAAGAACTCTAAGCAGCTTGATAAAACGCTTTGGACGGAACAAGACTATGGCGATCCGGTAATTCTTCTGGACAATTATGATGAGCGGGATGAAGCCAACCGAGTAGCAAGTTATATCTATGAACTTAAAATGCGACATGGGTACAACAACAACGATTTCGCCATTCTATACCGAACAAATTACCAATCTCGTGTATTTGAAGAAGCTCTACGAAGACGTGATCTGGCTTATCAATTAGTTGGTGGTCTCTCCTTTTATCAGCGTAAAGAGATTAAAGATGTACTCGCCTATTTGACTCTTCTGGTTAATCCGAATGATGAAACGAATCTGGTAAGAATCATCAACGAACCTTCTCGTGGAATTGGTAATAAATCCATTCAAGATCTTAGAAAGAAAGCACGCTCAGAAGGTCGATCTGTGTGGAGCATTCTGCAAGAAGTTGAAAGCACGGATGTGTACAAACCGGCAAAAGTTCGAATTCGTGAGTTTGTAAATATGATAAACCGACTACGTTCTGAGATGGAAAGCGGAAATAGTTTGACTGAATCCACTCGAAGTATTTTAGAGCAATCAGGTTACGTAAAAGCCTTGGTTGAAGAAAATTCTCAACAATCGATGATGAGAAGAGACAATATTCTGGAATTTCAGAACGCCATAGCCTATTACGAAAAAGGAAACGCTAATCCTTCCTTAAGTGCTTTTTTGCAAGAAATTAGTCTTATCACTGATGCTGATAAATTTGATGAAAACAAACCTGCGGTTACCTTAATGACCGTTCATGGTTCGAAAGGATTGGAATTCCCGACTGTATTTGTGGTCGGCTTGGAAGAAAACCTCTTCCCTGTTGGTGCTCGTGTTGGTTTTGATGTGGACATCGAAGAAGAACGTAGATTATTCTATGTAGCTATTACCAGAGCTGAAGAGCGACTGTACTTTAGCCACGCCAGAAATCGATATAAATTTGGCGAAGAGCAACAGCAAATTCGCTCTCGATTCATTGATGAAGTAGATTCAGGCGTTGTACGCACAGAAACAGGTGCAACGATCACCCAAAAAGCAGATCGGTTTTCTTTGGATGAATCTTCTTTCCCAAGAAAATCTACCGGCGCAACTTCCATAGAATATGATTGGGAAAAACCCGTTAGTGGTAAGACTTATCAATCAGCGAGTGGCAATACTATTGAATATGACCTTCAAGATGGCGAAGATCCATTTCAAGTTGGTACTATTGTTGAACATACGAAATTTGGCCCCGGAAAAATTATTAGTAGAAGTGGATTAGGAATGGATGCCAAAGTTGTTGTATTTTTCAAGTCAAGAGGACAAAAAAAGTTGATGCTGAAAGCGGCATCACTGAAGGTTATAGGTTAGTAAAAGACGGCGTTAAATACTATGTGGAAGGTTTTAATAACCATTTTTATGGGCTTTTTTTGTGTGAACAATTCATTCGCACAACCTGTACTTACACCCAAGAATTTAGCGCTTGGTGGTGGGGGAACTACTTACATCACAGACTTTAACGCTAATTTCTATAACCCGGCTAACTTATTGATCCATGACCGAAAGCGAAAAATAGATATTGGATTTTTATCCGGTGGATCTTTTTTCAATGGTGTTCTAAATTTTGACAATCCGAATCAACAAAAGAGTAATTATCTGGATTATTTCAACAAGTATTCTACCGGTCAGTATAACATTACCTTTGAGGATCGAAATGAAATTATTGATATGCACTATCCTAGAGACCGATTAACTTCGATTCATCAATCAAGATTTGATGTTACAACATTTGGTGTTAGCTGGATAAAAAATGAAAAAGCATATTCGTTTGCAACCAGAACCAGAGTAGGATCAACTTTTGAAGTGGGCCGAAATTGGTATTCAGATCAAGAAATAGTTAACAATACAGGTGCTGTTTCGAATCAAGACTTGGTTCAACAATATCAAATACTTCATGAATTTTCATTCGGTTATTCTGAGTCTATTAAACTTGTGAATGGATTAAGTTCCAGACTTGATAAATTTATGATCGGAATTGCCCCAAAGTTCATACTCGCAGGTCCTTATCAAAATGCTGATTGGAGAAACACCTATTTTCAGGAAAGTGGTTCATCCACTATCAACAGATCTCAAAATTTTGAATACCAATCAGCCGGTAATTTAACCGCTGCTGCTTTAGCATATTTAAACGGTTCGAGTGCTAATCAAGCTACAAATACATCTTTGGAGCCTTTTAAAGATGAACTTACTAATATTTATGGTTTTGGTGTTGGTTTAGATGTTGGCCTTACTTATCTGTTAACTTTTGGAAGCGATCTTTCTACTTTAAATGTAAGAGAACAACAAACAAAACGATCTTTACGAATTTCGTTATCAATAAATGATATTGGCTTTGTTAATTATAATGATCAGACCACTATGTTAGATGAAGCTTCTAAATCCTCCACTTCACTGTCTTTCCCTTCAACTGTTGATGAGGCCTTTGTTGGTGCTCCGGGGCAGTACATAAACTTCATAGATCAATATGGAGATGGAAATCCATTTACAGAAAATAGAGACTTATTTAAAAATGACAGTTTTTCGAAGCTTTTACCAACATCATTCAATGGTGGAATTATGCTTGAACTAAGCCGCATAAAATTGATGGGCGATATGAGTATCGGGATTTCTAACAATGCCTTTAATACCACTCGCTTGACCACTTCTTTAGGTGCCGAACTAAGACCTTTAAACCTTCTCCCAATACGTGGTGGTCTTCAGTTCACTCCCGGATTACCGGGCTCATTTAACATTGGAACAGCAATTGAGACCAAATTTTGGGATTTATCACTTGCCATGTTAGTCTCAGCAAGATCGTTTTCGAACGGTGATACCCATTTATCCGGAACCGGATTCGCTGTTCTGCAATTTCACCTTTAACTGACAGTTTGCCTTGGCTTTCTGTCAGAGATATAAAAAGCCTGACGGTTTGCAATGCCTGAAAGTTTGGCTTTGTATTTGCCTAAAGCTAAATTAATAAAGAAATTTTGAAATATTATTTATGAAAGACCGATTTAACAGTTTTGATAGCTTTGACGAATCAGATGCTGGTTTTGATGATTTTGAACAAGCTATACCATTAATGTCTGACGAAGAAGAGCTTGAACTTACTGAGTCCGTTATTCCGGATGAACTCCCTATTCTTCCTCTTAAAAATACTGTCCTTTTTCCCGGAGTTGTTGTTCCAATCACTGTTGGCAGAGACCGTTCTCTAGCTTTAGTAAAAGAAGCCTATGCCGGTGATAAGATCATAGGTGTGGTTACTCAACAAGATGAGGCTATTGAAGAACCGACCGCTAAAAACTTGCATAAGGTTGGTACTATGGCTCGTATCATCAAGCTTATTAAAATGCCTGATGGTAGTAAAAGCATTGTAATTCAAGGAAAATCCGGGTTTGAAGTGGAAAAATTCACTCAAAGTGATCCTTATTTTAAAGCTAAAGTGAAAGCTTATCCGAAGGAGATGGACATCCAAGGAGTTGAGCTGGATGCCTCCATCCGAAATATTAAGGAGACTGCAACAAGAATTATAAATCTGTCTCCTAATATTCCTTCAGAAGCGACCATTGCTGTAAATAATATCAACAGCCCTACTTTCTTACTGAATTTTATTTCTTCTAATTTGAATGTTGACATAAATAAAAAACAACAGCTTTTAGAAATTCAGAAATTCTCAGATAATCTCAACAAGGTGATGGAATTCCTGGAACAGGAAGTTCAGGTACTTGATATGAGCGAGAAGATTCGAACTAAAGTAAAGTCTGATATCGACGATCAGCAACGTGAATTTTATCTTCGCCAACAGATGAAAGCAATCCAGGAAGAACTTGGTGAAGATGCAGAACATCAAGAAGTTGAGCAACTTAAAGAGAAATTAGCAGGGAAAAAGCTTCCGGATAGTGTAAGAGAAGAAACTAAAAAAGAGCTACGAAGACTCGAAATGACACCAAATGCTTCTCCTAATTATGGAATAATTCATAGTTATGTAGAATGGATTTTAGATCTCCCTTGGGAAGAATATTCGGAAGACAAACTCGATCTGAAATTTGCCAAAAAAGTGCTGGATGAAGATCACTATGGCCTTGAGAAAGTAAAGAAGCGTATCATAGAATATTTGGCAGTATTGAAGCTTAAACAGGATATGAAAGCGCCTATACTTTGTTTTTACGGTCCTCCGGGCGTTGGTAAAACATCGCTAGGTAAATCCATAGCGCGCTCTTTAAATCGAGAATTTGAGCGTTTTAGCTTAGGGGGAATTCGTGATGAAGCTGAGATAAGAGGACATCGAAGAACGTACATTGGTGCTCTTCCGGGAAGGATAATCCGTTCAATGAAAAAAGCAGGAAAAGGAAATCCTGTTATCATGTTGGATGAGATCGATAAAGTTGGATCTGACTACAGAGGTGATCCCACTTCTGCCCTACTTGAGGTTTTAGATCCTGAACAGAATGATACATTCAGTGATAATTATTTAGAGCTTGAATATGATCTTTCAAAAGTTATGTTCATTGCAACAGCTAATAGTTTAGATACGATTCCAGCTCCTCTTAAAGATAGAATGGAAATCATTAACATCAGCGGTTATACGCTGGAAGAGAAAACAGAGATCGCTAAAAAATATCTGATTCCGAAGCAGGTTAAAGAAAATGGTCTTAAAAAAGAGCAAATTTCTATTACTGATGAAGCCATTCATAAAATCATCGATCAGTTTACTCGTGAATCCGGTGTTAGAAATCTTGAACGCCAAGTTGCAGGAGTTTGCCGTGGTGTAGCTGCTAAAGTGGCTAATGGTGAGATTGAAGAGTTCTCCGTTTCAGTTGATGACATAGAAGAGTTTCTTGGTAAACAAAAATTCTTTAGCGATGCAGCAGAACGAACCACTGTTCCGGGAGTAGCTACCGGTTTAGCTTGGACACCTTTTGGTGGTGATATCCTGTTTATTGAAGCGAGCGTTTCAAAAGGCTCCGGAAAATTGAATATAACTGGTCAACTTGGTGATGTGATGAAAGAATCCGCTATGTTGGCTATTTCATATTTAAAAGCACACGCTGAGGAAGTAGGAATTCCTGAAGAAGCTTTTAAATATTGGGATCTTCATATTCACGTACCTGCAGGTGCTGTTCCAAAAGACGGACCCTCAGCCGGTGTTTCGTTGATGTCTGCAATTGCTTCAATCTTTACACAAAGAAAGGTAAAAGGAACCACCGCACTCACAGGAGAAATAACACTTCGTGGATTGGTTCTTCCGGTTGGAGGAATTAAAGAAAAAGTTCTGGCTGCAAAACGAGCAGGTATTAAGCAGGTATTACTTCCTAAGAAAAACGAAAAAGATGTTGCCGAGATTGAAAAAGAAGTAATTGGAGATCTTAAAGTTAATTACTTGGAAAGAATGGATGGCGTTCTTGATTTGATGTTAGAAAAAGAAGCTGAACATGATCCAAAAGAGTTCTTTAAGGTAAGCGATGCTCATAAAAATTCAGTTTCAGGAAAGAACGGTAAACAGGAAAATGTTACTGTTGCCAAATAATTAAAAGGTTTTTTTAGTTAGACCCTGAGCCCAATTAAAAAAGCTATTTGATCAATTCAGGCAAAAAATTCTATTTCTCCATCCACTTTTGATCAAGATTACAAAGGATTTGGGAGCAGCAATCTTAGAGGAGGAAAATTTTTTAAGAATGATAAATTTACGGCCTGTCATTGCGGACACACTTGATCCGCAATCTCCAGATCAACGTCGGGGAGCGCTGTTTGGGAGATCTCGGCTCAAGACCGAGATGACGAGTTAGCGTGAGATAAAGGTGATGGAGGTTTTTATAATAGAACTCAGGGTTCCATGTTTCCATCCACTTTTGACCGGGATTACAAAGGATTTCCGGGATGGGCAGGATTAAAGATGGGCTGAGAACTACATCCTGTTAATTCTATAATCC
>CAXBHO010000108.1:0-12604 GCA_963975485.1 uncultured Balneola sp. | reverse complement strand
CGTAAAGATACATAATTAAATTATATATTCCTATATTTTACCGCTGTGTTAATATGAAGGCATGATCTTATAAATGCCTTGTCCATCAACACCGACATAAATGTATCCATCCGGAGCCTGGCGAACATCTCTGACTCGTCCGATGTCTTCTAACACAATGGTTCGCTCAACAACTTCGGTTCCATCCAGTTCCACGAGAACCAAATAGTTGAACTTTAGTGACCCTACTAATGCTTTTCCTTTCCAGCCCGGATATAAATCACTTGTTACAAAGTCCAATCCTGATGGGGCAATAGATGGATCCCAGTATGTTTTGGGTTGCTCCATGCCTTCTTTTTCGGTGATATCAGTAAATGATGTTCCATTATAATTGATCCCATAACTGATCACCGGCCATCCGTAGTTTTTTCCGGCTTCAATAAAGTTTAGTTCGTCTCCGCCTCTTGGCCCATGTTCATGCGCCCATATCTTTCCTGTTTCAGGATGCATGGTCATTCCTTGAGGATTTCTGTGTCCATAAGAATACACCGCTTCAATAGCTCCTTCTTGTCCAACAAATGGATTATCAGAAGGAACAGAACCATCGTCATTTAAGCGATAAATTTTTCCGCCATCTCTGGAAAGATCCTGCGGATTTACATCTCTGTTTCCTCTGTCACCTACCGAAAAATACAAGTATCCATCACCATCAAAAGCTATACGGCTTCCGAAATGCTGACCCCTGGTTGAGTTTGGTGACGCTTTATACAGAATTTTTGATTGTACTAAAGCGTTTTCTTCCAGTTTTGCTCTCATTATGGCAGTATTTGCCCCATCTTCCATTCCTTGTGTTGAGGAATATGTGATGTAGATCCATCCATTTGATTCATAATCAGGGTGAAGAGCGATATCCATCAAGCCACCTTGGCCGCGGGCATATACATCAGGTACACCGGTTATTTCTGCGACCAACTCGCCGTCTCTAACTTTTAATAATTTCCCGGAACGGTCTGTTACTAACATTTCTCCACTAGGTAACCAGGTCATCCCCCAAGGAATTGTAACCCCATCAAAATATAATTCGGGAGTAACATTTACTGTTTGTTCAACTTTGTCTTCGTTGGCATTTGGCTTTTCTGCAAAAGCTATTATCAGTAAAAAACCGGAAAATAAACTCAGTCCAGATTTCAAAATTGTATTCATTATTCTATCCATTATAGGCTCTAATATTGATATTAGGAGCCCGGGTTATAAAGAAACTGTCTTAATTCATCAATATTCATAAATCCGATTCTTTTTTTAACAACGTCTCCTTCTGCTGTTAAAACAATTACCGTAGGAAACACATATGCTCCTTTACTTTGAGCAAATTCTTTGGCTTGCATTTCTTTTCCATTAAAGCGGATTAGTTCCTCAGAATTCCCATCTAGTTTTACAGGAATGTATCCCTGATCGATCACAATTCTTACTGTTGGATCGGGATAAACCTCTCGTTCCATCGCACGACAATATTTACAACCAACCTCAAATACATCCATCATAATGAGTTTGTCACTTTCTGCTGCTTCTTTTTGAGCGGCTTCAAGCGTTCTCCAGTTCGGTGCATTTTCAATAACCTGAGGCTCAACACTTTTTAATGATGAGTATAGGAATATTCCTACAAAGACAGCTATTCCGGCAAAGACAATTATTCGTTTATTCAAAATTGTTTGAAATTAGATTGCATTTTCTTTCCTTAAAATACGTAACTACAAGCGGAATCTTTTATTTAAACTAGTACAAACCTTAACAAACGGATTAAAAAATGAAAAAACTCATCTTCTCAGTACTTACTTTAGCTTTTATTGGCCTTGTATCTCCTATTCAGGCTCAAAAAAGCGGTGATGCGGAAACCATATTTAAGAAGCACATTAATAAAATGGTAGAAAGCGTTGAAAAAGCAGAAACACCCGATGCAAAACGAGAAGTCTTAAACGGTTCTTTCGATGACCTGATCGGTGCTATTGAAAAAGTAGAATCTATGAAAGCAATTCCTGAAACCGACAAAGAGGGATTGAAGGTTTTTAAAGCTGACATTCAGGATAAGCAGAATGAATTGAATGGCGTTAATGGATTCAGTCCTGTTGCCAATAATAACTTGAATAACTTTGCGAATTTTGTTCAGCAAGATTTTGAGCAAGCTGATAAAGTTACGATTGGAATTACTACTCTTCTGCTAATTATTCTAATTCTAATACTGATTTAATGCAGCATACTCCCAGTGTTGAAATACGAACTATTTTTTTAATGATTTCAGCACTGGGATTTCTTTTTTGGGGATGTTCTTCCTCACAAAGGATTTCGGAATCCAATATTCAAAATTTCTCAGAAAGTCCGGCTTACTCTCTCATTTATATCATTCACGGCGACGCTAATTATTTGTACCATGAAAGCGGACAAGATTATAAAGCCGATGAACAAGCTTTGGAAAGGGCTTTAGAAGTTGCTGCCAAAGCACGCTCAGGCGAAGTTTTTATATTCCATCAAAAGCGGGAGCGAAAGATATTGGGACTTTTTCCAAAAAAAGATCGCGTGTTCTATCATTTTGTGAATGGAGCATTGCAAAATAAAGAAAAATATTCTCCGGAAGATGGAGGCTTCACCAAAGAAGCTCAAATCTATAATGAACTTTCCGCATCTGAAACCGATCGCCATTTCTTTTTTTACTTTGGACATGAGATTCCAACGTTTACCGAGCAGCGCTATCATGCTTCTCAACCCGATCAGAAATTAACCACAGATATTTTTAGTGACCACCTTTCAACATTTAACTCTTTATTCGACCTAACGGTGGTTTCAACCTGCAACAACGGTAATCCGAAATTTGTACATGCCCTTTCTGATAAAACGGATTTTTTGATAGCTTCACCACAGAATCTGCACTTATCTTATCTCACTTCAGATAAAATAAATCTACTTGAAGAAGACCCTGAAATTAACACCGAAACTTTAGCAAACTCAATCGCTCAGCATTCTTTTACTCAATTGTCTTCTAACCTTCAGACCATGATAACCGTTGGCGTTTATGATCTGTCTTTAATTCGTAATTACTCTGCGCCATTAGCTGCCAAATACTCTGTTTACCTGGAAGAGATATCAGCTAAACCACGTTTTACGGATAACATCGATTGTGCGAATATCCCCTCATTACGTTCCGTCCTTAAAAATCATGGTGTTCATTTGTTCTACAAACCGCCGGCTTTTGGAAGAAAAGCTAATCAAAAAACACATTCCGGTTGGGGCTGCAAGGAATAATTCTCCTCATTGTGATGTGAACTCTTTATCTTTGGTTAGAGTCCGAGCTCAATTCTAAAATAGCACACACAAAAGGCTCCTTCGTCATTCCTGCGGAGGCAGCGCCAAAGGCATGCCTACGGTAGAATCTAGATTGTAATTTAAAAGAAATTAGTACTATATAATAAGATCTAGATTCTCACAAAGTGATGCCCTTGGCACAGGCATTCGCTGTGGAATGACCTCAAAATGGATAACAAAATCATAATTTAAAACCAAGCTCAGTTTAAAGAATAAACTATGAAAGAAATTGAATCCTATAAATTAGGGAAGATCGAAGTTAAGATCACAGAAACCGATAAAGAAAACAAGCTCTTGGTTAGCTGTTTTGATGGGGAATTTAAATCTGAGTTTACCGTAAGCATGTACGAATACGAAAACTATCGCCGCCTGATGAATCAGAGAATTTCCCGCGCTTTCTCGGGCGCTTCGGATGAAGATTAATTATCCTGAAATCCGGATAAAAACA
The DNA here is from genome assembly GCA_963975485.1 of uncultured Balneola sp. Lineage (GTDB taxonomy): Bacteria > Bacteroidota > Rhodothermia > Balneolales > Balneolaceae > Balneola. The sequence goes on along the minus strand of CAXBHO010000108.1, from coordinate 8,823 downwards.
ACTATAAAACTGAGTACTGAGAACACCAACCCGACCATAAAAATGTTGTAGGCTATTCTAAGTAATTTATACTTTTTTGCCAGTACAACGCCTAATCCATGAAGATCACGAGCCATATTATCATACAATCGTTCGCTGTCTTGCATCAATTCTTCCATTCCTTCTACGTAATCTGCTCTGGATAGCGTATAAAAGTTTCCAAAGAACAAAATGTTAGCCCTGTTTTCACGAACATCATCCAGAGTTACTTTTTCTTTACTCACTCTAGGACGAGCTGAAAGTACCGCATATACCATTGAAGACAAGCTGGTAATTAAAAGAATAGAAGTTGGTATTAAAAGCCAGGGATTTGAATCAATTTTAGGCGAAATAGAAGCAATAACAATCGAAATTATAATACCATTAATACTGATCATGATATTTGATTTGTTATCGGCAATACCGCTCAAATCTATATGAGTTCGGTAAGAAGTTCGGAACATATCCGATACGCCACGCTTACGGGAACCTAATTTCTTTTTTGAATCTGAATCTGAATCTGATGACATGAGAATCCTTTTTTGTTGTCCGAATATAGAAAATTAAGTCCTAAACTCGATGAAATATATCGTTTTAGGCTTTCAATCCTATTCTTTCCAAAAGCTGTAGATATCGAGGGTCGTTTTGCAAACGAATTATTGGGTTCATCGTCTTTACCAATAGAATAGATCCAAGCTTTTCATCTACGGCTTTATTCAGGTATTTGAAGGCTTCGTCATTATCACCTAGAGCTGCAAATATAACTGCATAATCCAAACTCAGATTAAGATCAGGGTTTGATTTCTCTCGTTCTGCAATAACCTTAATGTTTTCTTCCGCAGTTTTACGATCCCCTTGCAACGCCGCAATATAGCCTAACTGTGTGCCACCTTTATAGTCAGAATCAACTTGTTTCATATACTTTTTAACTGCTTTCATCGCCTTACCATACTTTTCCTGAGCTGCGTAAGTAAGCGCCAAACCTTCTAAAGCAGCTCTAAACAATGGATCTAATTCTAGAATCTTTTCAAACGTTTCTAAAGCTTTATCATATCTTTCCATCAACAAATAGGCTTGTCCAAGTTGAAGTAAAGCCGGTAATGAAACCGGTGCAACCTGAACCGCCACTTTGGTATGATGCAGCATTCTTTCCAAGTCTCCAATCACACGGTAGTACATCGATAATGCAAGCCTGGCCTCTTCATTATTGGGCTCCATTGTGATTGCTTTTCTAAAGTTTGCTTCAGCTCGTTCAAAGTTCCAATTGTACAATAAATCAACAAACCCCAGAGCAACGTATGAGCCTCCCCTGAAATCATTTAGCTCAAGAGCTTTAAGCGCATACTTTTCGGCTCTGGTAAAAGCTTCTTTTCCTTTCAAATACCCTATTGAACCCAGAAAACTGTAGCAGTTAGCTAATCCTGAATATGCTTTCGTGTAGGTGATACATTTTCTTATCGCTTTCTCATAACATTTTATTGCCTTTTGTACCGATTCCGGTGTTCGCTTATTCCAGTAAAAAAGTCCCTGTAAATAATGATTATAAGCTACCACACTGTCTGTTGAGGCTTCGTAAAGCTTGCTTTCAGATTCCATTTCAAAATTTGATTCAAGCTTCTCAGCTATCATTTTAGCGATCTCATCCTGAACCTTAAAAATATCTTTTGTCTCACCGTCGTAGCTCTCTGACCACACATGAAAACCATCGGTTGTATTTATAAGCTGAGCGGTTACTCTGATCTTGTTTCCGGCCTGACGAACACTCCCTTCTAAGATGGTTGCTACATTCAGTTCTTTGCCAATCTCTCGAATATCTTTCTTGGTATTTTTATACGCAAAAACTGAAGTTCTTGACGGAACTTGCAACCCATCTACTTTTACAAGTGCATTGATAATTTCTTCTGTAACCCCATCGCTAAAATATTCGTTTTCGGGATTTGGACTTAAGTTTGCAAAAGGAAGCACTGCTACGCTATTCTTATGGCTTCCTGTAATTTCCCGTACATAAGATTGTTCCGGTATAGAAAGCCCCTCATTTGCTAAGGCAAAAATGCTTATTGGATTGAATACATTTTTAAGATCGTGCTCTCCAAAAGCTTCTACTTTTATTCCCGGGTGATTTTTTATTTCTTCGAATACTTTTCCCGAAATCATAACGCCACCGGGAACAGACAATGACTGAACTCGCGCAGCAACATTCACTGCATCACCAAAAACACCTTCTTCATCGTGGACAACATCGCCAATATGAATTCCAATTCTGAGTGGAACTTGCGGATCTTTCTTAAGCTCATTCTGAATTTCTTGTGCCGCTTCTACCGCTTTTATAGCGCTTGAGAACATGCTTAAGGTTCCGTCTCCATAATATTGCATTACTCTGCCGTTGTGGTCTGCAATACTTTTATCTACTACATTCCGCTGCCTATCTCGGAGCAACTTTGCTTGAGTTTCATCCTGTTGCATTAAGCGGGTATAACCAACCATATCCGCAAACATTATGGCAGCTAGTGATCTATAATTACTGTGTTCTGGCATTATTCAAGCAAACTTCTCTGTGTTGATACATTCGATAAGTAATATATCAATAATCGAGCCACACTTTATCAATTTAAAAGAAAAATCCTGCTTTTATTTCAATTAGCGTGCCTTCTTCAGAAGCTCCAATGGTAGAGTTTATAAGCACAGAATCGAAAGCATTAAACCAAATTCCTCCGCCATATCCTTTGTGCCATTTAGTTGAGTTTTCTCCATCTGTCCAAACACGACCTGTGTCAAAGAAGCCTGTAATTCCTAGTTTTCCTCCCAGTAAATACCGATAAAAGTCGAGTAGCTCGATTCTTATCTCCGTGTTGTTATAAAAAGTGCTCCTTCCGGCAAATCTTCTTCCGTTGTAACCTCTTAGATTTTGAGTTCCACCAATTGTATTTGATTCGTAAAACGGAAACGGCCCGATGTTATGAGCTCCTCCTACTCTGTTTGCCATGACAATTTGTGGACTAAATCGAAGCGGGTAGAAAATTCTAAAATCTGATTCTAGTCGTGAAAAAGGTTGAGAGGTATTTCTAATTCCTATATGAACATCTGAATTGAAATTGTATTTATACCCTTGCTTTGGGTTAACTGTATTATCAACATCTGTAATAGAAATTTTGGTGAAAATGGTGTTAAACCATTGCTCTTCGAAGGTGCTTATACTTATTCCGGCGCCGGGATCCGTAATTATATTTTCATCATCAGAAGCATGTTTCACCTCTGTTACCATGAGGTTGTTTCCGATTTCAACTCCTAAAACATCATTGATCTTTTGGGCGAAACTGATTTCTCCGGAATATTTTGTGAGCCGCGCTCTGTAGTATTTATTTCCTCTTTCTTGCAGTGTTGTTTCGTTTCCAAGCCCAAAGAAGTTTTGAAAACTTTTTGGAAAAAGAATTTCACCACTAGCATTTAGATCCCAATAACCAACCCGCTCGAACCAAGTTCCGTCATATTTCAGGTTTGAAGCTCCTGTTTTGGGCGCATAATTAAATCTTAAATAATGAGAAACAGCCGGATTTTTTCTGAACCCATAACGGACAATTTTTGGCCCTCCTCCAACAAAAACCCCATCAAAAGAATTGTATTCAAAATAATAACCGGGGAAAACTCTGTCATAATTAAAATCTGTTTCGTAATTATATTTATTCTTTGTTGGGTCTGAGTTTAAATGTTGATGAACTTTTTTTGACCCAAGAAATTCATTGCCTTTATCGGTATCAAAAATTTCAAGATCTCTTGACGTTTTTTTGTTTAATTCACGGAAATCAAATACATCATCACCAGGGCCTCCATTAACGATTAAGCGCGTTTTATTATCCGCTTCCCCTTTAAAGAAAAACTCGTCATCTCCGCTTAACCCAAATAATCGAAGTTCATCGGTCTCATGGTCGTCAAAGGTTCGGTCAAAGTATTTTTCTCTTAGCTTCCCTTTTCCTGAAAGTTTATAAACTTGTACTCTGGTTCGGTCTTTATCGATTGTTTCTACTACAAAACGCTCTCTTTTATTACTTGCAGGAATAGATACCACACGAGAGAGCGACTTATAATATTCTTCAGTAACATCAATTAGCTTATCTCTACGAACTTTTAAATGCTCAATCGTTTCCTTGCCATACTTTTCGTAAATCTCTTTGGGGTATTCGGCAACAGCTGACTCAATTACGGAATCAGTTAGGTTGTTTTTTATTTCTTCTGCAATGGCAATCCATTCATCATGAGTAAGCTGGTTTGTAAATCTTCTGGTTTGATCTAGCGAGTTATAGTTTAGCCCAACTAGGTTTCCGTAAGAATCTCCGAAATTCTGATATTGAAAAAACGAACCATATTTCAAAATTGATGGAACAAGACCATCCATTCTCATAAATGCAACATCTCTATCCCTGGGAATTGGCCGATATATTTTTCCTTGATTATCATCGGGCTCAAATGTTGCCCATCTCCATTGATCGCTATGCCTGTCCCAATCTCCTATAATCATATCGAGAAGTCTTGCTCTTAAAAACATTTCCTGATCTACTCGGTGATCAATATCTCCATCTACTTCACGAATCATATCTCGATAAGCGACTACTTCTTTCGATCTTCCAACACTCTCCACATGGCTCATATCGTTATCAGGTTTCTCTTCAAATAGGCCTAGCTGTCCACCAATTTCATCACCATATCTTCCCAATCTTGGATCATCTGGCACATAGTATATTTTTGGATTGGTATGATATACATTTATGGCATCTGCTAGTTTGGGGATAATCAATGCGCCATAAGGATTCAATATTGAAAACTGATCCTGGGCAACGTCCAGTGCGAAAGTCTTTCTGAGATTTTCGTCCCATATTTTACCTGCTTGTTTATCTACAGAACGAAGTACAAACTCATTCCCTTCTTTATCTTCAAGATGAAGTGTATTTGATTGACCTTTTCCGCCCATTCTAACCGGAATTAATCCTCCTTTAATTTCTGTTACATCAAATACCGGGAACTCAGATTTTACAGACCAGTACTTTCTGTTATGACCGCCAATTATTGCTTCAAATAAAAATCCTTTCCCGTCATAATCAGGATTTGCTGCTACTACTTTTGTACTGTCTGAATAATCTATATCAGGAAGCTCAATCTCTTCTTCAATGGGGTCAGCATAAGGAGGCTTCATTTGTGTTTTATAAAGGAGCTTTCCCTCTTCAGTGCCATCGTGCGTCCAAGCTTCTAACCAAACCGAGCCATCACCGAAATATTTAATTATAGTAAAACCCTCCCCTTGGTAACTAAATTCTGTTCCCCTTCCGCTTGCTACATAGGTTTCTTTTGTTCCTGCCCCGGTAACCACATAATGATGAGTAAGTCGTTTTCCTTCTTCTCTAAAATACTGCAGATTGTGGGAGTGTCCTGATGCGTAGATCAAATGATCATTCTTTTCGAATAATTTTTTAAACGTATCCGCCATGTTTCGGTATTTATAATGATTCACATCCTGCTCAAACCCAAAAATTCTGCGGTAAAGCGCATAAATTGAACCAAATATGGGTGGCTTTAAATGGGTTGAGGGTGGAAGATAACCGCCATGGGGTCCTTTTGTGATGAGCGGATGATGAGCGGCTACTACTAAAAAATCTTTCTGCCTTTTGATAAGGATATCCTCAAACTCATTTAAGAAATCTCCACCATCAAATAAGTCATATTCTCCTGTATCTCCATAAGGTTTATCATATTTATGTAGCCACCACTGTGTATCCAAAATGATTAATCTAATATCATCTCTCAATAATGGATGTTCATCATCGTCCATTAGTTCAATATCAATTGGTCCCGGAAATCCATTATCAGGCAGAAAAGTATTTCCTCTGTTTAAATAAGATTCTACAAATTTTTCTTGTCTTCGAATAGCATTCAGTCCGTCTTTTCCTCCATCATCCCAATCATGGTTGCCGGGAATAAAGAAAACGCGACCTTTAAAATTATCTACGGTTTTCATTTGTGCAATAATCCTGTTCTCATAAAACTTTCGCTGTGGATGGGTAGAATCCGGTAATCCATTTAGGTAAATGTTATCTCCAAGAAATACTACTGCGCTACGTTCAGAGCTTTTTGAAAGTTTGTTCTGAAGCAGTTTTAGGTTTGGCTCCTCATAATTCTGAGAAGCAGAACCGGCATCACCAATCAGATACATCTCATAAATAAGCTCGTTACTTTCTTCAGGCGAATTCTCTTTCCACTCTTTTGCGTCAGATGAGTAGTAAAGCTTTGAGCTGGAACAGGAAAGTATAAGGAATGATAGTACAGAAATTTGAAGCGCTCTTTTCATACTTAAAGATAAAATAAGTTGAGCTGAATACACTAAAAAAGTGAGGTGATTGATGGGCATAAAAAAACCCTGTCTTTTTTAGACCGGGTTGCGTTTTGAATCAACTGTTACCAATATACGGCAGGAAGGGTACCTCAACCAAATCTTTTTAATAATATATAAGTAATGTTAGTTAATCTTTTATTAATCTCTTACTTTTAATTATTAAAGTAATACAAATATAAAATATAATTACAATCTATGCCTCGTAAAATTGGCTTATTAACTCTTTATTCAATCGATGACCTGCATGAAATGCTCGGGATTTCAAAGATGACGCTCCGGGCGTATCTCCGGGAAGGGCGGCTTAAAGGAAGAAAGCTTGGCGTGAGTTGGTTTGTTACTGAGAATGCTATTCGGGAATATTTTGAGGAAGCGCAGCTGCAAACTTCTACTCCAAAACAAAAAAAGAAATACCGTTATATTGTTCAGGGAGTGAATGATCTTGTTAGCGAAACTGAATATTGTGACACCATCCAGGAAGTGATACAAACATTGAATGAACAGGCCATCATAAGTTTGTTTCAGGTTCAAAAGATCGATAGCGAAAATGAAGAGATCATAGAAATTATTAAAGCACGAGAATTTTTAGACACACATGATTCCAATTAATCAAACCGGGATTGAAGAACTCAGCTTCGGAGATTCCAAAGAAGATATTTTCCATATTTTAGTTAATAAAAACGTTAGCCCGAACGGTATTGATCTTGAAAAACTTCGTTTAGCCGACCCCCGTAATTTTGATGACGCTTTAAATAATGCCGGCTGTATCATAATGCTAAATGAAATTGAAATCGATGAACTTAGTAAAAGAGGCGAGCTCGATCCCAAGAACTTACATCAAAGTTTGTACGATTTAGCCAAGAACGAAGGAGTGCTTTAAGGAATATTGAACGGAAGAATACCCAACACCGAATGTTGATTTTTTGCAGTTGGCGCATATAGAGATTGGTAGTTCATTTAAATCTTGATCTTGATAAAAGCAGTGTTTCCAATGACTTTTTTTGTTAACCAGAAGTGACTATGAATTGCTTTTCAAATAATGCTCTGCTCTCAACAAACAGCAGATCGTTTTACCGTCGTTGATCTCGCCCTTATGAACTAAATCTATCGCTTGCTGAAAAGGAATACGTTCTTTTTGCACAAATTCATCATCGTCAGTAGCATCTTTATCAAGGCTTAAGTCCTTGGCAATATAGATATGAATTACCTCATCAGCATAACCAATTGCCGGGAAAAAATGTCCCGCATAATGGAGTTCGCCGGCTCTTAATCCTGTTTCTTCTTTGAGCTCTCTTACTGCTGTTTGATGTGGATTTTCTCCCTTGTCTATTTTTCCGGCCGGAACTTCCAAAAAAATCTGCCTGGACGGATATCGAAATTGATGGATTAACATTACATCTCCGTTATCAAAAACAGGAACTATTGCCGATGCGCCGGGATGCTTGATCCATTCTCTAGAGGATAAACCTCCATCCGGAAGCTGTGCCTCATCATAAAAAACGTGGAGTAACTTACCATTAAAAACTTCTTTCGATGATTTTGTTATTTCTGTTAAATCTTTAGCGTTCAGCATTTTATAATAGTTATTTACAGTTATTTATAATCTGAGTTCTAATAAACTACCCCGAGGCAGAGCTATCGGGGTATTAATCCAGATTTGCTCCACAAATTTTATTAATCTTTCCGACCCAAAGGGTAGGGGAATTAAACCACTTATTTAATAAAAAATAGCAAAAAAGGGATTCCTAAGGAACTTACCGATGAATTTGAACAACGAATTTTTGGTCTTTGTACTTTTAATGGCATGTTAAGAATCTGCCGAGGGCATCACTTTTGGGAAACTCAGTTTTATAATATAATGAGTAGCGGGTAATGAATTAGAATAGATTGAAGTATTATAAATTAGAAATAGAGCTCCATGAAAACTTTCTTTTTGCCTATTGTGAAGCCGAAAAAAACCGCATTTGTTTGTCTAATGAACTTTGGAAAGAAATTTCAGCGAAGATGAAGGAGTATAGTCTTTCAAAACCCTTAGTTGTATAAAAAATAATCCCGGATCAGGAATGGAAATATATTCGATTGCTAACGCTTATTCTCGCTCCGATGCTCTGGAACTAAAACCGGTTGGACGAGCCTAATTAGGAATATGAGAATAGTGAATTAGGAATTTATCATTCTTTAAAAATTTCCCTCCTCTAAGATCTCAACTCCCAAATCCTGTGTAATCTTGATTAAAACCACACTCCTCCATTCGTTGAACCAGGATTTTTCGGGATTGTAGGATTAGCAGGATGTAGTTATCAGCCCATCTTTAATCCTGTGCATCCTGAAAATCCTTATTAATCCAGATCAAAAGTGGATGGAGACATGGAAACCTGAGTTCTATTATAAAAACCTCCATCACCTTTATCTCACGCTAACTCGTCATC
>CAXBHO010000107.1:0-12771 GCA_963975485.1 uncultured Balneola sp. | reverse complement strand
TGATAGAAAAAATTTGGATTTATCTGAAAAATGAGGTGTTTTCTTAGAGACACTACTTAGCAGATTAATCTCAATAACCACGCTACATCTCAAAATCTTGCGAGAACATAAGCAAGCAAGAACTTTAGTCCTGCAAACCATTCATCAATTTAGTCTCGTTTCCCAGCTTATTCTTAACCCTCGCTCCTTGCGCTCCGCATCGGAGCGATTTTTGTACACTACCCAAAGGTTACACTAAAGGCTCCCGTTGGGAAAACCTTTTTCTTGTGAACCTAAGAGTAAGTCATCCTCCGGCGAATGCCGATGAACTGGATTGTTATTAAATCATCATATTCCAAGTCAATCAAGATTCCTGCCTCCCCAAGAATGACCAGTGAAAAATCTACGGATTGGTCCTTTACAATTAAAATGTAAGTACTTTTCCGCCAACTGGCGGATGCCTTTGGGAAGTCCTGCTAACTTTTCAATATTAAACGAGCAAATATCTTCTCTAGAGATTTTGCGGGGGGATGTCAGAACCAGATTCTTTGATGCTTAAGGATTAGCATACCTCACACACCCCTCGGATCATCCAAAGTAACTGTTTGGATGATCATCTCCCTTGGAAGGGAGATTTGATCTCAAAATCTTGCAAGAACCTAAGCAAGCAGGGACTTTAGTCTTGCTCTTGTGAACTTGGGTAATATTTTTTGTGCTGCGATGAACTTAATCAGGTAAACAAGTAAGAAATTCATTCCACAACTTTTCAACACTTGATGCAATCCTATTGTAGAACTAAACAAATCCCCTTTCTAAGGGGGGCTCAAAATCTCGTTCAGAGATTTTGCGGGGGGATGTCAGAACCAGATTCCTTGATGCTTAAGGATTAGCATACCTCACACATCCCTCGGATCATCCAAAGTAACTGTTTGGATAATCATCTCCCTTCAAAGGGAGATTTGATCTCAAAATCTTGCAAGAACCTAAGCAAGCATGGACTTTAGTGCTGCTCTTGTGAGCTTGGGTAATATTTTTTGTGCTACGATGAATTTAGTCAGGCAAACAAGTAAGGAATTCATTCCGCAACTTTTCAACACTTGATCCAATCCTATTGTAGAACTAAACAAATCCCCTTTCTAAGGGGGGCTCAAAATCTCGTCCAGAGATTTTGCGGGGGATGTCGGAACCCAATTCTTTGATGCTTATGAATTAAGCATCTTCACACATCCCTCGGATCATCCAAAGTAACTGTTTGGATGATCATCTCCCTTGGAAGGGAGATTTATGGTGTTTTAATCTAATTCTAATCACTTTCGTGCTTTAGAGATTTCGTAGCTAAACTTTTTGACATAAAAAAAGGCATCCAAACTTAATTTGGATGCCTTTCTAATATCTGAGACTAATCAGCTAAATATTATTCAGCAGAGTCGTCTTCGTCAGTGTCTTTTTTCTTAGTCTTAGCTTTTTTGCTTGTAGACTTTTTGGCTGCAGCTTCTTTTTCTTCTGCTTCCATTTTGTCTTTCAAAGCGGCTAGTCCAGACATCTCACCTAATGTAGGTGCACCAGTTTCAACATCAGCAGTTTCGATTTTCTTCTTCGCGGCTTTTGCTTTCTTCTGGTCTTTGTCTAACTGACTTAAGTTTATGCTTTTGCTCTCTTCGTTTAAGTCGAGCACAAATGCTTCTACTTTGTCGCCTTCTTTAAACTCAGTCTCAACAGCTTTTCCAAAGCTTAAAAATGCTTCGACACCTAGTGAAAGTTTTACAAAAGCTCCTTTATCAGTTGCTTTTACTACCACTCCTTCAACTGTAGTTCCGGGAGCATATTCTTTCGCATATTGTGCCCAAGGATTTTCCTGTACTTGCTTATGTCCAAGGGTGATTCTTCTGTTATCGAAATCAACACCAAGAATAACAACTTCTATTTCCTGATCTTTCTTAACGATCTCATTCGGATGCTCAACTTTTTCAGTCCAGCTTAAGTCAGAAACGTGGATTAATCCATCAATACCCGGCTCCAGCTCAACAAATACGCCGAAGTTAGTAAGGTTTCTTATCACCCCGTCATGCTTAGAACCAACAGGGAATCTTTCAAGAATGTCTGCCCATGGATCGTTAGTTAATTGCTTAACACCAAGAGAAATTTTCTTCTCGTCTTCGTTGATGTTCAACACGATACATTCAACAATATCATCTTTCTGCACTAATTGAGAAGGATGCTTAATGTGCTGCGTCCATGACATTTCACTAATGTGAATAAGACCTTCAACGCCTTTTTCAAGCTCCACAAAAGCACCGTAATCAGCGATAGAAACCACACGACCTTGTACTTTGTTCTCTTCAGGATACTTAGCATGAATTTCTTCCCACGGATGTGGTTGCAATTGCTTCAGTCCAAGAGACACGCGCTTGCTCTTCTCATCAAAGTCGATAACAGCAACGTTCAATCTCTGATCTAACTGTACAATCTCGTTTGGATTATCAACACGTCCCCAAGAAAGGTCAGTAATGTGAAGAAGACCGTCAACACCACCAAGATCGATGAACACACCGAAATCAGTAATGTTTTTAACAGCACCTTCAAGAACCTGACCGGCTTCGATCGTTTCAAGAATTTCTTCTCTCTGCTCTTCAAGATCACTTTCAATAAGCGCTCTGTGAGATACAACTACATTTTCTGCCGCCATGTTAAGCTTCACAACCTGGAATTCCATGGTTCTGCCTACATAAGCGTCAAAGTCACGAACAGGACGTACATCAATTTGTGATCCCGGTAAGAATGCATCGATACCGAATACATCCACAACCATACCACCTTTAATTCTACGCTTGATGTAACCTTCAATAATTGTAGCGGATTCGTGTGAATCTTCAATTTTTTCCCAAGCTTGCAGAATGTCTGCTTTTCTACGGGATAAGATTAACTGACCGTCTTTATCTTCCACACGATCAAGGAATACATCTACTTCGTCACCGGGAGCCATGCTCTCAAGTACAGAATTAGGAAATTCATTTACTGCAATAATCCCTTCTGATTTAAATCCGATGTCGATAACTACATACTTATCATCTATAGAAGCAACACGGCCCGTAATAATTTCTTTTTCTTCAATCTGATTGAGCGTATTCTCATACATCCCCATCATCTCATTGTATTCTTCATCAGTATATTCATCTGATGGAGCAGCAAGTTGGTCGTAGGTATACACTTCACCGTCAACTTCGCCTGTGAATACGTGAGTTAAAGTCTCTGCAGTTTCTTCGGCAGTAGCTTCAGTTTCAGTGGTCTCTTCTTGAGTTGTTTCTTCTTCAGCAACAGTTTCAGTGGTCTCTTCTTGAGTTGTTTCTTCTTCGGCAGCAACAGCTGTTTCTTCAACAACTTCTGTGGCGGTAGTCTCTTCCTGCTCGGTTTCTTTATTTAATTCTTCGGTCATTATAAGTTTTGTTAATGTTTTACCTCACAACTGGCTTTCAACTGTGGGATAAGGTTATTATTTATTTTTTGGCATTATTTGCCTAATTCGTTCTGCGATCTGTGATACTTGTTCATCAAAACTAAGTTCTGATGTGTTGATCAGAATAGCATCATCGGCTTGCTTCAAAGGATCTGATGCTCGACTTGAATCGGTATCGTCTCTGGTAGCAAGATTAGATTCTATTTCCTCCAAAGAGGCTTCTAATCCTTGTGCTTTCATTTCAGTTAAACGTCGCTTTGCTCTTTCATGGAGATCAGCGATCATAAAAAATTTCAATACTGCATTTGGAAAAACTGCCGTTCCTAAATCTCTACCATCAGCTATATAAACTCCAGTCTCAACTTCAGCTCTCATCAATTTATTAATATGAGATCTTACCATTGGCTCAGATGCTACTTTACTGACGGCATTAGAAACTTTCATTTCTCTGATTTTATCAGACACTTCTTCCCCATTCAAAAAAGAATGGAATTTTTTATTTTTGAAATAAAATGAAATATCACTTTCTTTCAGACGATCAAAGAACGAGTCTCTGTTCTCAAGCGATTCAAGATAGACAAGGGTGGCTACTCGATACAACGCTCCAGAATCCAAAAATTGAATCTGAAGTTGCTCGGCTATAGCGCGAGCTGTTGAACTTTTTCCTGACCCTGCAGGCCCATCGATTACTACTATCATAACAGAAAGGCTAAATTAAACTTATTCGCGGAAATATTCAATCAAATGTTGAATAATGTTTAAGTATCCCGTAATTTTGGCAACTGAAAAACTTTACACCAAATTTCGACTATAAGTCATGCCACAAACTAAACAAGCAATGAAGCGTGTTCGCCAAGCTGAAAAAAGAAAGAAGCACAACAGCGCTCGTAAATCAAAAATGAGAACACTTATCAAGAATGTATTAGCTTCTACTGATAAGAAAGAAGCAGAAGTGATACTGAAAGAAGCTGTTTCATACATTGACAGAATGAGCGTTAAGGGGATTATTCACAGCAATAATGCAGCCAGAAGAAAAGCAGCGCTTACAAAGCACGTAAACAATTTATAAAATCTTTTATTTATGGCCAGCTCCCAACCAAAAGCACTTCTCGTAATTTTAGATGGATATGGGTTGGCCGAAGATCCATCTGTCAGCGCTATTGATAAAGCTGACAAGCCTTTCATAGATCATCTTTTTGCTACCTATCCGCACACGCATTTATCTGCAAGCGGAGATAGTGTAGGGTTACCTGAAGGACAATTCGGGAACTCAGAAGTCGGACATTTAAACATTGGTGCGGGCAGAATTGTGCGTCAAGAACTTTCCAGAATTAATCTTGCCATTAAAAATGGAGATTTTTTTGAGAACGAAGTTCTTATAAATGCAATCGAAAAAGCCAAGAAGAAAAATAAAATCCACTTGTTCGGTCTTTTCTCAGATGGAGGCGTCCATAGCCATAACGAACATTTATATACTCTCTTAAAGCTTTGCAAAAAAGAAGGGATTGAGCATGTATATGTTCATGCATTCACAGATGGAAGAGATACAGCTCCTAACAGTGGAAAAGAATACGCTAAGCAATTTAATGAAAAAGCTGAGGAGATCGGAGTTGGTAAATTAGCCTCTATCATTGGCCGATATTATGCTATGGATCGTGACAATAGGTGGGAGCGCGTTCAATTAGCTTACAATCTTTTAGTAAATGGGAAAGGAGAGTTTTTCTCTTCTGCTGATGAAGCTTTTGATAACAGCTATGCGAATAGCATTACTGATGAATTTATTAAGCCGATTTTATTAGATAAAAGCTCTGAGACTAGAATTGAAAAAGATGATTCCATAATTTTCTATAATATCCGAGGAGACCGAGCCAGAGAAATATCCAGAGCGCTGAATGAAAAAGATTTCTCGGAATTTGAGACGAAAGATCTGAATCTCTATTACGCTACCTTTACTTCCTACGATGAAACTTTCAAATTTGCACACGTTGCTTATCCTCCTCAGGAATTGAAAAATACTTTAGGTGAATGGGTTAGTAAAAAAGGGAAAAAGCAGTTCCGAATAGCTGAGACTGAAAAATATCCTCACGTTACTTATTTTTTTAATGGTGGAGTTGAAGTACCGAACAAAGGCGAAGATCGATTGGTAATTCCAAGCCCTAAAGTTGCTACTTACGATCTTCAACCTGAAATGAATGCAACCCAAGTAGCTGATGCACTTTGCCAAAAGTTAGAGTCTGAAGTTTACGCTCTCGTGATTCTTAATTTTGCCAACCCTGATATGGTTGGCCATACAGGAATAATGGAAGCGGCAGTTGAAGCCATCGAAGCAATTGATAAAGAACTCAAAAAAGTGATCGAAACTGCTACTGCTCACGGATATACTTCTTTGATAATTGCAGATCACGGAAACGCCGATCAAATGATCAAACCCGATGGAAGTCCACATACCGCTCACACAACGGCATTGGTGCCCGCACTTTTAGTTAATCATCCTGATTCTCCGGAAATGCACCCGGGCGTTCTTGCTGATGTTGCTCCTACCCTTTTAAAGTGTCTTGGAATTGAGCAGCCTGCCGAAATGACCGGCACTTCTCTTTTTTAGTTGTAAACTATCTGCTTTTTTGTTGCAATTAGGTATGCGCCCTGCTACATTCTAAAAAGAATGAACTAAAGTTATGCTAGGCTCGTTTTTTGCATAGATAACTACAAAGAAAACATATTAACGTAGAAGGACCTACCATTATGGAAGGTAATTTTTCAAGTAAAGTTAGAGACGTAATACAATTTAGCAGAGAAGAAGCGCTTCGTTTAGGCCACGATTACATCGGCACGGAGCATCTTATTCTCGGAATAGTGCGATTAGGCGATGGCGTAGCAATTCGGATTCTCAAAAATTTAGACTGCGACCTTTTCAAACTCAAAAAAACCATTGAAGATACTGTTCGAGGAACAGGCGGTTCAGTAACCGTAGGGAATATCCCACTTACCAAACAAGCCGAGAAAGTTTTACGCATTACCTATTTAGAAGCAAAATTGTACAAAAGTGATACTATCGGTACGGAGCATTTATTACTTTCACTTTTGCGCGATGATGAAAATATCGCTGCACAGATTTTACAACAGTTCAGTGTTTCCTATGACGCTGTGCGTGAAGAATTAGATCTTATTATTTCAGGAAAAACACGCAATGAAGACTTTGATTCTTCTTCATTATCCGCAAGTGTTTCTCCATCACTAGGTTCACAAGGTTCCGGAAGCTCAAGAGAAAAGAAAATGGAAAAGTCTAAAACTCCTGTACTGGATAATTTCAGTCGGGATCTTACACAAATGGCGATTGATGGGAAATTAGATCCTATCATTGGTCGCGATAAAGAAATTGAACGTGTGGCTCAGGTGTTAAGCCGGCGTAAGAAAAATAACCCTGTACTTATTGGTGAGCCCGGTGTTGGTAAAACTGCAATCGCAGAAGGACTTGCTGATCGTATTATGGAAAGAAAAGTTTCCAGAGTTCTTTATGATAAAAGAGTAATTGCGCTCGATCTTGCTGCATTGGTAGCCGGAACTAAATATCGGGGGCAGTTTGAAGAACGCATGAAAGCGATTATGACCGAGCTTGAAAAAACAGACAATGTAATTTTATTCATTGATGAACTTCATACTATTGTAGGAGCCGGTGGAGCCAGTGGCTCACTCGATGCTTCCAATATGTTAAAGCCGGCACTAGCTCGCGGAGACATTCAAGCAATTGGTGCAACTACATTGAACGAATATCGCCAGTTCATTGAAAAAGACGGAGCGCTGGAACGTCGTTTCCAAAAGATAATGGTTGACCCAACTACTCCTGAAGAAACGATCGAAATTTTACACCAGATCAAACCAAAATACGAGAAACATCATGGTGTTCGATATAATGAAGAAGCAATACTAGCCTGCGTTTCTTTAACAGATCGATATGTAACAGACCATTTTTTACCGGACAAGGCTATTGACGCATTGGATGAAGCCGGAGCACGTGTTCACTTATCAAACATTACTGTTCCAAAGCACATTATTGAGCTGGAAGAACAAATTGAGACTACCAGCCATGACAAAAACGCTATGGTTAAAAAGCAGCGTTTTGAAGAAGCAGCAAGATTGCGTGATACTGAAAAACGTTTAATCGAAGATCTTGAAGTCGCTCAAAAAGAATGGGATAAAGAATCTGAAACTATTCTATTTGATGTTGAGGAAGATGATGTAGCTTCAGTAATTGCAATGATGAGTGGAGTTCCTGTAAATAAAATCAGCCAGAATGAAGGACAGAAACTTCTGAAAATGAAGGAAAGTCTTGCCGGAAAAGTTGTGGGGCAAAGTGAAGCCATTATAAAGCTTACTAAAGCTATTCAGCGTACGCGTGCCGGGTTAAAAGATCCCTCAAGACCAATTGGTTCATTCATATTTTTAGGACCTACCGGAGTTGGTAAAACAGAACTTGCTAAAGTTTTGGCTAAATATCTGTTCGATAAAGATGAAGCTCTTATTCGGGTTGATATGAGTGAATACATGGAAAAATTCTCTGTGTCAAGATTGGTAGGAGCACCTCCCGGCTATGTTGGCTATGAAGAAGGTGGGATTCTTACTGAGAAAGTTCGCCGTAAGCCATACAGTGTCGTACTTCTTGATGAAATTGAAAAAGCGCATCCTGATGTATTCAATATTCTGCTACAAGTGCTGGACGATGGAATTCTAACAGATAGCCTTGGCCGTAAAGTTGACTTCAGAAATACCATCATTATTATGACTTCAAACATTGGAGCCCGTGATATTCGAAACCTTGGTAAAGGAATTGGGTTTGGCGGACCTAGTGAAGGCACTTTCGATTACGCTAAAATGAAGACTACTATTCAGGATGCTTTAAAGAAAGTATTCAATCCGGAGTTTCTGAATCGTATTGATGATGTGATAACCTTCAAACCTCTTGAGAAAAAAGATATACATCAAATTATTGATATTATTTCTGATGAGCTTTTCAAGAGAATTGAAGTGATAGGTTACACCATTGAAATTACCAAAGGTGCTAAAGAATTTATCACCGATAAAGGTTTTGACCCTAAATATGGTGCACGTCCGCTTAAGCGAGCTATTCAAAAATATGTGGAAGATCCTTTAGCGGAAGAGCTTTTAGAAGGTAAAAAGGAGGAAGGTTCTTCAATCAAAATTAAAATGAATAAGTCCAGAGATGGCCTGGAATTTGATTGGATAAAACCTGATCCTAACAAAATCAAAGAAAAGGAAACGAAAGCCTCCCAAGAAGAAAAAGACGCTTCAGAAGAAGCCAAGAAAGAAGCTTAATATTTAAAAAGCCTCATCGTTTGATGGGGCTTTTTTTATTTAGAAACTCGCTTTAAGTTTCAAATCTTTACTCATTCCTGTAAGTGTATAATTGAATCTTCCGGTTCTGTTTAAGCTTATCCTATCCAAATCGCTTACTTGTACACTACCTGAGAATTTCTGACTGGCAATTTTTCTGGCAGCTACATTAATGACTTTAACTTCAATATTTGATAAAGTAGTTCCAATCAAATCACCTGTTAATCCAACAATGGTTTGATCTGAGCCACTATAATTTGCAAACTGAAGAGGTGCCCCTCTAAAACTACTACTCCCTACCCGTTCTCCACTTCCAACGTTATACACCGCTACTCTGCCTTCCGAAAAAACAGTTAGTGTACTTCCGCTCCCATACAGATTTAATCCTTTTATTTCCTGGTCAAAAGTGATTGTTCTGATTTCATTTCCATAGCGGTCCATTACCGTTACTTCGTGTTCATTGTCATCCTTACCGGAAGCAATTGCTATAAACTCACCGGACTCGGCTACTCTTACCGCTTTTATCTCCTGGTCCTCACGATAAAAAACATCTCGCTCTGAATTTTCTAAGTCAATTATGTTAGCTTGGGAACCTCTCTTACTTCCATTTCTAACTTCAGGATTGTAAAGTACAATTGTTTTTCCCAGAGGATCTGTTGCAAGTTCTGAAATCTTTTCACCATCTTGACTTTGTGTACTATTCGAAATAGGCCGAATTACACTCCCAAAGGAATCGAATAACACAAAATTTGCAATATTTTCTCTCACAATATATGCTCCATTTTGCATTGGATAGATTTTAAAAGAAGGATCATTCGCAACCGATTTATAATTCCCCGAATTAATCACGCTCCCATTTTGCTCAGCTATCTGAATAGAATTTCCAGTTAAAGTAGCAGTAAGGTGATTCACACTCGCAGATGCTTCCGATATTTGAAGCGATTGACCGAACAAAGAAACAGTAAAAAAGCTAAGTATAAAAGTGATTAAAATGGTTTTCATAGAAATTTTAGGGATTTATTTGCTGTAAAGAACGGGATTTTTAAAGAATATTTCCTCTTTTCCTAGCCCTTTTTTCTAAAATGTCTATCTTTAGGGAAACTTTTAAAATTATATGTATGAAATATCATCTTATTACCGGCGGCTGCGGCTTTGTTGGCAGAAATTTTGTTAAACGCCTCTACTCAACTACAAAAGATACTATTATATTTATTGACGATCTCTCAGTGGGTACACATCCAAAAACTTGGTTACCCGAAGGAACTCCTCATCGTTTCAAAACCGGATTGGATTTTTTTGGAGAAGATGAGCGTCTGGTTTTTCTTAAAATAGATGTTCGATTTTTGTTAGAAATGTTGATCGAAGAACCCGATTTCTTTGACAATACTTACGGATTTGATGTTTCTAAATTTACCGATGTATTTCATTTTGCAGCCATTGTAGGTGGTAGAGCTACTATTGATGGCGACCCTATGAAAGTATCACTTGATTTATCCATTGATGCCGAATTTTTTAGATGGGTTTGCTTCCATAAACCGGATCGGGTACTCTACCCAAGCTCAAGTGCCGCCTATCCTGTTGATCTTCAGACTAAATCTGATGCTATTGCATTATCTGAAAGTGATATCGACTTCAAAAAAATGGGGCAACCTGATATGACTTATGGTTGGTCTAAACTAACCGGTGAATATTTAGCCAGCATCGCCGCTCAATACTACGGTGTTTCCGTTACCTGTATCCGCCCATTTAGTGGCTACGGAGAAGATCAGGATCTCTCCTACCCTGTTCCTGCAATTGCACGGCGTGCAGCTCTTAAAGAAAATCCTTTTGAGGTTTGGGGAAGCGGATTACAAGGGCGAGATTTTGTACACATTGAAGATGTGATAGATTGCACGTTATTGGCTATGGATTACATAAAAGATGGGTCGGCGATAAATATTGGAAGCGGAAAACTCACTTCATTTCTCGATTTAATAAAGGTATTTACTTCTTTCGCCGGATATGAACCGGAAATTAAACCCTTATTTGATAAGCCGGTTGGGGTTCATTCACGTTATGCAAACATGGATTATGTGCAAAAGCTTATCGGTTGGGAGCCTCGCCTTACGTTAGAAAAAGGCATGCGGCGTGTTTATGATGTAGCTGTTAAAAAGTACACCTAGAACTTATGCCTGTTATAGTTTGTTTCGGTCCGGGCCCAAAATTCAAAGGAGGTATTTCAAATTACAATACTTCCTTAGCTAAAAATTTAGATAAAGATCCTGATAACAATGTCCATATTGTGTCTTGGACTAATCAATATCCTTCCATTATCCCCCGGGAGTTTGTTGATAAATCCAGCCGTTCCAACTTTATGGAAGGCACTGACATTAAGATCAAGTACATTACCAACTATAACAACCCTCTTAGTTGGAGAAAAACTGCTAAGTATATTAAATCGCTAAATCCTGATAAAATAATCTTTCAGTGGGCACTCTCGATACAGGGATTACCCATGGGTTCTATAGCTAAATGGTTGAAGCGAAATTCTGATGCTGAAGTGATTTTCGATCTGCATTTTGTGGTTCAAAAAGAAGGAAGTACTATTGATGAGCGATTCACAAAAATGGGCATCAAACATGCCGATACGTACATCGCACATGCCTATAAAACAGTTGATGAATTAAAAGCATTACTCCCTAAAAAAGAATTCTCAGTAAATGAAACGGGTAAGCGCTCAGTAGATGAATTCACAACTGTTATTAAACTATTTCATCCTGTGTATGATCTCTATCAACCCGATCCTGAATTTGATGTGGAAAAATTCAAACATGAATTGGGACTCAAAAAAAATGTATTCCTTTATTTTGGATTTATTCGAAAATACAAAGGACTCCACAATGCAATCAAAGCATTCAAAAAAGTTACCGAACAAAGAGATGACGTTTCTTTCTTGATTTGTGGCGAAGAATTCTGGGCTACTCTTGACACTTCTAAGATTACGACCAAGATCAAACGTGGCTTGTTTGGAATTGCTCAAAAACTATTCCTAAAAAACAAAGAAAGTGAACAAGATTACCGACCTCTCTCACTGATAGATGAACTTGGACTTCAAGAACAAGCAGTAGTTAAAAGTGAGTTTATCCCAAATGAAGATGTTCATAAATATTTTCAAGCCGCCGACTGTAGCGTGCTCTACTATTTAACCGCTACTCCTTCCGGAGTTGAATCACTAACTTATAATTTTGGCTTACCGATTTTAGCTACACGAGTAGGCCATTTTCCAGAGACCATAAAAGATGGGTTTAACGGATATCTTGCTGAGCCTGAAGATATAGACTCGATGGCTGAACAAATGCTAAAGTTTTTGGAGTTACCTCTTCCCTCCGAAAATGTATATAAATCTGCCTCAAAAATGAGCTGGGCAAATTATGTTTCAGCGATTCTGACGGAATAAGGTACATCTGAAAAATTAAGGAAATAAAGTTCAATTTTAGGTGGTAACGGAATATAGAAAACCTTATATTTGTTGCCTTTCCAATTTTGGAAAAATCGGGGAGTGGCGCAGCCCGGTAGCGCATTCGCTTTGGGAGCGAAGGGTCGCAGGTTCAAATCCTGTCTCCCCGACATATTTATTGAAACGTTTGCGAAGGGTCGCAGGTTCTTCCGAGGGAATCCCTTGGGGAAAATCCTGTCTCCCCGACTTTAATGACTGAAAAAATTCGAAGGACGGTACGCTAAAGCGTGATATCCTCGATATTATTGACATATTGAATTGTTGAGCGCCCATAGCTCAACTGGATAGAGCAATTGCCTTCTAAGCAATAGGTTTCAGGTTCGAGTCCTGATGGGCGTACTACTACTGTTTAGAACTTTTGATGTATTGATTTTTTGAAGCAACCCCTTGCTTAGCAAGCTCTGGGTTTCAGGTTCTCCCCAAGGGATTCCTTCGGAAGAGTCCTGATGGGCGTACTACTACTGTTTAGAACTTTTGATGTATTGATTTTTTG
>CAXBHO010000106.1:0-12793 GCA_963975485.1 uncultured Balneola sp. | reverse complement strand
CAGGGTGATGGAGCGGCCAAAGGCTGTCCTATCTATTGGTGAAATTTCAGCCCCCATCTGACGACATTTCAGCAATGACATGACACTAGCCTATATTCATTTGAAGTGGTTGCCAAGTTCTGATTTTGAGTTAGACCATCGCCCACATTTTGAAGTTTTAGATGAGCGATATCTTGGTTCTCAAAATCTGAAATCTGTAGAAGAAGTGTGGGTTCCTGTTCGTTAGTTTACTTCTTTAGTAACAGTTCCATTTTTTTTGGGTACAATTTTCCTTTCAATTTCTTCCGAATAAACCGCTGTAAACTGCGCTCCAAACAACACCATCATGGAAGAATAAAAGATCCAGGTTAGTAAAATCACCAAAGAACCCGCTGCTCCATATACGTCACCAAAAGAACTGGAATCCAGATAAAATCCAATCAGGTATTTACCGGCAGTAAATAATAGTGTTGTGATAAATGCTCCCATCCATACATTTTTCCATTGTACGTTTGCATCCGGAATAACTTTGAACAAGCATGCAAAAACAGCTGTTGTCACTAGTATTGATAATCCAATATTAGTTGCGCTCGCAATATAAAAGCCTGATTCTGAGAGCAAGTTTATTAATTGCTGATCGAAAAAGCTGAGAGTGGCATCTATTATTAAAGTCACTAGTAGCAGAAAGCCTACACTTACTGCCATTGCTAAAGAGATTAATCTATTTTTGAAAAAGTTGTATAGGTTTTTCTCTTTTTTTGATTGCACACCCCAAATCTTATTTATTCCCTCTTGAAGAGACACAAACACGGTAGTAGCACTAACGACCAATGTAACAAATCCTATGATTCTAACAATTAATGATTTATGCCCTTCATTAATATTGGTAAGCACTTTATCAATAGCTTCTGCACTTTGATCTCCAAAAAAAGTCTGAAATTGTTGCAAAAGAGTATCTCTTGCCACCTGATCTTCATATACAGATCCTGCTATCGCCATTGCAATAATTAAGATGGCAGGTAATGAAAAAATCAGATAAAAAGCGATGGATGAACTGAAATCCATCGCATCGGTAATGCTGTATTCTTTTACCGTTCTCTTAAGAATGTTCCAGTATTTCATAACTATTTATACAAAAAAAAATCATAATTCATTCTTATAAACCAAATATTCCCTGAATCCATTGGTGTCACTTTCAAACACCCCAGATACCGTCGAGGAACCAATCAACGGAATCAGCCCCTCTGAAAGAGGGGCTAAAAACTCAATACAAATAAGAACCCAAATTAGAAATATCAGATCTTATCCACAGCTAATTTATATCTTGGATCTTCAACCACATTCACATCAATAATCGCATCCGCATTTTCAAGTAATACTAAGCAATCTTTACTGAGATGCTGCAGATGTACTTTCTTACCGACTTTGGAATAACGTTCTGTAATTCTATTCAGGGCTTCAATCGCAGACATATCAACAACACGACTTTCTGCAAAGTCTATGATGATTTCATCCGGATCGTTTAATACGTCAAATTTTTCATTGAAAATGGAGACCGATCCAAAGAAAAGTGGTCCATATATTTCGTAGTGTTTGATGCCATCTTCATCAACATGCTTTCTAGCACGAATTCTTTTGGCATTGTCCCAAGCAAAAACTAATGCTGCGATAATAACTCCAACAATAACTGCCAATGCTAAATTATGTAGGAATACAGTTACTAGAGTAACCAGCACCATTACAAAAATATCAGAATTTGGCATTCTGGTGAATGTTCTTAAGCTTGCCCACTCGAATGTTCCTATAGCAACCATTATCATCAATCCTGTCAATGCAGCCATGGGTAATCTCTCGATCAAACCTGAACCGAACATAATGAATACCAAAAGCATTACTGCTGCAACTATTCCGGACAATCTTGCTCGCGCACCTGCGGAAGTGTTAATCAAACTTTGACCGATCATTGCACAACCGCCCATTCCGGAAAAAAATCCTGATAAAATATTTGCAGCTCCCTGAGCAACCGCTTCTTTATTTCCTCGTCCTCGAGTTTCCGTGATTTCATCAATAATATTTAACGTTAGCAAACTTTCTATTAACCCAACTCCTGCCATAATCAAAGCATAAGGAAATATGAGCTTAAGTGTTTCGAGTGTGAATGGGATTTGTGGGATATGAAATGGCGGAAATCCACCTTTAATGGAGGCAATATCGCCCACTGTTTTTGTATCAATATTGAACATTACTACAATCCCGAAGATCACTAGAATAGCAATTAACGAAGCTGGTATCGCTTTGCTAATCTTTGGTAATCCCCAAATGATTAGCATTGTTAACACAACCAATCCGATCAACATGTAGAGCGCATCACCTGTCATCCAATCACCGGTTGGTGTTTTGAACTGTGCCATCTGAGACATAAAAATGATAATTGCTAATCCATTTACGAATCCGAAAATTACCGGATGTGGCACTAATCTCATCAGCTTACCAAGCTTTAAAAATCCTGCAGTAATTTGTATTAGCCCTGCCAATATAACGGTAGCAAAAATGTATTCCACGCCATGCGATTGGGCTAAAGTCACCAAAACCAATGCAATTGCTCCCGTGGCGCCGGATATCATTCCAGGCCTGCCACCAAAGATGGAGGTAACCAATCCCATCACAAATGCAGCATACAGCCCGGTGAGCGGAGAAAGTCCGGCGATCAAAGCAAAAGCAACGGCTTCCGGCACCAATGCCAACGAAACTGTTACGCCTGAAAGAATTTCTGTTTTATAATTTACCGGTTCCGAGAAGTCGAATAGATTGAGTAGTTGCTGCATTCCTAAATTTAAAAGACGGATTTTCCGGTGCTAATATTACTAAGCGTTATTCCCGGATTTCCTATAGATGAATCGTTTCTTTTTGAGCCTGCAAACTTACGGACTTTAACAATCAGGTATGAGAAATAAGTAATAATTAATACTTAAATAATAAGCGTTATTGGAAGCGTTTTTGTGAAGAGATAGCCATGAAGTAAATTAAAAATCGAAGTTGTATTCACTACTCCGGTTTATAAATCCTGTGATTTTCAAAAATAAATGTGCACGTTATTTAATCAGTATCATTTTTCAGGTTTTAGTAAAGTTACCTGCCTGTAATCTATAATATGTAAAGACCTGAAGACAGATTTGATGCATCAAAATTTATTGTATGCGAACCTGCTGAATATCTTGTGTCATTAACAAGCATTTTCACTTTTCTTCCTACAATGTCACCCACGGCAAGACTTACAATAGACGGATTCGACAACGCAAATTCAATATTTGTAGATGGATTAAAAAGATTCGGATAATTTAAAAAAGATCAAATCCGACAGGGGTTTTCAGCGATTTCCTCTTCGTTTGAAATCCAAGCTTTATTTACATACCGGCTACTCTTTGTTCCGAAAAATCCCTAACTGATAAACATATCATCTAGCCCGTTGTTGTTTACGTCTCCGATATTGTTTGCTATAATACCGCCATCTCCATTCAAGTTCTGAAAAGCAGCAGCATCAATAATTTGAGCCGCTCTAACCGTATCATCTTCTGCTTTAGATTTTGGCAATGTAACCGTGTTTTAAGATGTCCAAAATGTGAACTTCAGAAACCGGCGAATTTATTAATGATACATACTGATAATGAGGACCATCTATATTCTATAAATTACACACCATATCCTCACAGTAAACCACTTATTTATTAAAAAATACAGGTTAGTTGTTAATGATTAAAATAAATGATCCCTTTTTATTTTTTTATCTGATTAAGAACCGGTTTTCTGTAAGCAGTAGTAATAAATCAAAATATAGAATTGCGTGGTTCTTAAATCTCTATATATTTTTGATTCCCCAATAGCTATATTTTCCTTACTATCATCAAAATATTAAGATACATATTACAGCACCATTTAAAATGTCCAAGAACCTATTCAACATCGACGACGCTTTCCTTTTTGAATCTGAATTAAACGAAGAAGATCGTTTGATTATGGAAACGGCTCGCGATTATGCTCAAAGTAAACTCGAACCACGTGCTTTAAAAGGAAATACAGAAGAATATTTCGATCGTGATATTGCTTTGGAAATGGGTGAAATGGGCTTACTCGGCGTGACCATTCCTGAAGAATATGGTGGTTCTGATGCCAGTTACACTGCTTATGGATTGATTGCTCGTGAAGTTGAACGAGTAGATTCCGGTTATCGCTCGTTTATGAGCGTGCAATCTTCGCTGGTGATGTACCCTATTTCTACATTTGGTACCGAAGATCAAAAACAACGCTTTTTACCAAAACTGGCTACCGGTGAAATGATCGGTTGCTTTGGGTTGACAGAACCAGATCATGGTTCCGATCCCGGATCGTTGGTAACTACAGCAGTTAAAACCGATGGCGGTTGGATCATGAACGGCGCCAAGATGTGGATCACCAATTCTCCTATTGCTGATATTGCCTTAGTTTGGGCGAAAGCCAAAGAAAACAAAGATGATGAAGGCATTATTCGAGGATTTTTGGTCGAAAAAGGAATGGAAGGTTTTTCAGCGCCACACACCAAATTCAAAATGAGTTTACGAGCTTCTGAAACCGGTGAGTTGGTTTTTGATGATGTTTTCATTCCTGAAGAAAATGTATTCCCTGATATTAAAGGATTGAAAGGACCATTTATGTGTTTGAATGCTGCCCGTTACGGAATTGCATGGGGAACAGTTGGAGCTGCTGAATTTTGTTATCAACGAGCTCGTCAATATACTTTGGATCGTAAGCAGTTCGGAAAACCATTGGCTGCAAATCAGCTTATTCAAACCAAGCTGGCAAATATGCTTACCGACATCACCAATATGCAGATGCTGGCTTTTCGGTTAGGTAAATTGAAAGATGAAAGGCGTGACCATCCATCCATGACTTCCCTTGCAAAACGTAACAACTGCGGCAGAGCATTAGAAATCGCTCGCATTTCCCGCGACATGCACGGCGGAAACGGAATTGTTGGCGATTACAGAGTGATCCATCATGTAATGAACTTAGAATCTGTAAACACCTACGAAGGTACGTACGATATTCATGGTTTAATTCTCGGAAGAGAAATCACCGGAATTCAGTCGTTTACCCCGAAGGGGAATTAAACTTTAAGGTAGAATAGTTATATTCTGCTATGGGATGGCAAAAATACGTAGATTCTGATCCTCAAATTTTATTTGGTAAACCTAAAATTAAAGGTGCCCGAATAACAGTTGAACTTATTCTTGAAAAACTTGGCGAAAGTCTTTCTGAAAAAGAACTGCTTGAGTCATATCCACATATTACTAAATCTCAAATCAAAGCTTGTTTGCAGTTCGCCGCTCATCATCTTAAGTCAGAGCAAGGTTTTCCGGCAGCTTCATAATGAAATTTGTTGTGGATGAAAGTGTTGACCAGATCTGCATTTCTATATTAAGAAAAGAAGAATATGAGGTTTTATCCATAGCTAAAGAAAAGCTTGGTATTTCTGATGATGAAGTTTTTCAGATTGCAGTAAATAATAAGGCAATTCTTCTCACTGAAGATAAAGATTTTGGAGAGTTAGCAATTTGATTACAAAAATTACATTCCGGAATTTTACTTTTACGAATTAATAATATGGCCAGAGATTCTAAAGCAAAACTATTGTTAAAAAGCTTATCTGATCATGCAAATGAATTAGCATTAAATTTCTCTGTTTTGTCCAAAGACCAAGTAAGAATAAGAAAACTAAAAAACTAGACACCTATGATCGCTCGAATATGGCACGGCTACACTACCCTCGAAAATGCCGCTACTTATTATCAGATTTTAACAGAACAAGTTATTCCTCTAATTGAAAGTTATAAGATGGAAGGATACAGAGAAATTCAGGTTCTTCGCAGAGATCTTAAAAATGAAGCTGAATTCATCACCATTATGTATTTCGATTCTTTAGAGCTTATCAAACAGTTTGTAGGCGAAGATTACGAAGTGGCACATGTTCCTGAAGTTGCTCAGAAAATTTTAAAGCGCTGGGATAAGCACTCTCAGCATTATGAAGTGAAAGGGAGTTTTAGGTATTAGTTAGATTCTATCAATCAACGCCATTCTTGTAGATATCAGGTAATTCGTTGGCAAAATTTCTTTAAACTATCTCGAACATCTAAATAGGGTCATCCTGACCGGCGGATCGGGGTCTTTGTACCGATTGTGTCTTAAATCTGGCGCTTCAAATGTTCATTAGCCTGCTTTCAACCTCGTAAAACATACTATCCCTCTTGTAATCTGTTCTTCTACTTTAAAACCGGCTTGTTTAAAGAGTCTATTGCTTTCGTCTTTGGTCCAGAATTTAATTCCGCCAATTCCCATCGACTCTTGTAGTAACCGCCCGTACCAGGCATCAGATTTGATAAGATGCATCATAAATAGTACTCCATTTTCTTTAAGTACTCTTCGGGCTTCGTACAACACTTTTAGTTCTTCTGTAAGCTCATTTAGGGTTCCTCCCATCACAACGCCATCGAAAGTTTTGCTGAAAAATGGCAGTTCTTTTCCATCTGCCCGAACAAAATAAATATCAGTTTCATCTGCTTCAGCTTTGATTCGAGCTTCTTCGAGCATTTCTATCGAAAAATCCAACCCAATAATATCTGCTTTGGGTTGAGCTGCCTTTAATGCTCTGCCATACAATGCGGTTGAACATCCCAAATCCAGATAAACACCACCTTCTTTAGGCTCCGTCCATTCGATCAGTAATTCATGTTCTTTTTCAATCGGGAAGTCTTCGCCTGTAAGTAAAGATAGTGAGCGCTTTCTCCAGATTTCTTCATAAATGGTTGCTGTAAGCTTCCAATGATTTGTATAAGATGCGACACTGGAGAAATCGGGCTGTTTTCCTAAAATATCAATGATATTATTCTTCACATCATACTCATCTCCATCCTGAGAACATAATGTTCCACTAAAAGGCTTGGTCAAATTCGAAATTTCTTTCGGTACCTGAATAGCCGCTCTTTCGTTTTCCGGAGATTTTAATTCAAAGCTCATAGTCCTTTTCATCTTTATTCAAGGAAACAGTACGTGATATACAATTAGGTGTTACGTACTCATTTTTGAAGCACAATTGACACCTGTGCGCCTTTATCAACACTTAAAAGCTTTGCGGCATTTCAAAAACTTTATAGAAAATCTCATCGAGTTCTTTGGTTTTTAGTTTACCAAGTTGGTCTAAATTCAAAGAGGCCAACTTTATCCAATCTTTAAGCTTATTTTCGGAATGTAATCTGATGATGATTATCTAAAAAAGATGGATTTGGGTAAAACTTATCTGGCATTATTATTTTTTGGTTCTGATGTCTTTTAAACATTGCAGAATAGGTTTTTTCTGAAATTGATGAAAGTTCTTCTGAAATATTTATGTCATAATCTGCTGTAATTCCTATATAACCAAGTTCAAAAGCTTTGTCGTGAATACTGCAAAGACATAGTCCATTTTCTGGATTGAGTCGCTCTTTTTCTTTTTCTGACCATTTTAGAATATGACTCGCTACCAAGAGCCTGTCAATGTTTAGATTACAAATAGTACAAGAATAAGAGTAATTATTTAATGTTATTTTTCTGAAAAGCGATTGGTTAACTCTTGTCTTAACCAACCTTTCTTTATCTAATCCTTTTAGGGTCTTAAGGTTTTTTAAATCAGCTTCTTCCCATTCTAAGTATTCCTCTTCAATCGTTTTGTTTTTATATTTAGCTAACAAAACTTCACTTTCATAAAGCATTTTATCCCAGTTTTCTTGGAACTCATTATATATTGCGATTGCATTTTTACCAGGGTTTGCTAAACCTTTGATTCCTCTGTTTTTATGGTAAGGGTCTTGACTTGAAAGGTGTACTAATTTATATGCAACAGCACCCGGTGTCTTTCCGATAAGTTCAGCCAGTTTTATTACTTCAGAATTTCTATTGTTGAACTGACCGTAATGAATTTTTGTATACAAATTCATCACGAGCATAAATTCTTCTTTTGTCCAAAGTGTTCTACCCATTTTGTTCTAAAGTTGAAAGGGCTTCTTCAATCTTATTGATAACTAAAATATAGTCTTTTCTTAAATCGTCAAAAGTAACATTTTCAAGTTCATCATTAATTAGTGACAAACTATGTTCCAAAGCATCTTTTACTATTTCTGAATCCATTGGTACATACCCAAATTTATTTATAATATATAGAGTATAATGAAATTCTGATAAATTGATGCACTCATTTCTGAAGCACAATTGACACCTGTGCGCCTTTATCAACACTTAAAAGCTTTGCGGCATTTCCTTTGTTGATGCCGATTTCTAACATCCCTGAGCTTCCTATAAATGCTGCCGGATCTCCTTCTTCTACATCGCCAAATGTATTCACCAAATGATCAATCATGGTATTGCCAACATATATTCTCACTTTTCTTCTACCGATCATATCTTCTATAAGAGATTCGGAAATATTAGTAATCAAATTTCCGAATCGGTCAATATGTACCACCCAGCCTTGTAATCCGTCTTTGTCACCAATAGGAACTGCCCAATGGTACGTAACCAGATCTTTAACCGGATCACCAAGTTTTTTCAGCGAAACACCATTTATCAAGTGAGCAGCAACCGGAGCAAATACGTCTCGCCCATGAAAGGTTCTCGATCGTTCTTCTCTCCAGTATTTTTCTTTATTTAATTTGATAGCTTCATATTCAAACTCATCATAGAACAAAGAAAAAATTCCGTTATCAGGTCCTACAAAATATTGGTCATTTATTTTAAGAACTATGGGATGTCGATCTGTTCCTACACCGGGATCTACAACCACCAGGTGAACCGTATTTTTTGGGAATAAAAATGCAGAATTACGAATTACCCAAGCTCCCGCCATAATATCCTGTGCAGGTATATCATGGGAAATATCGATCAGCCGAACATCAGGAGTTATTCCCAATATCACCGCTTTCATCGAACTTACATATTGATCCTGAAGACCAAAATCGGAAGTAAGCGTAATTATTTCACTCATTAAGAATAGTTATTCAACATCACTGGCATAACTACCATAAGTATTTCTTCATGGTCGCTTTTTTCTGAAGGCCGAACAATACCGGCGCGATTAGGAGACGAAAACTCAAAACTTACTTCGTCATCATCGATGTTGCTCAAAACATCGCCTAAGTATTTTGCGTTAAAACCGATTTCCAATTCATCGTTTGAATATTCACAGGCAATTGTTTCCTTAGCTTCACTACTCATATCCAAATCTTCTGCTCGAATTGTGAGTTTGTCTGCACTCAACTCCAATCTGATTTGCCGTGTTGTTGAGCTTGAAAAAATTGCCACACGGCGAACCGTAGAAAGCATTTGTTCTTTGGAAATGGTTAGAAACTTATTGTTATCACGAGGAATTACTGAATCGTAATTAGGATACTGCTCGTTAATCAATCTTGTGATAACGATTGTATTATCACTTTTAAAACGTGCGTGATCTTTAGTAACCGTGATCTCACATTCTTCACCACTGTTTGTTTTTTGGACCAATCCAAGCGCTTTGTCCGGAACGATAAATTCCGTTTCGCTACTGCCTTTAATTTCCTTGTTAACATATTCAACCAATCGGTATCCATCAGTAGCAACAAACTTGCTTTCCTCAGTACCGATCTTAAAATAAACACCCATCATTGCCGGACGAAGATCATCACTTGAAACGGCGAATATCGTTTTATTAATGGCATTGTTAACATTTTCTGTTGAAGCATTGATCTCAACTCCACCTTCCAGTGTTGGGATCTCCGGAAACTCATCAGCATCATCTCCAACCAGTTTATAATTACCCTTATCAGTTCTAAAATTTATGTTCTTGCGTTCATCTACCGTAAAGAAAACCGTGATATTTGGAAGTTGTCGCAATGTCTCGAGTAATCGTCTTGCTGGAATTGCAACAGAACCTTCATCTTCAATGTCAGCATCAATATATTCTACGATTGCAATTTCAAGATCAGTGGCAGATAATTTCAGTTTTCCATCTTCACATTGAAACAAAATTGTTTCCAGAATTGGGAGTGTTGCTTTAGATGGCACTGCCCCGATTACGGCCGACAGCCCTTTGTTGAGTTCGTTACTTGATACAGAAAATTTCATGACTACGTAATTAGAGTTATTTAGGACATTTTTTTGCTAAATCTTGCCCTTTCGAGAACGTGTGCTTATACTAAGAAATACTGGCTCTCTCCGCAACATTTGGAACCGGTAAAATAATAGCAAATAAGTACACATTTATATCGTTAAAGCGCTACTGTAAACCTTAAGTATTTTATTACAGCATTCGATGAAAAGCCTTCTATCAGCGCTTCTATTTTTATTTATTTTATCAGGCTCTAACAACGCTCAATCGTCATTTGCTAAGTATGGAAATGATTTTTTAAGCACTGGTGCGGGTGCTCGTGCCTTAGGAATGGGCTCCGCTCAAGCTTCTATTGCTACTGATGTAACTGCGGCTTATTGGAACGTTGCGGGATTATCAAAGATCGGCGAGCCACAAGCAATTTATATGCATTCTGAGCGATTTGATGGTATTGTCGGTTACGATTACGGAGCTTTTGCACTCCCATTAAAATCAAAAAATGCGGTCTTTTCTGTTAGTTTTTTCCGCCAGGGAGTAGATAACATTGCGAATACCTTAAACGCCTGGGACGCCGACAGAAATCAACCTCGCGAAAATCCTCAGGATTATATTACTCGATTTAGTGCCGCTGATCTCGCCTTATTCTTTTCTTTTGCAAAACAAAGTGCCGAGCGGTTTTCATACGGAATTACTGCAAAAATTATCAATCAACGTCTCGGGCCTTTTGCTGAGGCATGGGGGTACAGCCTGGATGTTGGCGCACAACTCCAAACTGATATTGTAGATTTTGGGGTTTCGATTCGGGATTTCACCACTATGCAAAAGATGTGGGAAGTAGATGAATCCAAGTTTGCGGGTTTTCAGGAAGTTTTTGATGATTCCATCCCAAGCGGACAAAATGAGTATGTGCTTCCATCTATAAAACTAGGTGTTTCTAAGAACTTTGTATTCAATGATTTCGACCTGATAACAGCTATTGACACCGATCTTCTTTTCGAAAATCGACAAGCTTATTACATAAACGCCGGTAAAATGAGTATAGAGCCTCATGTTGGAGCCGAACTCACCTATAAAGATATTATTAGTTTCAGAACAGGAGTAACTGATTTTATTACCGATCCGGAAGGCGGATTTTCAGTTTCCCCGACGCTGGGATTGGGACTTAAGTTCTTGAAATTCAATCTGGATTACGGATTTGCCAGCTTTGCCGGAATTTCAAGTAATTTGGGATATACTCATCGGATTTCGTTGCAGTATAAATTCAGAGATCGTTAAATAAATTAAAGGTTACTCGGGTTTTGAAAAATCCATTATATATGTTTCTTCATCTACTTTAAAAAAGTCAACGTCTGTTCTTCCGTATTCTTCAAATGTTCTTTTTTAACAAACTCTCCATTTGCTAAACCTAATCTATTTCTAAAGTATTCTCCTAATAGACTGTTATTGTGCGGTGTTTCAATCGCAGTCCCAAGCTTATTTTTTTGTGCTCTTGTACAAACAAAATGTTTATTGTCGTCAGTTTGTACTGTAAAGTGTTTTCCTCTTGTTGGGAAAAAACTGCTCTTGTAAATTTTTGGTCTTAACTGAATATACGCTTCATTCAAATTTCTTGAGTAACCTTCTTTTGTTCTATGACTCCAATTCAGTCCCGCAGAATTTTGTACCACTCCTTTTTTTGTAGTTAATGGGACTTTGACAGATTTTAGACCGTTATTCTTACTTTGATCTGTATCATTTTGATGAGTCAATTTTAATGAACCTTGAAAATCCATAACTCTTTTAGGTTTGTATATCGAAATATGATTTTCAATATCATGAGAGTTACAAAAAATTGTATTTGCTTCTATTTTTTTTCGGGTTCTACCATTATTTGTGTGGGTAAAGATTTAACCCTCCGTGAAAAAAAAGTATTGCACTTCTAAAATTCTTAAAAGTTCTATACCCTCTACCTGCCGTTTTTATTTCTTATATTTTTCCGTTTAGTCTTTCGGCCATAGCGTTGGAGAAATTTTCTGTTAGCGCATAGCAAACACCTTTTATATGGTCGTTGAACATCTTTGCCACTTTGATAAGTTCTTTAATATTAGTGTTCAGAACACTTGCTCCCCATTTTACGAACATCCCCATTGCTTCTATGATAGAGGAACTGCCAAAGATATCCTTGAAGTTTTCCCTAACCCTCCAAGCTTTGCTGACCTCATAATTGGTAGCTTGTATATGTTCAAAGATGATATACTGTTTATCGGTTAAGTTCTCTTTGTTTTTAAGTAGCGCAAACCTGCTGTTCTTTAATTTTGCATGCCGTTTTACTTCTCGCCTTCTAACTTTGTCAATGGCATCGTTAAGGTATTTTATAAGATGGAAGCGATCGTGCACCACCTTTGCATTGGGAAAAAACTCTTCCACTGAAGTCCTATAAGCCTTCCACATATCTACCGATACAGTCTCAACGCTGCTTCTATTCCCTGGAGATACAACTTGCCTCAATAATGGTTTGGTTGCCTGTTTGTCCCGACCCTCTGCAATATCTATAACACATCCTGCAAGTGGGCTACTTAAGACAGTAACAGAATGGTGTCCTTTCCTAAATGCCTTTTCATCAATGCTTAAATTTGGTGGTTCTACGGGAAACCTTGTGGGTAGAGGTCTAATTTTCCAAAATAGAACAGA
>CAXBHO010000105.1:0-12856 GCA_963975485.1 uncultured Balneola sp. | reverse complement strand
TTTCCTAGTTAGAAAGTCCCCTTCCCTCAACAAAGGGAAGGGACAGGGATGGGTTAGATTTTCTTGATTTTATGATTGCATAATTATAGAATCATTATTAAAATCTAATATAGATATTAGAATATGGTTATTAGATTATGAAATTTATATCTCAGGGCACTCAATATGCCATTTCGGCTATTATTGCCATATCAAAGCACCCTGCTGATATAGTTTCTGCGGCTGAGCTTGCCCGATCTTTGAACTGCCCGGCTGCTTACCTCTCTCAAATTCTGGCAAAGCTAAAAACCCCTGGAATTCTTAAATCCCAACGCGGGCTCAAAGGCGGAGTTTATCTCGCTAAAGACTTAAAAGAAATTTCTATTTATGAAGTGGTAGCTGCCATTGATGGCGAGGTTTTTTTTAATTCATGTTTTATGGGGATTGAAGGCTGTGGTAACATTGAGCCCTGCCCTTTTCACTCATTTTGGGCTACCGAAAGAGATAACATTAAAAAATGGCTTCAAGACACGAGTTTTGAAAATGTTGATCGGTTAATGACTCAAGCCTGGTTTGAGCAATGCCTTTCATTTGTAACCGGATCAAATAAGAGATGAAAGAAACAATCACAGAAGAAGTAGTCTGTTCACATTGTGGCGAACCCGCCAAGCCCCAAAAAAATTCTGGCTTGAACTTTTGTTGCCAAGGGTGCGAAACAGTATATCAATTGTTGGCTGACAACAATCTTTGTACTTATTACGACTTGGATGATTCACCGGGAACTACCATTAAAAATGGATTAGAAAGAAAGAGATTTGACTATCTAATCGATAAAGATGTACAGGATAAACTTATTGACTTTAAAAATGCTGAAATCGCTTCTACTTCTTTTAGTATCCCAAATATTCACTGTACATCCTGTGTATGGTTGCTGGAAAATCTTCAAAATTTAGATGATGGAATTCTTCAGGGAACGGTCAATTTCCTTAAACGTCGTTTAACCCTTGTTTTTGATACCAATAAAACTGATCTGAGAAGTATTGTAGAGCTCCTTACCACAATAGGGTATGAACCCAACCTTAAGCTCGATCAATTAGAAGAAAAAGAACAAGCATCTATTCCCCGTGATCTTTGGCTGAAACTTGGTGTAGCGGGTTTTTCCTTTGGAAACATTATGCTCTTTAGCTTTCCAGAGTATCTAAATATGACGGTATCTGATTCTATTGATACCTTTAAGGTATTCTTTGGGGCTTTAAATATTCTTTTGGCTATTCCGGTACTGGTATATAGTTCCAGTGATTATTTGAAGTCTGCCTGGGCAGCAATAAGTCAAAAAGGAATCAATCTTGATGTTCCAATATCAATTGGAATTATTGCACTGTTTGGAAGAAGTTTATACGAGATTTTAAGCGGAACAGGAGCCGGCTACTTTGATTCTTTTGCAGGCTTCATTTTCTTTTTACTCATCGGTAAAATCGTACAAAAGAAAACATTTGAAGGGCTTTCTTTTGACCGTGACTACAAATCTTATCTTCCTATTTCGGTTTTAAAACTTATTAAAGGAGTTGAAGAGTCTGTTTCTGTTAAAACACTAACTATTAGCGATGAAATAGTACTAAGAAACAATGAGTTAATTCCTTGTGATTCAATTCTACAATCTGATTCCACCATCATTGATTACAGCTTTATTACAGGCGAATCTATTCCGGTAACCAAAATGAAAGGTGACCTTATTTTTGCCGGAGGTAAAATCCTAGGTGCTCAAAGTAAAATGATGGTGTCAAAAAGAGTAGAGCATAGTTACCTCACTCAACTTTGGGAAAATGGTAGCATAAATTCAGGCGCAAAAAAGTATAAACCATTAGCTGATCGGGTAAGTCCCTATTTTACAATTACTATTATTGGAATCGCCTTTATCTCCGGCTTGGTGTGGCTTTATATAGAACCATCAAAAGCTTTTACTATTTTTACAGCGGTTCTTATTGTTGCCTGCCCTTGCGCATTGGCTCTATCCGCTCCTTTTACTTTTGGTTCTGCAACAAACATACTTTCACTAAATGGATTTTTCTTAAAGAATATTGATGGGATTGAAAACCTTGGTACTATTGACACCATCGTTTTTGATAAAACCGGAACTATTACCGATTCCGAAAAAGCT
The DNA here is from genome assembly GCA_963975485.1 of uncultured Balneola sp. Classification (GTDB taxonomy): domain Bacteria; phylum Bacteroidota; class Rhodothermia; order Balneolales; family Balneolaceae; genus Balneola. Next base: position 10,719 of record CAXBHO010000105.1, on the reverse strand, counting down.
GATCTTACTTATGTTGGAGAACCACTTTCTAAATGGGATAAAGAAATAATCCATGCCATAACTAAGAATTCAACTCACCCCTACAGCAAAAAAATATATACTCATCTGGATAATGATGGCTTCGAATATAATGATCCGGGCTTTATTGAAGAAATTAAAGGAAAAGGAATTCATGCTTCTTACAAAGGCGATGTAATTCATATTGGTAGCAAAAGTTTTATAGAAGAATACACGGATCTTAATCTCCATTCTACTACTATGCTTACATCGCACGTACAAGTTGCTATAAACCATATTTACAAAGGTTATTTTGAATTTAATAACCAACTTAGAGATGGAATCGCTGGTTTAATTGAGAAACTTCATGAAGAGTATGACCTGCATCTTTTATCCGGAGATAATGAGAAAGATGCCACTCAATTAGCTCCTTATTTTAAGGGCACAGATAACATGCATTTCAATCAATCTCCTCATCAAAAACTCGACTTTGTAGAATCACTTTCAACCGATAAACATAACATTTTAATGATTGGTGACGGGCTGAATGATGCCGGAGCATTAAAGAAAAGTCATTTCGGAATTGCTTTATCAGACAAAACCAGTTCTTTCTCCCCTGCTTGTGACGCCATTTTAGATGGAAATGAACTAAAAAACTTTAATAAGTTCATTAGTTTTTCAAAAGCATCCATTGGAGTTGTAAATGTAAGTTTCGTACTTTCTTTATTATATAACATTACAGGGCTTTCTTTTGCTGTTACCGGACATTTATCGCCTTTAGTGGCTGCGATATTAATGCCTTTGAGTTCCATCAGTATCATGCTTTTTACAACGATAGCTACTCGTATTAAGGCAAAAAACAGAGGATTAAAAATATGGGCGTAATATTCTTTCTAATCCTATTCAGTATTTCAGTAGCGCTGATTTTTTTAGCAGCCTTCTTCTGGGCTGTTAAATCCGGGCAGTTTGACGATCAATACACGCCATCTGTTCGCATTCTTTTTGATGAAAAAAATTCATCAACCAACAATAAAACAAAAACAACTAAACGGGATTCGTAATGTCTGTAGATACATTTCATTATGACAATAAAATAGTTCGAAATTTTGGAATCGCAACCATGATATGGGGAATCATAGGATTTCTTGTAGGATTGATTGTAGCTCTAAAATTTATCTGGCCTGATTTTTTAGGCTTTATTCCAGAACTATCTTTTGGTCGATTAAGACCTTTACATACTAATGCAGTAATTTTTGCATTTGCCGGGAACGCCATTTTTTATGGAGTTTATTACTCGCTTCCCCGATTGTGTAAGGCATCAATGTGGAGCGAAAAACTAAGTAAAATTCATTTCTGGGGATGGCAGGCTATTATTGTTTCAGCGGTTGCCACACTACCATTCGGCATTACAACCAGTAAAGAATATGCCGAACTTGAATGGCCGATTGATATCGCTATTACTCTTATTTGGGTGATTTTTGGTGTGAATATGATTATGACCATCATGAAGCGACGTGAAAAACATATCTATGTTGCTATATGGTTTTACATAGCTACTTTTGTAACCGTTGCTGTACTTCATTTGGTGAACTCTTTTGAAGTTCCGGCTACTTTATTAAAAAGTTATCCTATTTATGCCGGAGTTCAAGATGCACTCGTACAGTGGTGGTACGGTCATAATGCGGTAGCATTTTTCTTGACTACTCCGTTTTTGGGAATCATGTACTATTTTATTCCTAAGGCTTCCAATCGACCAATCTTTTCATACAGACTTTCAATCGTTCACTTTTGGTCATTGATTTTTATCTATATCTGGGCAGGACCTCATCACCTGTTATACACCGCTTTACCAGGCTGGGCTCAAACTCTGGGTGTTGTATTCAGCTTAATGCTTATTGCTCCTTCCTGGGGTGGAATGTTGAACGGATTATTAACTTTAAGAGGTGCCTGGGATAAAGTTCGAGAAGATCCCGTTCTAAAATTTATGGTTGTTGCCGTTACTGCATACGGTATGGTAACATTTGAAGGACCGATGTTGTCTATCGCCAATGTAAATGCCATAGCACATTATTCTGATTATATCATCGGTCATGTTCATAACGGTGCTTTACTTTGGAACGGTGGTTTAGCTTTTGGGATGCTGTATTTCATAACTCCTCGTATTTATGAAACTAAATTATTCTCAACAAAGCTTGCCAATATTCATTTCTGGTTTGCAACGATGGGCGCCATATTTTATGTAATTCCGATGTATTGGGGTGGAATTACTCAAAGTCTTATGTGGAAAGAATTCACCGATCAGGGATTCTTAGCTTATCCTAATTTCCTGGAAACAGTTGTTCAGATTATTCCGATGTATGCCTTAAGAGCCTTTGGTGGGACTCTATTCATTATTGGTGCTTTATTTGGTGTTTATAATCTCTATAAAACAGCCAAAAGCGGATCTCTGTTGAAAGCGGAAGAAGCACAAGCACCGGCTTTACAGAAACATGCCGGTGATGAAAACGAAAGCTGGCACAGAAGGTTGGAAGGACGTCCTTTAAAATTTACCTTACTAACTGTGGTTGCCATTTTAATTGGTGGAATTGTCGAATACATGCCTACCGCTTTAATCGATTCAAACATTCCAACTATCGAAAGCGTGCAACCTTATACCGCACTTGAGGTGGAAGGTCGTGATATTTACATAGCTGAAGGATGTAATAACTGCCACTCCCAAATGATTCGACCTTTCCGTTCTGAAACGGAACGCTATGGCGAATATTCCAAAGCCGGAGAATTTGTGTACGATCATCCGTTCCTCTGGGGTTCAAAGAGAACAGGACCTGATCTCCATCGTATTGGTGGAAAATATCCTGATTCCTGGCATTTACGCCACATGTACGATCCTAATTCAACTTCACCGGGATCTATTATGCCGGCTTATCCTTGGTTACTAACTCAAGATATGGATATGGAATCGATGCCCAATAGAATCGAAGCTCTGTCAACCGTTGGCGTTCCTTATTCACCTCGCTATCCTGAATATGCAGTCGGAGACATGAAAGCTCAGGCAGAAAGGATTACTCAAGGTCTCCGGGAAAATGGCTTTGATATTATTGAAGGTATTGAGATCACATCAGAGAAAAAGGTCATTGCCTTAATTGCTTACCTACAACGTCTTGGAACCGATATATCCGGTGAAAATGATCCCTTTGGAGAACTTCCATCAAGTAAAAAACTATCACCTGTAATTATGGAGAAGAAATAATGTATAAAGATGTATTGCGCTCAATGGATGGAATAGAACTCTTTCCGAGTATTTCACTTATCCTTTTTTTCACATTCTTTTTGATTTTGATCATCTATTTGATAAGAACGGGAAAAGATTTTTGGAAAGACGCAGCAAACATTCCACTCGACTCAGACAAAATTTTTAATCCAAAAAACTCAAAACAATGAAAGTTTTAGATGACGAAAAAGACAAACTATTAGATCACGAATACGATGGTATTCGTGAACTCGACAATCATATGCCGGTTTGGTGGTTATGGCTGTTCTACTTTACCATTGCCTTCGGGGTTGGTTATGTACTCTATTACGAAGTTTTCGAATGGGGACCGGATCAACACGAAGAATACGAAATGGAAATGGCTGCTGCCGCAGAAAAATATAAGTTCGATGAGCAATCATCGGCGGAAGAAGCTTCGTTCACCTGGGCATACAGCGAACAAGCCGAAGTGATTGAAAAAGGAAAGGAAATCTTCTTGGGAATAAATAACCTTTGCTTTACCTGTCATGGAAGTGCCGGCGAAGGTTTGGTTGGTCCTAATTTAACGGATGATAAATGGTTGTACGGCTGTTCTGCCGAAGAGGTAGCAAAAAGTATCACGAAAGGCTACCCCGATAAAGGAATGGTTGCTTATGGTAGCGGAGCGCCAATGCCGAACGAGGATGTAAATGCAGTAGTTAGCTACATAGGCTCGCTTCAAGGAACAAACCCGCCAAATGCTAAAGCTGTTGATGAAACCCGTGCAAAACCATGTAGCATACAATAAGAAACAAAATGTCGGAGGAGCAAGGAAGACAAATAGGAAAAGAAGAATTCAGAGATCGCTTAGCTACCGTAAATGAAACCGGTGGTAGAAACTGGATTCACGCTAAAAAGCCAAAAGGTCGCTTTTACAACGCCCGAACCATCGTTGCTGTGTTCCTTCTGGCTTTCTTCTTTTCCGGTCCCTTCATCACTATTAATGGCAATCCTTTGTTGCTTATTAATATACTGGAGCGCAAATTTATCATCTTTGGAGTTGCTTTCTGGCCTCAGGATCTACACCTCCTTGTTTTCGGGATACTTGCTTTTATTGTATTCATTGTTCTCTTTACAACCATATTCGGAAGGTTATTCTGTGGATGGGTCTGCCCTCAAACTATTTTTTTGGAAATGGTTTTCCGAAGAATTGAATATTGGATTGAAGGGGATGCTTCAGCGCAAATACGTTTGAAAAAAGCACCTTGGAATGCTGAAAAAATCTTAAAAAAAAGTTCTAAACATGCCATTTTTTATACGCTGGCATTCATTATTTCAAACCTTTTCTTAGCATACATCATTGGTAAAGATCAGCTTTTTGAAATTATAACTGATCCACCTTCTGAGCATGCGGGTGGATTAGCCTCCATTATAATTTTCAGCGGTGTTTTCTATGGAGTATTTGCTTTTATGAGAGAACAAGTTTGCCATTTCGTTTGTCCGTACGGACGTATGCAATCTGTAATGCTCGACAATAATTCCATAAATGTAATGTACGATTACAAACGAGGGGAACACCGGGCTAAGATTGCCGACCGAAACAGCGTGATTGCCGGAAAAGCAACACTGGCAGACTTGGGGCTTCCGGGTAATGCAGCTTTTGGAGATTGTATCGAATGTACTCAATGTGTAAAAGTATGCCCGATGGGAATTGATATCAGAAATGGAACACAGTTAGAATGCGTGCATTGCACTGCTTGTATAGATGCCTGTGATGCTGTTATGGATAAAATTGACAAACCCCGAGGGCTAATTCGCTATGCTTCTGAGAATAGTATCAGAAATCAAACAAAAAAAATACTTACACCAAGAGTAGCCGGTTATTCTGCCATTTTTGTTTTACTACTATCTGTATTTATTGGCTTAATGAGTATGCGAATAGACTTAGAAACTACGATTCTACGTCAACCCGGTACTCTTTATCAGGAACTTCCAAATAATATGTACAGCAATATTTACGAAATTAAAGTAATAAATAAGACTTTTGATACAAAAGATTTTGAACTTCGATTACTTGAACCTGCCGGCGAATTAGTATCACTTGGGAATGTTAGTTCTGTTGACCCTCAGAATTTATCGGAAGGCAGATTTTTGATCAAACTTAATAAAGATCAACTAACCGGACTCCAAACTACTCTCTTGTTTGGCGTATATTCCGGTAATGAACAAATTGAAACTCTAACCTCCGGATTTATTGGTCCGGCTAAGTGACCACTAATATGAAAAAGCTAAACTGGGGAAATGGTATAGCGTTGATAATTACCATTTTTGTAATTGGAACGTTAAGTATGGTAAGCTATTTCATCAGCCTCGACTTCTTTCTGGTAACCAACAACCATTACGAAGACGGCGTAGAATATCAACAAACCATTGATCAACGTAAGCGATCTGCTGAATTACGAGATCCTGTAGTAATTATTTTTGATGAAAAACTGGAAGCATTAAGAGTAATTTTCCCAAATGAATTTGTTGGCAAAGCACAAGGTGATATTAAATTATATCGTCCAAATAATCCAACAATGGATGCCAAATTTCCTTTGAGTGTAAATGCAAATGGCACCCAACTTATTTCTACTTCTGCTCTCGACAAAGGAAAGTGGATTCTCAAAATCGAATGGAATGCCGATAACGAAAACTATCTCGAAGAAAAGACGATTGTAATTTAATATGGAACTTTGGACTGCCTTAGGCTTAGGATTTTTAGGGAGTTTCCACTGCGTGGGAATGTGTGGTCCTATTGTACTTGGTTTGCCAAGAACAAGCTCTAATTTCTCTGCAATTACTTTAAATGCCGGAATTTATAACTCCGGTAGAATTTTGGTCTATGCACTTTTTGGTTTGTTGATCGGTTTTCTGGGAAAACAAATTTCGTTGGGCGGATTTCAAAGTACGCTTTCTATTGTGTTGGGTATTTCTATCATCCTCGGAGTCTTATTTTCTAAAAAAATATACCCACAAAAAAGACTGGCTTTTCTTCAAAAATTTACTTCAAAAATAAATAGAAGCTATGGAATACTAATCCGCAAAAATTCAAAGCGTGCTCTTTTTGGAATGGGAGTTTTAAACGGCCTTTTACCTTGTGCTTTTGTGTACACAGGGTTAGCAGTTGCGGTTTTAACAGAAACTCCATATCACAGTATGATTTATATGGCACTTTTTGGTTTGGGAACACTACCTGCGCTCTTTACAATTTATGTATCGCCAAATTTTATCTCTCTGGATTTGAGAAGTAAAATTAGACAATATATTCCTTATATGGCTTTTAGCTTGGGTATATTTCTTGTTTTAAGGGGAATTGTACTTCATAATGTGGGCTTACCGGACGCATTAATAGACAGCATAGAACCCTTTTTTGTATTTCCATCAAAAAATAGTTAATAAATCATTTTCTTCATCAAAGCCTTACAAACAAACTACAATTTTAAACATTTTAAATAAAATAAAATAAAATCAACGTTTAATGAATATTATCATTCTATTTTTATCGGCACTAATTTCATTTTCACCTGTTAATAATACTACCACGGGCTTGGCAACCGAAATTACAGTTTAAGATAGCGACAAAATGCAATTCGGCACTAAAAAGATTAAAGTAAAATCAGAAGAAAAAATTACCTTAACGCTAAAGTATGTTGGTGAATTTTCAAAGCAAGCCATGGAACACAACTGGGGTTTTTTGAAAGAAGGAGTAGTTGTGAAAGACTTTGCAATGGCTGCTATGCAGGCTAAAGACAGTGGTTATCTACCCATAGATTCCGATAAAATATTACCTGCAACAGAATTACTTGGCGGTGGCGAATCAGATACTATTACTTTTGAAGCTCCTGAAAAAGGCACTTACACATTTATTTGTACTTTTCCCTGACATTACGCTGTTATGCAAGGGACATTCGTAGTGAAGTAGTTTCCGAATTTAGAATAAACTAAAGCCTTGGTTCTTGTTGGATCAAGGCTTTTTTTATTCTACATCCCAAGTATAATAATTATGATCTTTATCTAAGTCCCACCCTGTTGCAGAATATAGCTGATTTCCTACATGATTGTCTTTAGCCGTTTCCAACATCATACCACACGCTTCGGTTTTTCTGCACAATTCTTTCGACTTTTCGATCAGAGCTTTTGAAAAACCTTGCCCTCTAAAATCTGAGTTCACATAAAGATCATTCAACATCCAAAATCGCTTCATTCTTGTAGAAGAAAACAATGGATACAGTTGTACAAAACCCGTTGCCACCCCCTCTTCATTTCGGGAGATAAAGATCACTGATTCGTTATTTGCTATCCGCTCCTTCAAAAAGATTTTACCAGTTTCTTTATCCGAACTCTTCCCATAAAAAACTCTGTACCTGTCAAATAATTCATTGAGTTCCTCCAAATCTGATAGCGTTGCTTTTTCTATGTTCATTTTCAGTTAACTAAAATTATTGTTTGAATGTTAAGCAACACTTCAAGCGTTGAAAAATTTAAGATCTACTCCTCCAATATCTCCTTTGATTAATGGTATTGACTTACCCACTAATTCATTTACTCCCGGAACTTTCAAAGCCTTAGCATGACATTCCTGAGAAGTCCATAATTCATAAACGTGAATAATATCGTTATTATCCATTTGCAGTTCGATTTCAAAGATCTCACATCCTCCGCTCGTTTTCATGAGATCATTCATTTTCTTTAACGTAGCAATAAGCTCATTTCCTTTTCCTTTCCTTGCGTAAAATGTTCCTTTCATTCCATACTTCATATTCTTCTATTCCTAATTAACTAATTCCTAATTCCCGTTCATTATCCACCAGCTATATCTATCTCCACCCCACTTGTTTTGCCATCTATTAAAGGCATTGCTTTACCAATCAATTCTTTAACACCGTCAACACTTAATGAATTATCGTGATCCTCTTTTGAATCCCAAACTTCAAAAACATGCACGATGTCTCTATTTTCTGATTGCTGTCCTACAATGTAAATAATGCATCCTTCTGCATCTTTCATAAGACTAGCGGCATCTTCCAAAATAGAAGTAAGCTCATCACCTTTACCTTCTTTAGCTGTAAAACTACCTGATAATCCGTATTTCATAATTTTTCAGTTTTATTATTAAGGCACTGCAGACTGAAGTCCTTGCTTGTTTATTTTACGAAATCTAACCAACCAATTAAAATCCAACAATCGATTACAAATCTATTTATTCCTAATTCCATATTTCCCTATTCCTAATTGAACCATTCCTAATTGAACCATTCTTAATTGAACCATTCTTAATTCTTCATTGAATAATTCTTAATTCCGCGATAGCGGATACACACTTTCTTCCATCAATCGCAGCCGAAACAATTCCCCCTGCATAACCTGCTCCTTCGCCACAAGGAAATAACCCTTTTATTCTGATATGTTCCAACGTTTTTCGATCTCTTGGAATTCTTACCGGAGATGACGTTCTGGACTCAGGTGCGTGAACAACAGCTTCGTTGGTTAGAAAACCTTTCATCGTTTTTCCTATTTCAATGAATCCTTTTTGCAGTGCTTTTACCATAAAATCCGGAAATACTTCTTCGAGATTTACGGATGTCAAGCCCGGAGAATAGGAAGTATCAGGAAGATCTTTAGATTGAATTCCTTTGGTAAAATCAACTAATCGTTGAGCAGGCACTTTCTGAGTTTTTCCAGCTAATTCCCAAGCTTTTTGCTCTATGGATTTTTGGAACTCCATAACTCGTAATGGTCCGTATTTTTCGAAGGTTTTAAAATCTTCCATCTCAAGTTCTACTACAATTCCCGAATTAGCCGTTGGTCTTGATCGCTGTGACCCCGACCAACCATTGGTAACAACTTCTCCATCTGAAGTAGCGCACGCGGCTACAACTCCTCCCGGGCACATACAAAACGAATACACTCCGCGATCATTAATCTGTTTTACAATTTTATAAGGCGCCGGAGGTAAATATTCTCCACGGTCATCACAATTATATTGAATAGAATCTATCAAAGATTGTGGATGCTCAACCCGAACCCCAATGGCGATCGGTTTGGCTTCGATTTCAATTCCTTTTTTATGCAGAAGCTCAAAAATATCTCGGGCTGAATGTCCCGTTGCTAAAATTACATTTCTTGATTCAAATATTTTCCCATCTTTTGTTTTTGCTCCTGTAATCTGATCTCCGTCCAACAATAAATCAACCACTCTGGAATTAAAATGGATTTCTCCACCATGCTTCAAAATAAATTCCCGAATCTTAGCGATGATTTTCGGAAGTTTGTTGGTGCCAATATGCGGATGAGCATCGACTAAAATTTCTTTTTTTGCTCCAAAAGCTACCAGTAATTCCAGAATTCCATCAACATCTCCTCTTTTTTTGGAACGAGTGTAAAGCTTTCCATCTGAATAAGTGCCTGCTCCCCCTTCCCCAAAACAGTAATTAGAATCGGGATTTACTATATGATTTACATTGATGTTTTTCAGATCCTTAATTCTGGATTTAACATCTTTTCCCCTATCCAGAACAACCGGCTTCATTCCTAGTTCAATGCATTTCAACGCGGCAAATAATCCAGCAGGACCGGCGCCTATAATTAAAACCGTATCTTTATCATGAACTGCTCCGAATTTAGGTAAAGTGATTTTTTCTTTCTGAAATTCTTCCCCTGCATAAACCCGAACTCTTAAGTTAATTTTAACCTGTCGTTGCCGAGCATCAATAGATCGCTTTAGAATCTCGATATGTGTAATTTCTTTTGCTTCAATCTCAGTAGTTTTAGCGATGTACTGTTTAAGCAGACTCTCTTCTCCCGCAACTTCCGGTACTACTATAAGTTGAATTTCTTTTTGCATGAATGAACTTCGCTTTACTTTTCTATATAAAAAAACCTTGATGCAGAAATATTTCCACATCAAGGTTTAAAATAACTAATTAAAGTTCGTGTCGCTTAGGGATTTTGAAAGGCATTCTATGCTTGAAAAACTCTCTTCTGTGAATCTATTTGAGGGCTGTGAGTATGTGGAGCGGAGCTCCAACGAGGCATTCCGCAACGGAGCTATGGAACGAGGTTAAGAGCTCAAAAGAGTGTGTGAAATCAATTACTAGACTTTATATAACTTGTGCTTGTGTAAAGTGCATATCTTTTTTGATTTTTATTGTTATTAATCAAAAATAACAAGTATGTGCTTTACACACTTTTTGGGACCGTACCTCCTCGCAATAACGAGTTTTGTTTAGTAGGTTGTTGCTGACTAAAGTCTTTGCTCGTGAACTTGAGTAAATCTTCTTAGAACTCCGACAATTCCTCCTTTTAAGCCTGCAAGCAGGCTTAAAAGGGAGATTTTTATCAGCGAAAATCAATAACGCAACAAAATCAGTAACCCTCGCTAGTGTCAAGTCAATGGTCATTTGTCGGTTAAAAGCTATCGGATAGCCTGTTCATTGACTATTTGAAAAAGG
>CAXBHO010000104.1:0-13232 GCA_963975485.1 uncultured Balneola sp. | reverse complement strand
GGTTTGACGACTCCGGTTCGTCCAACCGATTTTAGTTCCAACGCTGAGCGTGTGGAACTAGGGTATTATGTGTGTAATCTCATTACGTGTTTAGTGGGTTTAAAATCGGATTTTCAGGATGGGCAGGATTAAAGATGGGCTGAGAACTAAATCCTGTTCATTCTATAATCCCGAAAATCATGGTTCAACGAATGGAGGAGTGTGCTTTTAGTTGTATGAAAAGCGTGTGGAGCGAGCGTAAGATCCATCAGTCGAGCTAAAGTCGACAGATGGAGAGCTGTATTAGTTTTATGGCACTTCGGTTTGACGACTCCGGTTCGTCCAACCGATTTTAGTTCCCACAAAGTGATGCCCTCGGCAGATTCTAACCTAGACTAAAAATAATGCCGCCTAGCAACAAACAAGGAGTTGCAACTCCTTGTTTGTTGCTAGACTTGAGTGCGTTTTCATTTCTTGCAAACCGATCAATCTTGCAGTTTTGGCTCGTTCTAATTACCGAAATAAACTCTTGAACTAATATAATTTATACTCATCTCCCCATAAAATTCATGTGACCCGAAAAAACTCGGCAAAATCATCCCCTCTGGCAGAGGGGCAAATGAAGCACGGGGCATACCGAGCTTCATTCTCCAAAGGAGTCCTATGGACGGGGTGAATTTGGCCTGTCATCGCGGACACACTTGATCCGCGATCTCCAGATCAACGTTGGGGAGCGCTGTTTGGGAGATCTCGGCTCAAGACCGAGATGACGAGTTAGCGTGAGATAAAGGTGATGGAGGTTTTTATAATAGAACTCAGGGTTGAACTCGTTCCGAACGTCCTCGTTCGGAATGCAGTCTTGAAGCTCCGGCTTCAAAAAAAGGTTAACCTCGTTAGTTTGGATTTTAATCCACTCCATCTAAACAAATATTCAATTTTGAGCGCACTCCGAAAAATCGATTTTGGCTGATTTAACCTCTCCATATGGGCTGTAAAGACCACTTTTATTGGACAAAAGCACCTTTCGGAGTGCACTCAATTTTCAAATAGCTATTGCTCAATAAATGGTAATTGAATGTTGGAAATTCATTATTGGATATTCAAAAAAGTAAGGATACTCATTTTCGTAAAATTTAAAGTTGCTTCGTGCCATACATAGTTAGGCCAGTTCAAAGCAATTCCTTACCATTTTATTTTGGGAAAGGTTATTGGGAGCAGGAGCTCCCGAATAGCTTCCCAAGCAGGAGCTTGGGAGAGAGGGTAATCCTGTTCACTCTATAACCCCCGAAAATCCCGACTCAACGAATTGTGAAGTTGAATTAGTCTGATGGCGCTTCGGTTTGACGACTCCGGTTCGTCCAACCGATTTTAGTTCCAACGCTGAGCGTGTGGGACTAGGGTAAAATTCTATTTTTCCATCCGCTTTTGACCAGGATTACTAAGGATTTCCACGATGGGCAGGATTAAAGATGGACTGAGAATTAAATCCTGTTAATTCTATAATCCCGAAAATCATGGTTCAACGAATTGAGGAGTGTGCTTTTAGTTGTATGAAAAGCGTGTGGAGCGAGCGTAAGATCCATCAGTCGAGCTAAAGTCGACAGATGGAGAGCTGTATTAGTTTTATGGCACTTCGGTTTGACGACTCCGGTTCGTCCAACCGATTTTAGTTCCAACGCTGAGCGTGTGGGACTAGGGTAAAATTCTATTTTTCCATCCGCTTTTGACCAGGATTACTAAGGATTTCCACGATGGGCAGGATTAAAGATGGACTGAGAATTAAATCCTGTTAATTCTATAATCCCGAAAATCATGGTTCAACGAATTGAGGAGTGTGTTGTTAACTTGGTTTACGGAGTAAAATTCTATTTCTCCATCCGCTTAAACGCGTTCAAGAAGATAAATAACAAGCGACAACTCTGAACTGTCACGATCAAGGATATTATACAGTTCCGAAACTTCATCCCAGTCTGTATAAGGTCGGGTTACTAAGTAATATCTTCCATTGCTAAATGTCTTAATACTACTTTGTACATTCATTTCTGTTCTCAACCTTTGAGCAATTAGATCTACCTCTTGCTTTGTAGAAAAAGATCCAAGCTGTATTTGATAAGTAAATGAATATTCAGAAACTGTACTCGGGTCAAATTTTATGAATGCGCCATTTAGAATATCAATGCTTTTGATCTCTTCTAACTTCTTCTGCGTTGCTGATATACTATGTATAGGTTTAGTAAGTAAAGTAAAAGCTTGAAGTGATTTTTGTTCAATTACAGCATCAATATTATACTTTTCAGCTAAAGTCTCGATAAATGAGAGTGCATTTTGTTCATTCTGAAAAAAAGCTAATTGGATTTGATAGTTTAAAGGTTGAGGGCGATTTCTGCCATCATCATAACATTGCTGAACAAAGCCGGTAATTTGATCATTATCTAGCTTTTCTTCTATAGTTTCTTGTAATGCTATAGTCTCGAGAAAAGAACTGTTACTAGCTGTTCTACTTGAAAAAAGAGAATTGTTATAAAGAATCTCAAATTTTAAACCTGTTTTTTCTTCTGCATCTTTTGAGAAATTGAAGCTGTTTGAAAACGATTCGAATCCTCCTACCTGAATAGAATAACGACAGCCATTTTCAAAGTTTTCCGTATTTTCGGGTTTAGTTACTTTTTGTCCCGACTTAGTTTCAGGCTTACTTGAGTTTACTTTAGGAGTGGTGTTTACACTGGTTTCTTCTGATGCTTCTGATGCTTCTGATGCTTGTGTAGATTCAGATTCTTCATTTTGATTTGAGCTAATTTGCTCTTCCACTTGAGCAGTTGCTACATCTAAACCGGTTGTAGCGGGCAGAACTTCTTCTTTTTCGGGTTGGGAAGTTTGATCTTCATCCGTATTAGTTGAGTCTGAACTATTATTCTCATACTGTTCCGGGCTTGAATAAAAAAGCCTAAGCACGACTCTTCGATTTCTATCTTTGTTTGCCGGGTAGGGATTTCCTTGTTGATCAAATTCTACTATTGGACGAGAATCAGCATAACCCGAAGCTTTTAATCTTTCCTGAGAAATACCCATTCGGTTGAAATATTTTACAACATTGGAAGCTCTGGAGGTTGAAAGTTCCCAGTTAGAATCAAAACTTGAAGATGATATTGGTACATTATCTGTATGGCCCTCTACATCAATTTCAAAGTCATCATAACTGATGAGTTTAAAGGCAGCCAGAACTCGGTTTAGTATTTCAGTAGCACTATCCTGTAGTTGAGCGCTTCCTGAGTTATATAAGTCATCACTTTTAAAGCGAATTCTTACATCATTCAATTCCCGGTAGATTTCCAATTTCCCTTGTTCAATTTCAGGTTCTAAAAGGCTCTCCAGTTGTTTTTTGATATCATCAATGGGTGTTGTGATAAATTCCGTTTCATTTTGAGAAGATTTGAATAACTCTGAAACAGAGAAAGATTCGCCGTTATTTAATTCAGAGAAAGAAAGTAAGATCACAAGAAATCCCAGAAGGATGGTAATAATATCAAGATAACTGACTTGCCAGCTATCGTCATCTTCGTCATCGGCTTCCTGATTAGGATATAATGACTTGTCTTTGTTTTTTGTTGTTTCTAAGCTCAAAACTATTTAATTCGTTTGCTTAAAATTGTTGAGTTGTTCGGTGCATATGCGCTTTTAGTCTGTCATAAATCTGCAAAGAAGATTTTTGTTCTTGTATAAGAATAATGCCTTCAAGAATTAATTTTTCTCTAAAATATTGAAGCGAAGCTATGCTATTCATTTTCTTCGCCATGGGCACAAAAACAAAATTTCCAATTAAAATTCCATATAGCGTTGTCATCAAAGCTGCGGCTAATCCTGTTAGTAGTGAATCCATTTCATTAAAACCCGACAGAATTACGATAAGCCCGAAAAGTGTACCCAACATCCCAAAAACAGGAGCGGTTTTACCCATGCTTCCAATTATGTGATTAATTTGCTGTTGGCGAGAATAAGTTTCCTGAATGTTAATCTCACCTAACTCACGGAGCTCTTCTGTTGAGTAATTAGTATCTAAAATTGAAAAAAGGTATCCTTCAAAACGGTTAGTATATTCTTCACTCAGTTCAGAAACCGCCCTTACTTTGTCAATTCGAATCTTTTTTTGCCATTCCAATATCTTTTCAACGTCTTGTTCCAGTAATTTATCATCGATAGTGCTATGAGAAAAAAGACGGGTACTTTCTCCCAGGGCTTTAATTACTTTCTTGAATGGATAGCTGATAAATACACTGGCTGAAATACCACCAAAAACGATGGCAAGACTTGGCAGATTCAAAAACTCGTACTTTGTCGGTACTACATTATATTGAGCAAATCCGGTAACTAGTAAAGCGCCCCATACAAGTATCGCTAAAGACACCAAGAAACTAAAAATATTTAAAAAGGAAGTGCGCATAACTTAGTTATTATTGAAATTTCTATCTGGATTTTCATTAATCAATCCATATTTTTTTAGTTCTTGTACAATAGTAGGGGATGGAGGCATTGGTAAATCCTTATCTAGTTTTAAAGCTCTTTTCCAATAGGTTATAAAATTCTCGGTAGAACCTAATCCGTAGTAAATACTTCCTTTTAAGGCGAGTACATCCGCAGTTTCTTTTACATTTAAAGCACGGTTAATCAGGAATAATGCTTCCTCATATTCTGCGTTATAAAATTTCTGTTGTGCAAGAATATAAAAAGTAGTTAGCCTGTTAGCCTTAGTTTGGTTTTCTTTATATAGTTCGACCTTATAAACTTGAGTAAGAGAATCCCTCCGTAGTTTTTCTTTATCTATTTCAGGCTCTACAACTTCAATAGTGTCTTTTTGGATAGGGTTTTCATTAGTACTATTAGTTGGGGTAGTTTCATTTAAAGATGCAGTTCTTGAATTTCCACAGCCCATGAAATTTAAAAATAACAGTATTGAACATACTATTATTAAAGGTGTTGATATATGAAATTTATTCTTGATCTGCTTTGCTCAGTTTTATGGATTTTCTAAGAGCTTTAACTAAAGTAAACTTTGCTTCACTTGAGCCAACAGTATCCCCGTTTAAGGCTTCAAGTTCTAATCGAATAAGTTGTTGTTCTCTTTTTGGTCTTGTTATTAACAACTTTTCTATGGAATCTCGGTCAAGACCAATCAGTGCTTCCAACAAAGTTGTAGTATCAATTGATGCGATTCCATTTTTTATCACTTCTTCATCTAATTCAGGAATTTGGTCAATAGTAAAAAACTCTTTCTCAAGAATATCACCTATAGGCGAACCGGTTAATTTTAGTTGTTCAATATATCTTTTTTGCTCATTTACCGGGAGGTTTTCAAGAATAGGTATGATATTCTCAACACCATAATCTTCTTGTTGTACATTATCTCTAACAACGATTGCTTTTTCAAACAACCCATTCGATATCTTACTTTGCTCATTATAAGAAAGAGTATGTAGCGTTGACATCTTCAACATAATTTCAGCTGCTCTTGATCTCTCAAAAGAATTTAGGATTGAAGCGGCTTTTTCTTGAGGTAAGTAGTCAATGATTAATGCGGCACTTACGTTATTCTCAGTTTTAATAAGCTCACTGA
The DNA here is from genome assembly GCA_963975485.1 of uncultured Balneola sp. GTDB lineage: Bacteria > Bacteroidota > Rhodothermia > Balneolales > Balneolaceae > Balneola. The sequence goes on along the minus strand of CAXBHO010000104.1, from coordinate 7,645 downwards.
TAGTGTCATCAGGCAGATGAGTTAAGAACTTAAATAAACCTAGTTTTGCATGCTTTTTTGTAGATTTTGCATCCGTTTCTTCATTTTCAATAATAGAATTAAAGTATTTAGCAGCTCTGTATTTTTCGTCAATTGACATAGGTCTTAATCCAGCTAAAGCTCTCGTAATAACCTCAAGCTTTTCTTCGGCAATATGATTTTCTATCAATCTGAGTGAACTTCTATCAATTGCTGAAATTACTTCTGCTACATTAGCAGGGCCATTTTTTTCATCGCTATCAATCCAAAATTCAAAAACCAAGGCAACTTCCTGTGGATACTTGAAAAAATTCTCAGAAACCAATTCGAATTCCGAGGCTATATCCTGAGATTTTTCTTTGGTGCTGCCATGGAAAGAGAGATTACTATCCTGATTTAAACTTCCATCTAATATAACATCGCTTTTAAAGCTGTCTCTTTGAGATGGTGTGTTTTGTTGATTAGCCGGTTTTCTATAAAAACCATAGACAGCTAACCCCAAAAAGAAAACTCCGAGTAGTATTATCTCAACTAAGTAGTCTTTAAAAGAAGTGAGTAGATCTTTCGGTTCTGGATCTTCAGTTGATATTACAACGGTAGGTTCAAAACTTGGATTGGGAATAGCAAGTTGTGTGATATTTATAACATCACCTCTAACATAATCAACCTTAGCTGCAAAACCGGTTACGCGGCGCATAAAATCTAAATCTGTATCAGAAAGTGAAGTATCAGCGTAAATATTAACTGCTATGTTATTCAGCTTTAAACTTTTATACGTGTTTTGGTTTACAACTTCCTCAGGGCTTTGAGTTGAAGATTGTGTATTCTGGAGATTTTCTTCAGGAAGAAAAGGCAGCCCCGGCATAAACACATTTTGATTTGTTCTGTTTACAACCTGATTTCCCCGTGTTTGGTACGTTTCTTCGATAAACTCAGCATCAATATTTACATCAACAAAGAATTTTTTACGATCAAAATGGTTGGAGAGTATTTGAATAATCTGAGAATCGTAAGCTTGTTCTAAAGAAGCAATTTGCAAATCTCCTGATTGTGTAGTTGTAGTAGGCTGTGCTGTAGCTGCAAAGCTTAACAAACATAGTAATAGTAAAGGAGATAACAATTGTCTCATCACAAAGTAGCGTCTATCAATATTCTTAAACAACGTATTTATAGTATTCAACATAGTAATTATTAACACATTTAATCACCAAGTTGAGTTTTAATTATTAGATCTAATGCTTCTATATCAGGGATAAGAATATTAGGGTTTAACTCGGTAGCAAGGTCCCAATTCTTTCGAGCTTCTGCTTTATTTCCTTGCAAATAGTTTAAACTTCCTTTTAAAGCATAGCCTTGGGCAGTTTTAAATAATTCTAAAGACTCATTCACCAAAGTTAAGGCCCGATTTATATTTCCATTATAAAAGGCTGTTTGTGCTTGAACTATTAATCGTAAGGTTTGATCTATATTTTTATTTAACTGAGCTTCTAACTCGAGAATCTCACTGCTTTGGCTAATATCAGCTATAATAGCTTCTGTTGGCACAGCTTCAATTTTATCAGGGTCGTAGCCTTTAGGAACAATGAGGAAGGATAATCCCTCGATAAAGTCACCTTCTGCTAGAGGCTTAATCTCAAATTCAATTTCTCCAGGGTCTGATTTTGAGTTCAGCACATCAAGCTGATTCTGATCAACACTCATTTTATACTTTCCCGGAGGAACTTCGTACGAGTAGAAACTACCATCAGAAAAAGTTCTTAATTCTTTATAGAACACACTATTAATACCGGATAAAATTAGCTTGACACCACCGATTCCCTGGCTGGTTTGCTCATTAAAGTATTTTTTAACACTTCCCTCAATAACCCCGGACATATAAAATGGGATTTCAATTTTTTTGAACGTATTTGGATCCGTAATAATAGAGAACTCATTGAGCTCAGGCACTAACAACGGGTTCTCAATAGACCCCTTATTAACCTGCATATTGTAGCGAAAATAAGGCTGCATTTGTGAATAATATAGAATCCCGTTTTTTCGGAATGATGAAGCCGAGGTACGGTCTATTCTTATAGAACCTTCGTCAATAGATTGATCGATGTCTTCGTCGTATCTCTCATTATTGTTGTTATCAACAAAAAGTTTAATAGCTGTTCCTGATCTACCAACTTGATTTCTACTGGTTGCAATGAAATTATTATAGTTTGTATCGTATCCAAAAGAACCCCGAATATTTTGAGAAGCACTATAATCAGAACGAATGGAAGAAAACGTAGAATTTGAGCGGACCTTGTTGAAGTCGATCACAAAACTTGCACGAATATTATTAAAGTTGTTTATAAAATTTCGGCCGTATGATAATTGTAAACGTCCGGCATTAAACATATTTCTGGATACCACAAATTGTGCAGATTCGATTTTAGATAATTTTGGTAAATAACGCATTTGTGCTCTTATAAAAGTACCACGCAGGATCTTTGGAGTATTAGGATTTCTTGAAATATTGTACGTTAGCGAATTATCAAGAGTGGAGGAGAAACTTGGTTCCAGGAAATTGTAAGAGTTAAGAATACGATCAGAATATCCAAATCGGAAATTTAGCTTATTAATTCGAGTACTTAAATCTAAACGTAGTGAAGTAGATTGTACATCGTCTCTAAATACAGTAAAAGTAGAAATTCTTGAAATAAATGGAAGATTTCCAATGGAAATAGGGTAAAAAACAGAGGTATTCAATTGTTGATCTCTACCGGAAGAATTATAAAGTATTGATTCAGATATATAATTTGTGAAATCAATATTAAAGCTTGCAGAGTTAGCAAAAAATGCGTTTAAATTGGAGCGGTAATAACCTTGTGAAACTCCCTCAAGTGTAAGGATGTAATTTGTTAAAAAACGAGTGGAAATGGCACCGGTAACTGCAGGATTTGAATTTTCCATTGCCCCTTCAAAATATTCTGTACCTACAGAACCTGAGAGCCATGTTGTAAGACCATAAGTTGCTTTTGCATTTACAACAAGAGGACGTTCTGTGGTACCTAATAAAGGATTTTGCAGAACTCCGGCATTCAAATTATAATTAAACTCTCCTTGTGGAGAAAAGGTAAAAGGAACCTGAATTCTGGTTGATTTATCAATTGTTTCACCTGTTGGGCCGTAGATTCTCAAGTCAAGATCTGAAGTTCCATAATAAAGTGGTGTGGTAAAACGATAATTTCCTAATTCATCAGACTTTTCATATCCAACCAAAGCATTATTCAAATAGAGTTCAACTTCTGACTCAGGAATAGTAGAACCCTGAACCACATATTCATCAAAATACCTTCTGGGTTCAATAGGTTGATTAGTAATTTTAACACCCGTAAAGTTAGAGCTTAAAACTCCATCAAGTGTTGTTTGCCCAACATAAACCTGAGTAAGAGCGGGGTTACCTCTAATTACATATCGCCAGCGAAGATTATTACTGGCATTAGTAAAGGTATCGTTCGTGTAGTTTCCAAAGATATTCCCTTGTAGATCTCCACCTGCCAGTTGTAAGCCTAACGATGTATTGTAGGAATAACTGTTATTGGTGTTGGTTACAAAGCTTGTCAATGAATAATCAACAAACCCTCCATTCAAAAACGACCTTTTCCTGTCAGCAGCTAAGGCGTAATAATTTTTTTGATAGTTGTTAGTTTCAACGACTTTACGTCTTCGATTCCTAAGCGCTTCTTCTACAATGGGTAACTGCTTCTCTGTTTCAAGATTCAGTATCAGCTTGTTGAAGTCAACGGAGAAATTAAGTTCGAATACTTTAGAAAAAATTGCGGGGGATAAGTAATCGTCTAATTCCTTTCTGAGAAAATCATCCTTCGTTAAGGAAATGCGTTTGTCTCCAAATTTAATGGTCTGCTTTGCTAAATCTATTCTGAAAGGGGTTTGATCAGTAGAAAATTTCCCGGTAATTATAGTTCCCTCTTTCGTATTCTGAATTTTAAAGAGCGTGAAAAGTTCTGTAACGGGAAGATAAAAAACATCATTTTTATAGTAGCTGATTACTACGGAGCTGACAACTCCCTGGTATTGAAAACCAAGATAAACTTCGGATTCTTCAGAAGAATCTTGAGCATATGAAACTGTCGCAGAACTTATACTTATAAGCACTGTGAGAATTAGATATAAAAAAGAAGTTTTGCACTTCAAGGTTAATTGATTTCAAAAGAAGTTGTTTGGTTTACAGGTTCCATACTAACAATGTCTTTTTCAGAAATATCTGATCGATTGGTTTCGAAGGTTACTTTTACTGAATAAGTACCTTTAGCTAAGTCAGAAATATCCAACTCTTGTTTGTGAGTACCATCAAAATAGATGGATGTAGAAATGAAGCCTGTTTTTACTACTCTCCCTGATTTATCCAGTAACGAGGTAGTTATGGAGCCTAAAAACGGAGAGTTACCTGTTTTCAAAAAATCAGTAAATACATTCAATTTATCTCCGTCTCTTTCATGACGAATGCCGCTAACCTCAATACCTGTATTCACCGTTCCTTTTTTATAAAAAAGCCCGGTTACCTGTTTTACAATAATACCGACCTGAGCTGTAACTGCCTGATCGGATTGCAATTCTATAGGCGGTGCCTCGGGGGTAGAAGATGTTTCAATTCTGGACCAATACGTGCCGTCTGAAAGGGTATTCGGAGCAGAGATTCTTAACCGGACAATTTGACGTTGATCGGGAGCAAGCTTAAAGTTTTTTGGGAAAGCTTTCACATACTCAACAATGGAATGTTTTTCAGCCATAACAGTATCACCTTTAACTAAAGTACGATTTCCGCTTTCATCCAGGTCTGCATAAGAGAAGAAAAAGTCGATTGAAATCTCCTGTGTTTCGTTTGATCCGTTAATGACCATATAGGTACCAAACTTGGAATTACTATCAATAAATAAGTTAGTTGGTGCAATGGTTACTTGTCCAAAAACAGAAAAGCTGCTTAAAGATAGAACGAGCAAAATTATAGTGTGTAGTGTTTTATTCATGTGCCTGTAATTTGATTTTGTAAAACATACGCAAAAATGCTGAAAAAAGTAGTTTTGCTTCACACAACTTGCAAAAAAAAAGTCTTATTCTATTCAAATAAGACTTTTTTGATTTAAAAGACTTTCAGTACTTAGTTGTAGTCAACAGTTACTGTAATATCATTTGCATAAGTATTACCAGCAACACCATTTGAAGCACTAGTAATTTGACCACCTACAAAGATATGTGCAACGGTACCATCGGTTGATGTATAAGTACCGGTAATAGTTTGACCTGACGCAGCCTCGCCAGTTAACGCAACAGCATTTGTAGGATCAGCGTCGTTACCAGTAGCAGTAACAGCTGCTGAGTAAGTTGCGAACGTTAAGTCGTTTGCCGGTGTACCATCTGTAAGAACAGAAGGATATAGAATAGATACGTTCATAACATTACTTGGAGTAACACCAGTTACGGATACGGAACCAGCACCGGTTGTAGTAGCTGTGATTGTAGGCGTCCCAGAAGTAAGGATGTCACCAAAACTTAAATCAGCAACATTGGCTACAGTAAGTGATGCTACGATATTAGCATTTGCAGATACGGTAGCGTTACCAGAAGTTTGTCGTGCGAATGCTTGTCCTGAAAGAACTAAAGCAGCCATAACAACTAGAGTAGATTTTAATAGAGTTTTCATTTTTTTATTAGTTAAGTAAGGTTTAAGAATTTCTCTTTTTCAAATTTATCCAGAATGTAACCCAATAAAAAGTTAGGTTTTCTTAATTAAGAGCTTCTAACAATAGGTTTTTGGTTAGTCATAACTAACAAAAAGGGTAACATCGGCTTCATATAATCCATTAGGAATGTCACCTACATCTATCGTCCCATAAACATATAGGTACAATTTTCGCCAAAAATTCCCGGAATCGTTAACCGTGCTACCTCCAACAATTAAATTACCCATACGGTTAGGTAAAATTTTAGTTTTACTTGCATTATTCGACCCTGAATTATTGTATGAAATCTGTAAATCTAATGGGATCTGATCATTAGGGTTGTTTTCGCGGACTAAATAATCTGGATAATTTAATTCTATTTGAAGTGATTGAGACCTTATGGCGCGAATGCCGAATATGCCTGTATTTAAGTCACCGAGTTTAATTTCTGATATGCCTGAGTTAGAAACGACTTGTCCAAAATTCAACACTTGTTCAACTTCTGCACTTAGTTCGGGTTCAATAGAAATTTGAATATTCATGAACTGCGCAGAGAGAGTTTGCGGTAAAATTAGCCCGAAAAAAAGAGATAATATCTTTGCGAACGTTCTAATCATAGCTGATAGTTACCATTATATCGATGGTATAACTTCCTGCAGTTACATTTCCTACATTTAAGGAGCCGTATATATATAGATAAGCTGTTTCCTGGAAAAGATTTGGATTGTACCCTTCATAAACGGGAGTAGGAGGTGGGCTTGGAGGGCCACCGGTTCTGCGCTTTATAGGGAACTGAGCACTTGCCACATTCGAAACCACCGTAAAATTTACTGCCTCACTAAAAGTGTTAGAGCCATTATTAGCGTAAGATGCTTGTAATGTATAAGGAATTCTGCAACTCGGATCGGTTAAACAAGATAAATTCCCGTTAAGTAAGAGATAGTCATCAGCAGTAACATCCACAATAACATCGAGGTATTTAACCCCAAGAATGGACAGAACTTTTGATTCTGCTATAGGAACACTTATGAGACCTTCATTTTGAACGAGTAATCCAAAATCTAAATTCTCTCCAATATTTACTTCCGAAAGAGTAACTGAGTAGGCAGAACTGTAGCTTCCAAAATCGATTTCCTGAGTAAATGAATTTTGAATAGTGCCGGAAGCCAGAACAAAAGAAAGGGCAAAAAATGATAGGTATTTTCTTAAATACACCATTATATATATTCAATTTCAATGGTAAAATCTCCATCGTAATTTCCCGGGCGAGCATTTCTTAAATTAATTGTACCTCCGACCCAGATATGATATTGACCTTCAGAATTGAACTTGAGAGTTTGAACATCTTTTACAGGTTCAGCACTATTTTGATCTTCAATATTATTCCCGGAGAGTTCGTATTCGAAAATCAAACTTCCATCCCCATTTACCTGAGTAAGCGTTCTTGTTTTTTCAAAGTTAAGTCTGAAATCTGCACCGGGGGCACCAACGGCAATCATGTAACCGGCATTTACATCACTAATAGAGTTAATGTAAACTTCTTGTTGTCCGGGTTGCAGGCTCCCTACGGTGATACTTTTAACAGTTATCAATTCAATGGAGCTAACAATGGTGGTATTTATAGAAATTTTTGTTTCACCGCTACCGGAAGAATTTTGAGCGAATGCACCTTTATTGAGCCCTAGAAGAAGAGAAAGAACAATAAATAAAATTTTGTGGGTCATTTTCATGAAAAACACTTTATTTAATTCAAAATCTTACATTGTTGGCACTATTACCAGTTAGTATTTTTTAATAACAACGTTCTAATACTCAGGTTAATTCTAAGAATTAAATAAACTGTTGAGATCTTAGAGGAGGGAAATTTTTTAAGAATGATAAATTTACGGCCTGTCATTGCGGACACACTTGATCCG
>CAXBHO010000103.1:0-13479 GCA_963975485.1 uncultured Balneola sp. | reverse complement strand
TGAATCAAACTAAGAAAAACAAAAACGCTGTCCTATGAACCTAGACCACCACAGTGAAATGAGAAAGAGAGACAGGTTTTTAACAGGATTACTTCTTGTGCTTATAGGAATTTCAATAGGAACTCTGGTTGCTTTATACAGTTTAAATGATGATTTGGCTCCGCTTTCTGAAGTACGATATACGGAAATTACCAAGAGTGAATCGCCATTTTTTGAAGATGAAGAACTTGCTGATATTGATCCCCGATTTGTATTTAAAACCATTGCAAGTACGGTAACGCCTTCGGTAGTGTATATAGAAACCATTATTCCGGTTTCTGATGATGGAGAAAGGCGTTCCAATAATTTTTGGAACAGAGTAATGCCTCGCAGGGCAATAACAGTAGGTTCAGGCGTTTTGATCACATCCGACGGTTATATCCTCACAAATAATCATGTAATTGAAGATGCTGTTGATCAAGGAATTAAAGTAGTTCTTAATGATAAGCGTGAGTATCCGGCGAGAGTGGTTGGTTTAGATCCAAGCACAGATCTTGCCGTTATTAAAATTCAAGGTAATGACCATTCAGCGATCACAGTAGGAAATTCTGAAACAGTAGATGTCGGAGAATGGGTATTGGCAATCGGAAACCCATTCAAGTTACGCTCTACCGTAACAGCAGGAATTGTAAGTGCCCTAAGCCGCGATGTAGAAATTATTGACGACAATTTCAGAATAGAAAGTTTTATTCAAACCGATGCAGCCATCAACAAAGGGAATAGTGGTGGAGCATTAGTAAACACCAGCGGCCAATTAGTTGGAATAAACACCGCTATCGCATCACAAAGTGGAAGTTACCAAGGCTATGGCTTCGCTGTTCCAGTTAATTTAGCTATGAAAGTAGCCACAGATCTCATTGAATTTGGAGAAGTGCGACGAGCTTTATTAGGAGTAAGTATTGTTTCTGTAGGATATGAACGAGCGTTACAAATTGGTTTAGAGGAAGTAAAAGGAGTAGAAATAGTGGTGCTGTCAGAAAATGGAGCAGCTTCAAGCGCTGGGTTACAACTTGGGGATGTAATTTTAAAAGTAAACGGAGTTGAGGTAAATGAATCAAATCAACTTCAGGAGAAAATTGCTATCGTTAAACCCGGAGACGAAGTAGATCTGCTGATTTGGAGAGATGGCGAAGAATTCAATCAATCCGTAGAGCTAAAAATACTTGAGCAAAAGCAGATCAACGATTTAGTCGGAATTCCTGAATCTCAACGGGAAGAGGAACCGGAATCGCAAATATTTGAATTTGATGTAGAATTCCATGAATTTGATCTTGGTTTCAGGGTTGTTGCTATTCCAATTCAGGATAGCGAAAACAACCAATTAATTATTTCAAAAGTGTATAAATATTCCGAAGCCTGGAATCGTGGGCTAAAGAAAGATCAAACTATTGTATCTGTTAACAAGATTGAGGTTGAAGATCTCGAAACTTTGAAAGAACTTATCGCAGAAAATTTAACCAACAATGGCTCTGTAACTTTAGAGGTGTTGGATGAAGATAACTCCCGTGGGTATATAGAACTGAAAGATAACTAATGAAAAATTTCCTCAGAGCACTTTTTTTTGTACTTACTGCTATAACTTTAGCTTGCTCAGGCGCTAAGGAAGCACCAAAAACAAACACATCCTCCACTAATTCATTATATCCGGCTTGGTACGGGGGATTTGAATTTAATACAGATAGCACTTCTTTTTTTGCACGAGCTACTGCCGTTGCAGATGACGCTGAAACAGCGAAACTAAGAGCAGATAAAGAAGCCAGAGCATTGTTAGAAAGCTACATAGCTAAAGAATTGGAAGATATCAGATCAGAATTAGAAAGAGATGGTTCTTCCGTTGCTAAAAAACCGGATTTTATTTTAATGCTCCGCAATGCGCACTATAAAATAGAAGAAGTGGCTACAATCAGTAATTTGGAGTCAGTTGAAAATGGAGGTGTTTTTCGCGGTTTTGCACATGTTGTTGTGAGAAAAGAAAAAGTTAGATCATTAATAGAAACCGGACTTAGTACGAATAGCAATTACCAAAAAGAATTTGTTGGTTCAGTAAGTTTTCAGGAATTTATAAAATAAAATTCTACATATATAGGTAGTTTTTTTAAATTAAATAAGTATTTTTTTAGAAGACTTAGAAAATTAAACTAATTAGGAGTTGTATGGAAATTAAATGCGCAGGTAGTTTTTCGAAAGGGCAAATTAAGTTTGGAACCTATTTGGTTGCAGGTCAGCCTCCGGTTCCAACTAAAGATGTACCGGTGAGTGGACCGGGAGATCAATTAAATTCTAAACAGTTTCTTTTATTAGAAGTTAAAAAAGGAGTAAAGTTTGGTATTAAACATCCAAGAAATACAGCATTGATCTTTGTAAGTTCATTTCCAAATTGTCCTAAATACGAGGGCAATGATGTTTATGTATATTATATGAACCATCAGGAAGAAAATGTCTGGGGAGCTAAGTTTAACGAGTCTCCATACGAAGTATTTGGAGATGGAGGTGATATTATCATCACAGATCCTCCTCCCGGGCATCCGTTATAAGTATTTTTATAAAAAAGGCTGGCTATTATAGGTAGCCTTTTTATTTTAAGTAAAAATCAAAGTTCGGTGTATAAAAAACTATTTTTTTCAATATTTCTATGTGCAGGAATAGCAGGTGATATTTCTGCTCAATGGAATAGCTACGATGGTTTACCTCTTACAAAAAGTTTTTTATCAACAGATTATAACGGGTACGTTCAAAATTGGGGATTTGCACAAGACTCGAATAAAGTAATGTATGTAGCAAATTTAGGACAGGTTTTGTTTTTTGATGGAGATAAATGGGATAAAATTTTCATAGAAAATCAAAGAGCATATTCAATAAAGTCTGACCAGAACGGAAAAGTGTATGTTGGTGGCCAAAACGAATTTGGATACTTAGATTCGCCAGTAAATGACTCTACCACAAATAAACAATATTTTTCATTAAAAGGGCTCATTGGCGATTCCATTAACTTTGGGATTATTTGGAAAATATTTACTCATAAAGATGCTGTGTATTTTATGTCTTCAAAGTATTTATTTATGATGAAGGAAAATCAGATCTTTACCTTTAAAACGGAAAATTCTTTTCAAAACGTATTAGAAATTAATGGAGAGCCATTAGTAAATATAGTTTCTAATGGGCTGTACTATATTCATAATGCCGGTTTAGATAAGTATGCAGACAACGAGTTTTTCTTAAAAGAATCGTTGGCATCATGGGTGAAATCAAAAGAAACGTATTTTTTTTGTGGTAATAGGTGTGCAAAATTTAAAAATGGGGAATTCTATGCGTTTAAAACTGAAGCCGACGAATATTTGAAAAAATACCGTGCTTATGATATGCTTAGCCTTAGTGATGGAACTTTACTTTTAGGAACTTTAGGAGGAGGAATAGTTCATTTATCAGAAAATGGAGCATTGATTAAGATCTATGATCAATCTACGGTATTGACGAATAATCAAGTTTTAGACCTATATCAAGACTTGAATGGAAAGGTTTGGGTGGCAACCTACAATGGCATAAGTGTATTAGAATTTGATGTACCAATTCGAGAGTTTGGTAAGTTCGATGGGGTAGAAGGGATGGTAAGAAGTATTTATGTTTCAAATAATAATATGTTAATTGGTTCTAATGAAGGTTTTTCTGTTTATAATTATACAGACAAACAATTTTCAAAAAGAAATGATATAAGTACACCGTGTAAAAACTTAACCCCTTTTGAATCTTCGGTTTTAATGATTTGTGATTATTATTTGTATGAACTCAAAAATGAAGATTTTAATCAACTCTCTAAAACACCGTACGACGAATTTCTCATTTCTGAAAATAATAAGCGGCTAGTGTATGCAATTAAAAGTGAGAGACTAGGAATTGATATCCTATCGCTTGTGCAAAACAAAGTTAAATTGCTTTATCAAATTAGTAACAGGAACGAGACGATCGCTTCGATAGCTGAAGATGGAGAAGGAAATGTTTGGTTTGGGACGACATCAAATGGTGTTATGCAGGTAACTCTAAAAAAATCTAAGGCATCAATAATTAGCCATTCTATTTTAAATCATACCCTCCCCGATGATGGGTTCGATAAATCGGTAAGAGTTGGACAACTTAACAATGAAGCTGCTTTTTTTACCTCATCAGGTTTATTTAGGTATGATTCTGAAAATAAAATTTTTAAACCTGAAAATAGATACGGTGAATTTTTTGCGGGGGGATCTGGAAATCAGGTATTTATGGCTGCTGAAGATCAATTTAATGATGTCTGGTTTAGATCAAATCAAGCATTTGTAGAGGCAAAGAAAGATTCTTCACATAAATATAAAATAGAGAGAGGATATTTAAATAGAATTGAAGCCTCGCAAGTAAATGATTTAAAAATAGATAAAAAAGGTTTTTTGTGGATTGCTACCGGAGAAGGTTTAATTCGATTTAACACCAAAAAGAATAAAGGATACGAGGATAATTTTCATGTTCAAATAGATAGAGTATTAGTACGAAATGATTCATTGATAAATGGAGGAACGAAAAAAAATCAGATACTTCCTTATAAAGATAATGAATTAAGATTTACATACTCAGCAATTAGTTATGAAGATCCAAGCAAAAATAATTTCCAGATAAAGCTCGAAGGATTTGATGATAACTGGAGTAATTGGACATCTGAAAAGCAAAAAGACTACACCAATATTCCTGAAGGAACATATACTTTTAGAGTGAAGGCAAAAAATGTGTACGGAATAGAGCAAGATGCAGCTGGATTTCCATTTACTATTTTGCCACCGTGGTACCGAACCTGGTGGGCATATTTAGCCTATGTACTCTTTTTTGGAGCGTTGCTGTATTTAATGTATAAAATCAGAATTAATCAGATTTTAAAAGTACAACGGATTCGTAACCGAATAGCAGACGACTTACACGATGACTTATCAGGTACATTGATTGGTATCAGCAACTTTGCGAAAGCAATTAATTCAAACCCAGATGTTGATATACAGAATAGGTTTTTAGGGCTTATTCAAAAAAGTGCTGATGAAGCTAAAGAAAAGATTAGTGATATTGTGTGGACGATAAACCCGGAACATGATGACTGGACTACCTTTTTAGCAAAATGCAGAAGGCATGCCTCAGATATATTCGAATCACAGAATATAGAGTTCTCCTTAGAAATGGATGAAAATATCCCCGATGAGCTTGGGATGGAATTGAGGAAGAATTTATGGCTCATTTTTAAAGAAATTATAACTAATATTATTAAACATTCTGCTGCTAATTATGTGTTGATTCGCTTTAAAACAACCAATAAAAAAATATCCATTCTAATCAAAGATAATGGAAAAGGTTTTGATTTAGATTCCGCAGAAAAAGGGAATGGAATTGAGAGCATCAAAAAAAGAGTATACGCTTTGAGAGGGGAAGTTGAATTGGTTAGCAATGTAGATCAAGGTACTTTCTGGAAAATTCAGATTCCTTTATAAAACCACTATAAAACCACATCATCATGTGGAATTGATAAATTTTTAAATGTTTATTTTTTTAAAGTAACAAGAGCTAGAAAATCTATGGACAAAATTATAAAAGTCGGTATTGTAGAAGACAACCCATACATGAGAGAGGGTTGGGAGACATTTATTGATCTGGAAAGGGATATGTGTATTATTGGGAGTTATGAATCATTTGAGGAAGCATGGGATTCAAAGGATCTTTTAAAATGTGATCTCATAATTATGGATATAGATCTACCGGGTATTTCAGGTATTGAAGGGGTTAAAAAACTTAAACGTGAAGGAGCCAAAGCAGAAGTAGTTATGGCAACCATCTTTGATGATGATGATAATATTTTTAATGCTGTAAAAGCCGGAGCAGTAGGTTATTTGCTCAAGAAAACTTCTCCTGAAGATCTTGTTCTCGCAATCCGTCAAGCACATGATGGCGGTTCTCCCATGACACCAAATATTGCCCGTAAGGTGATCCAAACATTGCATGTTAAAGCTCTCCCTAAACATCAAGAACTAACCGAACGAGAACATGAAATACTACAGGAACTTGCAACGGGAAGGTCCTATGTTGAAATCGGAAAAAAAATATTTTTATCTGTTGATGGAGTTCGTCACCACATACGCGGAATTTATAAAAAGCTTGAAGTTCATTCACGTTCAGAGGCAGTTTCTAAAGGTATAAATAGAAACCTGATAGATATTTAGACTTATTTTTCTAGAGCGACTATATTTGTTCTGAAATATTCATAAGGTTTTGCTATTCTGATTAAAATAGAATTAGGTAAAGCTTTTAAGGACTTTTTTTTTCAGATGATTAGATACAAAGGACTGATTGTGAGCATGCTCCTACTATTGGTATGTACACAACTAACTGCACAACAAAGACTAACACGCCCACCTTCACCGCAACAATTCTACCAGACATTACAAAATCAGTTAAGAAGTACGGATAATTCCGATTCTCTAATTGAATATTATACGGTATATGCATTGCAGATATTTCGCTTTGAACCTGATTCTATTCTTTCAACAATTAGAAAAATACAAGCTTTAGAGTCTTTAAGCATCGAAAAGAAAAAAGCGCATATTGATCTAATTAAAACAAATTATTACAGGTTTCCACAACCGGATTCTGCGCTTAAATTTTCAAAATCAGCTTTGCACTTATTTGAGCAATTGGGAGAAGAAGAGAAAATCTCAGGTTTGCTAAATGTTCAAGCTCAAATCTACAGTCAGTTGAATGATTATTTAGCTGCTGAAGAAGTATTACTAAGAGCAATAAAATTAGCCCAAGAGCAAGAAGGCAAATCAGATCCTAACGAAATAGGACATTTGCTAAATGCCTTAGCGTCGGTTTATATGCGGGTTGGTGCTACAGATATTGCAAAAGAGAGATACCAACAAATGTTGGAAATGGAGGCTTCAAAAGAAGGCGAATGTAGAGTTCGTTTAAAAATCAGTAACGCCTATAAGTCAACGCAAGAGTTAGAAAAAGCTAAATCTTATTTAGAACCCTGCCTTGATTGTGAAATTCCATTGCCCATTAAAATTTCAATTTTAAGGAGTTATAGTGATTTAGAAAAAATTCAGGGTAACAACGAAAAAAGGCTTTTATATATTGAGGAGGCTACGAAATTGCAACAAAACTCTCCGGTGCAAGATCCTGGTACCTACATATTTTTGTCAGAGGCATATTATGAAAATGGAGATTTTTTTAAATCAGATTCGGTATTAACTCTTATAAGTTCAAGAGAACTCCAAAGAGTTCATCCTGTTACAAGGATACATTTTAAAATACTGGAAGCAAAGCTACGCATAGAAGATAGAGAGCTTGAATCTGGGTTAAAAGCTCTGGATGAAGCGCTGGTATTTATAGAGAGATTGCCTGAAACACCATTAAAAGTAGAAGTCCTTTTATTGAAATCTGAGATTTACAAAAGTATGGGAGATTATGAATCCGCTTATGAAACTATAAGTAAAACCCAAGAAATTAGTGAACTGGTAAAAAGTAGAGCAAAAATTTATGAAGAAGCGAATTCTAAAGTTAGATTTCAAATGAGGGCAAAAAATCAGCAATTGGATGAGGTAACAACCGAACTTGGAACGGTAAAAACAAGAAACGCGGTGATCATATTTCTTCTAATAATTCTGGGATCTTACATATTCTACCGATATCGTATTCATTTACTACTTAAAGAAGAACGTACCAGAAATAAAATTGCCAGAGATTTGCATGATGATCTAAGTGCTACATTAAGCAGTATTAGTTTTTTTAGCGAAGCAGCACGGAGAGAGCGTTCGCATGTACAGGTTCCCGAGATATTTTTGGATCGAATAGATGAAAGTGCCATCGAAGCCAAAGAGAAAATTAACGACATAATCTGGGCAATAGAACCTGAAAATGATGATTGGGAAGCTTTTCTGTCTAAATGTAAACGCTATGCAGCGGAGATGTTTGAAAGCAAAGAAATAGCTTATGAAATTGACATCGATACAACGCTCAACATACCATTTGATATTGAAGTAAGACAAGATCTATGGCTTATTTTTAAAGAAATAATCACTAACATTGTAAGGCATTCGAATGCTGAAAACGCCAAGGTATTACTAACCAAAGAGAGCGACAGTTTAGTGCTTTTAGTGAGTGATGATGGTACTGGTATCAAAGATTCTTTAAAAAAATCAGGAAACGGTCTTGCTAATATCAAGTACAGAGCAGAGAAGTTAAAAGGATCGGTCTATCTGAACTCTGAAGAGAATAAAGGAACAGAATGGAAACTGGAATTCGATGTTTGAGTGCTGGTTTTTTTATTTTTTTTAGATGTATTATCAAATAGGTATGTTGAGTAGTTGTTTTAAATGCTAAGTAAGTACATGGCATAAAAATCTAAAAATATGCGGCTAATTTTATTAAGCACTTTTTGTTTGTTATTAGCTGGTGTTAGGGCGCAGAAAGCACCTTTTGGATTTAAAAACTATTCTCTGGAAGACGGACTTTCTCAATCTACGGTATATTCTTTTCTGGAAGATGATTCAGGATATATCTGGATCGGAACCCGTGACGGCCTCAACCGATTTGATGCTGATAATTTCATTACTTTTTATCCGTCTTTTGAACATTCCAATTCTATAAGCAATCGTTCCGTACGGGTGCTTGTAAAAGATAAAAATGGTTTTATTTGGATTGGTACCGATGGTGGAGGCGTAGATCGCTTTGATCCGATTACAAACACCTTCACCAAATTATGTACACTGGTTAGTTCTGATAATTGTGACTTAGAAACAAATATTACCGGTCTTGAAGCATCAAACAATGAGTTACTTATTGGAACACGTAATCAGGGACTTTACAACTTCAATTTTGAAGATCAAACACTGACGAAAAATCTCGAAATAGCTTCAACTATCTGGGATATAAAATCCGTCGATAAGAAGGTTTTAGTAGCTACTTCAAGCGGAATGATCATTATGGACTCAACCGGTGTTGAGAATATTCTGCAAGAGGATGAAATCAAAAGTATCACAGCGTTATCTCCGAAAATTGTTTTACTCGGGTCAAAAAATAATGGTGTTTTGTCGTTTAATATGTCAACAGGGAAACTAAGTCCATTTAGTGAAGCACTTTCTTCAGTAGAAATATCCACTATTGAACTAGATGATGATGGAAGAATCTGGATTGGCACAGACTCACAGGGAGTATTTTTGGCAGAAAGGAGTGGCCATATTATCAAACAATTTAAATCGTCCAATCAGCAATCAAACCAACTTCAAAGTAACAGCATCAGGACTGTTTTTAAGGATTCAAATGGAATAGTATGGATCGGAACCAATAACTCAGGATTCAGCACTTACTTTAAGTATAGGTATCAGTTCAATAGTTATTCGGTTAAAACTACAAATGGAGGTCTTAGCTCTGATGTGATATTGTCTTTTAATGAACTGAATAATGGAAATATTTTAATTGGGACCGAACAAAACGGTTTGATAAGTTTTGAACCTGTTAAGTCAAATTTTTCTAAGATTAATGCTCTTAAAAGTGAAAGCATTATCGCAATAGAAAAAGACCGGAAAGGAAAAATTTGGATAGCAACCGATGGTTTCGGATTAGTTAAAATTGAACAACAAGATCATTTCGATAAATTCAAAAAGATTGGAAACCTGACCAATGAAAGTGTTTTAAGTTTAGAAGTATCTGAAAACAACGAGGTAATTGCAGGCACTTACAAAGGGTTGAATGTTATTGTTAATGATACGGTTCAAAGCTTCAATTATATACCGGAATATTTACAGTCAGATAGGATACTGGCTGTAGAATCTCTGAATAACTACGAATTTCTGTTGGGTACATTTGCAAATGGATTGGTTTATTTCAACAGAAAAAATCAGATTTTTGAACGGTTTAAACCTGAACTAAACAATTCCAAAAATTCTGAAAGAAGACCAGAAAGAGTACAAGCAATTCACATTGATAACAAAGATAATATCTGGCTGGGCACATATTCAGGACTATATCTTTTTGATTCTAAAAAAAAGGAATTCAAATCATTCAGCACAAAAGAAGGCTTACCGAGCGATGTAGTTTATGGAGTATTGGAAGATACAGATAGCGACCTTTGGTTGAGTACGAATGCAGGAATTTCAAAATTTGATACGGAAACAGAAAACTTTTTAAACTATTCCATTTCTGATGGTTTACTGAGTAATGAATTTAATGGAGGAGCATATTTTATAGCCGCAAACGGGAATATGTATTTTGGGGGAGTGCAGGGGTTTACTGTTTTTAATCCTCTAGAAATTAAGGAATCATATTTAACAAGTAAGATCATAATATATGCTATGAATGTGGATGGAGAAATCCATAATACATTACTTAAAGATGAAATTAGATTGAATGATAGACAAGATTTTATTCAATTTAATTTTTCATATCTCAATTTCATTAATGCTGAAAAATATACGCTTGAATATAATCTCTCTGGTCTTAGTGAGAATTGGATTCCTGTAAAAAATCGAAGAACAATTAATTTTTCAGGTTTATCAGCTGGCGAATATAAATTTCAGCTCAGAGCAATCAACAATATTGGAGACGTTTCTGCTTATTCAAAAACTGTTTCTTTTTATGTAAAACCTCCATTTTGGAAAACCTGGTATTTTGTACTTTTTATGGTGGTACTTTTGACGGGGTCGATTTACTCCTTATTCAGATACAGAATGTTCTATATGTTAAAAGAGGAGGAAACCAGAAATAGAATTGCCAGAGATTTGCATGATGACTTAAGTGCGACATTAAGCAGTATCAGTTTTTTTAGTGAGGCGGCAAAACGAGAAAAAGATACATCTGCATCGCACAGTCGTTTTCTACAGAGGATAGATGAAAGCGCATTAGAAGCCAAAGAGAAAATCAATGATATTATATGGGCTATTGATCCTGATAATGATGATTGGAATGCTTTCATCACAAAATGTAAACGCTACGCTGCTGAAATGTTTGAGAGTAAAAGTATTGAGTATGTTATCGATATTGATGATTCCGCATTCCCGACCTAGCGCAAGCGTCCCGCTTGTGCCGGAAAGGCAACCAACAACAAATTAACATGAAAGTCCCAAGCTCTCTTAAGTCTGCGACATAAAGAGCAAAAGATACGCAAGTTTGTAACTTGCATTACGGTATAGAACCAGTAAATTTAGCAATGCCATTCAAGATCCATAATCACCAACAGGTTCATTTTATTACCTCTCAACTGGTTGAATAGAGCGGTATGATAGCGAGACTTCAGCGATTTGTGGCATGGGTATAAGGTTAGTTGCGGTTTATGAGGCTGTAAAGCGCTCATTGTTCTTATACCAAAATAAATTTTGATTTATATACTATATGGTGTAATTTATAACTAAATAAACCATATACACTATTAATAAATATCACTCAATAATGAATATTAATACCAAATACCTAACCGAATCTGCTAATGATCTTTTTGAATTCAAACTATTCAAAACAACTGATACCGATATCATCATACTATCACTTTTACATGATTCGAATGATACGAAAACACTCGCATCCATTTATCACCAGCTGGATATTGATAGCAGAAGTAATCTGCAAAAAATTCTTGATAAACTTATAAGATATAATCTCATCGTCAAGGACGGTGACGAAGAAGAAAACCTTATTTATCAAATCACTAAAAGAGGACAAGCCTACTTAAAATGTCTAGAACTCTTAAACAAGCATAAATTATTCGTAAATGATCCATACAAACCCAAAGATAAGAATGATAAAAAGAATTCATTAAATGCGACTGTCACATACCACGCTGGAGGGAAACGTATTCACGAGTTTGACACAATAACAGAATTTCAGGATCACTTAACAGAGGTGAACAGGATTAATGCCTACGAAGAGAACTACTATCTGATTAAACCAGAAAAAGGTTCTCCGGAAATTCACACTCTTGGTGATTTACGAAAGAAGGGCATTGATAAAGTATCAATGCTTATTAACAACAAATAAACAAAGAGGTCTATTATGACAACTTTATATCTAACAGGTGAAAACACCCCGGAAATAATTCAATCCTTTGAAACATTTGAACAGATCAAAGAACATTTTCTGGAAACTAAGAACATTGCCTACCATAGGAATAGCTACTCTGTTTTATTTAATGGCAATACAGTTGTAAACAAAAAAATTAGCGATATAGAATCTGAACAAGATCTATTAGCTATGTATGAAGAGGCAATAAAAAAAGCTCAAACTATATTATTGAGTTCAAGTTCTACTGAGAATAAAACACAGTTTTCTAACGATGTAAAAACTGCCCAACCTGACTCAGCAGTTAATAAATTAATTTCAATAGGTGATTATCAACTTAGATACTACTCTGGAGGTAGCCTTCCTGAAAAAATTCATAAATTCACTACATTGCATAATGTTTCAACCCATTTTCTGGAAACCAAGAACATTGCCTACAGCAAAAATAGCTACACAGTAATGAAGAAGGATGGTCACGGATTAACCCGGAATATTGGAACAATACAAAGTCCCGAAGAATTAAGAAGTTTCATCTTTGAGAGTATAAATCAATTAGAATCATTTACAATACCCGCGCATAGCCGAGGTGTGAGTGAATATGATCTGATTAGGAATAAAAAAATATGCTCTGCCAACACGCGATCTTTAAGAAAGTTCCTGAAGACGAATAAGTCTACTTTGGCTCTTACGGTTGTTGGTGCATGTGCTGGAGTTGCTGCAGGTGGAGCGGGTCTAGCTTTCATGGGAAGTGCTTATTCTGTACCCGGTTATGCACTTGGAGCAACTGCCGGGAATGTGGCAGGAAACGCAATTGACACCGCAACGAGCAGAAATTAATCTATTATGAATTACATTCATCTCCCCATTGGCTAACTATAATACTGTTGAATTTCAATCATGAAAGTGTTTATCGGTTAGTCAGTGTTTGATGAATAAACAATGCATTTTAATATTAAAGTAGTTCTCACTGATGTGTAATATATTTCAAATACAAAGAAAGATATATGGAGCATATTGTCGAACAAATATTATCCGATTGGGAGCTTAAATATCACTTAATTGAAGAGGAGGAGGTTAAAAGCTTCATATTCCACCTTGATGTAGCGCAAGCGTCCCGCTTGTGCCGGAAAGGCAACCAACAACAAATTAACATGAAAGTCCCAAGCTCTCTTAAGTCTGCGACATAAAGAGCAAAAGATACGCAAGTTTGTAACTTGCATTACGGTATAGAACCAGTAAATTTAGCAATGCCATTCAAGATCCATAATCACCAACAGGTTCATTTTATTACCTTTGCTGTAGTAGATTGGATTGATGTATTTACCAGACCAAGTTATAAACAGGTTATTACTGATAGTTTGGAATATTGTATAGAAATTAAAGGATTGA
>CAXBHO010000102.1:0-13564 GCA_963975485.1 uncultured Balneola sp. | reverse complement strand
AAAGACAACCAAATTAACTTTGATTGCCTTTTCAACTGAGCGGGAGACGGGATTCGAACCCGCGACCCCGACCTTGGCAAGGTCGTGCTCTACCAGCTGAGCTACTCTCGCTTATGAAGCAACTTATTGTAGATTGGTTAGGAGCGACCCCGACCTTGGTCCGCCAGCTGGCGGATGCTCTACTCCCGAACTACAGGGAAGCTACTCTCGCTTTTCAATAAAACATTTCATTTCTGAAACGATTTTAAATATAAGGCTGATTTGGTTTACAATTCAACCTTAATTTCGAGAATTTATCATAGAATTTCAGGAAGCTTTTTCCTCTTTCCTCATCTTTTGGCACTCACAATTAATTCCATATTCTTTACAAAGAGGATGATCCGGTGGAGATGAAATTCGAGCCTTGCAAGGTCCTCGCCCATGATGAATCATTAAGTGTGAAAGATCCGTCCAGTTTTCTTGTGGAAATAATGCCATTAAATCACGTTCGATTTTATCCGTATTTTTTTTGTGCTTAGTGAGTCCGAACCGATTTGAAAACCGCTTAACGTGAGTATCTACCACAACGCCTTCATTGATTCCAAAAGCATTTCCCAGAACCACATTTGCTGTTTTGCGAGCGGCTCCACGCAACGTTAAAAGATCATCCATGTTTTGAGGGACTTTTCCGTCAAATTCTTCTGTGATTATCGTAGAAGTTTCTTTCAGTGATTTAGCTTTGTTCCGGAAAAACCCCGTTGTTCGAACTAATTCTTCCAATTCTTCGAGCGGAGCTTGCGCCATGAGTTCCGGAGTTGGGTATGTTTCAAAAAGTTTTGGAGTAACTTTATTCACTCTTACATCCGTGCATTGTGCACTTAAAATAGTTGCGATCAATAACTCAAAAGGATTTCTATGGTCAAGTTCACACTTCGGGTTTGGATAGTGTTTGTAGAGCTCTTTTAAAATCTTGTTGGCTCGTTCTTTTTGTTTCTTAGTTTTTCGGGGAAGTTTTGGCATAAATGAAATTTATTTTTCTAAACATAAAGATTGTATTACAGATAAGGAACTTATGTGTGATATAGTTTCTAAATTCCTTTAATGAGTTTTTTTAATAAATATAAACGACCGGGGCTGTACGCAATTTTTGCGCTCTTTATTCTGATGGTGATCTATATTTCCAGCTTTATAGATCGTCAGATCATTGCTGTACTGGCAACTCAAATAAAAGCGGAGCTTAAGTTTTCAAACACCCAAGTAGGAATTCTTTACGGACCTGCTTTTTCACTGGTTTATGCTTTCTGTGGAATCTTCATGGGAAGATTGGCAGATCAATTTTCCAGAAAATATATCATTTTATCAGGGCTTTTGATTTGGAGCTTAATGACTTTTGCGAGTGGATTTGCGAATTCATTCGCATTCTTGATTTCAGCGAGGTTTGTGATAGGAATTAGTCAATCAGCATTAAGTCCTTCTGTGTATTCATTATTGGCAGATTACTTCAGCCCAAAACATCGAGCCAGAGTTTTTTCCGTGTATGCTTCCGGAATATTTATTGGTGTTGGACTTTCATTTTTGATTGGAGGGTCAATCGCCGAAACTTATGACTGGCGTGTTGCATTAAAATCGGTAGGCTTGCCGGGAATCGGTCTGGCAGTGCTTGCATATTTTGTACTTAAAGAACCGATTAGAGAGAAGTCAGGAACTTCAAAGACAGAGAATCAAAGCTTTTCAGATGTGTTGAAATTTATTCTGAAAAAACCAGCAGTGCGGTATCACTTAATGGGATTTTCCCTTTTGGCATTAAGCGGATATACCATTCTGGCTTTTATAGGAACTATTTTGACCGATGTTTTTAATTCCTCAAATCTTATAAGTAGTTATGGTTGGTTTATGTTTGCAACAGGAGTGAGTGTTAATCTTTCAGGTTGGTTAGCTGATAAACTGGCTGTAAAATTTGGGGATGAAAAAAGATTCGTAATGGGCATTGTTGCAGCGCTTGGTGGACTTCCGTTATACTATTTCGGTTTATTTGCAGAAAGTGCTTTTTGGGGATTGATGTTAATCGGAAGCGCCAACATAATTTCGTCATCTTACAATGGAGTGGCAGCCGCATTAATACAAGATTTTGTAGGCTCAAAGATGAGAGGCGTTGCCGGTTCGATCTATTTATTTGTAATTAGTATTGTAGGATTTGGAATAGGTCCACCGGCAACCGGTTGGCTTATGGATCATGTTTTTACTGGATCAAAAGGTCCATCACAAGCCATGTTTACTGTATTTGTAGTTTGTGGAATTCTAGCAACAGTTTGTTTTGTAAAAGCAATGCAAAGTTATAACGAGGATAAAGTTTAGAAGGAGATGAACCCTATCCTGCCAAATCAGTGCAAATCAATCAAATCCTTAAATCAGCGATCAAACATCTTTTAATGCTTCACTCAACGCTTGTAAGCTTTTCTTTGCATCCCCAAAAAACATTTGGTTTTTCTCTGTGTAGAATAGCGGGTTATCAATTCCTGCATAACCGAAACTCAAGCTTCGTTTAAATACAACTGTTCGTTTGGCTTCATCTACATTCAATATAGGCATTCCGTAAATAGGGCTTTCGGGCGAAGTTTTTGCCATCGGATTTACCACATCATTTGCACCGATAACTAAAACAACATCTGTAGTAGCAAACTCAGGATTGATCTGATCCATATCATAAAGTTGATCGTAGGGAACATCAGCTTCAGCGAGCAGCACATTCATATGTCCCGGCATTCTGCCGGCTACAGGATGAATTCCATATTTAACCTGAACGCCACGCTCTTCTAATTTTGTAGCTACTTCTTTAATCATGTGCTGAGCTTGAGCAACGGCCAATCCATATCCGGGAACAATCACAACTTTTGAAGCATAAGCAACTTGAATGGCTAAATCCGTTGCGGAAGTTTCCCGAACGGTTTTATCACCATCTGTTCCTGAACTTACCGAAGAAGATGAATCTCCGCCAAAACTTCCGAATATAACATTGAAGAGAGAGCGGTTCATAGCTTTACACATGATCTGAGTAAGAATCAATCCTGCAGCGCCAACCAAAGCACCCGAAACAATGAGTAAATTATTGCCAAGTACAAAACCGGCCAAAGCAGCTGCAAGCCCCGAATAGGAATTTAGCAGAGAAATTACTACAGGCATATCTGCTCCACCAATTGGGATTACAGAAGTGATACCTATCAACAATGAAAGACCAAGAATAATCCAGAAAATGGTTTGATTGGTGGGATCAAAAGTAAAGACTCCAATCAATGCTACCACACCAATCATGGAGCCAATATTGATAACATTCAAGCCAGGAAAAGTGATCGCATTACCGGATATAAATCCTTTCAGCTTTCCAAAAGCAACGAAACTTCCAGTTAGCGTGAGCGCCCCAATAAAGATACTTAGTCCGGTAGTTACTAGGCTTGTGGTATCCATCAAAGAAGGATCACTAAACTTACTGAGTTCACCCCATGCAACTAAAGCAGAGGCGCCCCCTCCAAATCCGTTGAACACTGCAACTAGTTCCGGCATTGCCGTCATAGCCACTTTTTTAGCAAGCACTGCACCAATCAAACTTCCAACCAAAACTCCGGCAATAATCCATTCAAAAGAAATAATTTGTTGATCAAATAGCGTTACGATGATACCAATCAACATTCCAATAGCTGCAAGCTGATTCCCTTTACGAGCTGTTGCCGGCGAGCCGAGTAATTTCAATCCGCGGATAAAAAATGCAGTAGCAACGAGATAAATAAGCTGTATAGCATCAGGGAGGAAAGAGACGATGTAATCAGGTAAAAATGGGCTCATTTGTCATCTCCTTTTTTCTTGAACATCTCAAGCATTCTATCGGTGACCATAAATCCGCCAACTACATTTATGGTTGCAAAAATTATTGCGATAATTCCAAGAATTTGTGTCATCAAGCTACTATCTGCTCCTGAAACGATCAATGCTCCAACAATGGTAATTCCGGATATCGCATTCGCTCCCGACATTAATGGAGTGTGCAATGTTGGGGGAACTTTAGAAATCAGCTCAAAGCCAATAAAACAAGCTAGTACGAATATGAAGAGGAGTAAGATTAATGGGATTTCAGTCATGATGGATGAATTAGGAATATTTGAATTAGAAATAACCGGCTTATTCCTAATCCGTAATTCAGTTATTCTTAATTAATGGAGAAATAATTTCGCCGTTATGGGTTACAGTTGTGTTGAGTAGAATTTCATCTTCAAAATCAAAAACCGGTTTTCCTTCTTTTATTAATAAGTTTAATAGCGCAAGCATATTTTTTGCATAAAGTGTACTCGCATGATTGGCAAGTTGACTTGGAAGGTTTATTGGACCAACTATTTTTACTTCGTTCACTACCTTAATACTTCCCGCCTCTGTTAGCTCGCAATTTCCGCCATTTTCTGCAGCAAGATCTACAATGACGGAGCCGGGTTTCATATCTGCGACCATTTCTTTGGTTATAAGAAGCGGAGCAGGTCGGCCGGGGATTAATGCCGTTGTAATAATAACGTCCGATTTTTTTGCATGTTGATGGATGAGTTCCCTCTGCTTAAGTTTATCTTCATCCGTAAGCTCTTTAGCATAACCGCCTTTGGTTTCAGTTTCTTCATCAGTTAACTCAACCTCGATAAATTTTGCTCCTAAACTTTCTACCTGTTCTTTTACAGCAGGTCTAACATCAAAAGCTTCAACAACGGCACCAAGTTTTCTGCAAGTAGCAATGGCTTGTAATCCGGCAACTCCTGCACCAAGAATCAGCGCTTTAGACGGAGGAATGGTGCCGGCGGCAGTCATCATCATCGGGAAATATTTGTCCAGTTCGTTGGCGGCAATCAAAGATGCTTTGTAACCCGCAATAGAACTCATTGAAGAAAGAGCGTCCATATTTTGAGCTCGGGAAATACGTGGAATAGCATCCATCCCCAACGCAGAAATATTAAGTTCTTGAAGGCTAGAAACGAGATCGGCATTTTGTAGTCCCCAAATAAAGCAAATCAGGGTAGCACCTTTTTTTAACTTTTTAAGATTTTCCCGTGAAGGAGCTTGAACTGCAAGAAGTATATCAGCAGTTGATAGCAATTCATCCTTTGAAGAAGCGACTTTTGCACCTGCTTCCACATAGCTGCTATCTAGAAAATTAGAAGCTAATCCGGCATCTTGCTCGATATAGACTTCTAGATTTTTTTTGACTAGTTGGGAAACTACATCAGGAAATAAAGCAACTCGTTTTTCGTGCTTGGCAGTTTCTTTTATTACAGAAATAATCAAATAATTTCTCCATTTTTGGTTTGTGTTAACATACTAAAATAGAATGTTAGTGACAATAAGGGCGTGAGTACTTTTTTATTAACAGAACTTAAGAATTTCGAATTAACTATATGCCTTAGAGCTGTTTTTTCGAGTTATCAGTATATAAATGAGATACTGGACATGAAAATATTTAATAAAAAACTTGCTTTTAATATTAAATTTTTTTCTCTTTAGAAAATTAAAACAGATGGTTAAGGTTATGATTAAGAATACTTTTATCCTTTTTATATTACTATTAGTTTCTTTTTTTTTATTCTTGTAAAGACAAAAATAATGTGGAAACAGGTACCGAGTTTCCGCAGGAATTTTTGGGGGTTTGGGAGAGGGATGTTAATCAAGAACCTGACGGTGAAGGATCTTTCATTTATTTTGAGAGCGACACAGTAACGTATTTTGGAAGGGTTGGCGATATTGATGACCCCACTTGTTATGTAATATCTCCTTTATACGAGATTATTAAATATGAAGGAAATGTTTACACACTGAATGTATTAGCGTTAGATGAAAAAACCTTAGGGGAATTAACAATAGAAGTTGACGGCAATGTGATGAAATGGATTATTTCAAAGAATGATATTGATCGCTGGATAAAATCAAATGAAGATGTCTCTACTTTTACACCCGATTGTGGCATTGAATTTAAAAGTAAATCAATGTTTAAATTTCAAAATTTGAGAAAATGAAAAAAATTACGAATATACTACTGTTGGTTATAGTTGCTTTATTTTTTGGCACAGCCTGTAAAAGTGACTCAGATACAAAATTAGAGTTTCCCGAAGAGTTTAGAGGAGTAATTTGGGAATATGCTGAAGATGATTCAAGCGAATTTTTTATGGAGTTCTATGACACAGAAATAGAATTTACAAGCAACTATGATTTTGAAGATTGCTACTTTATTTCTAAAGCTGAACTGGTGGAAATAAATTCAGAAGGAAAGTTCTTCATTGAAGAAGTAGAAGATGGCGAAATAATAGGATCTTCTGCATATATCAAACGAGAAGGAAATGAATTATGGGTTAGTGGAGTTAAAACTTATCAAACCAAGGATGTGTACGTTCAGTCAACTGTATCAACAAGTTCATTTGAACCAAAATGTGATGATTCGCCACTTAAATCGAAAAGAATAAACAGTAAAAACCTCTCTTTATTCCGATAGAGCATTCACATTAACACGATAGAAACAATCAAGTAATTTGATGTTTAATTTTTTGTACTTTTGACTAGATCAAAAAAATTAAGACATCATTTATAATGGAAGACATCGCCGGAAAAACATTTAAAGTAGTAATTGTAGGAAGTGGCCCTGCAGGATTAACAGCAGCTTTATATGCCGCAAGAGCTGATCTAAATCCGATCGTATTTGAAGGTCCGGAGCCCGGCGGACAACTAATGACCACAACTGATGTCGAGAATTTCCCTGGATACCCAGATGGCGTGATGGGACCACAAATGATGGATGATTTCCGCAAACAAGCCACAAAATTCGGCGCAGATTGCAGATACGGATTTGTAACTGATATTGACTTTGAATCACAGCCATATAAAATGACAGTGGATGAAAAAACGGAAATCTACGCTCATACTATTATTGTTTCTACCGGAGCATCAGCCATGTGGTTAGGTCTGGAAAGTGAAACGCGCCTGCGTGGAAAAGGAGTTTCTGCCTGCGCAACATGTGATGGAGCTTTCTTCAGAAATGAACACGTAATAATTGTGGGCGGTGGCGATACCGCAATGGAAGAAGCTACTTTTCTAACAAAATTTGCCAGCAAAGTAACGGTAGTTCACCGCCGTGATGAACTTCGTGCTTCAAAAGCTATGCAAACCCGAGCATTTGAAAATGAAAAGATCGAGTTTATGTGGGACAGCGAAGTAGAAAAAGTGCTGGGTGAGAATGTTGTAGAAGGCGTTAATATCAAAAACCGAAACACGGCCGAAATCACAACACTTGATGATGTAACCGGAGTATTTATCGCAATTGGGCACAAACCTAATACAGACCTTTTTAAAGGTGTTGTTAAAATGGATAATGTCGGATATATTCAAACTAAAGGACAATCCACAAAAACAGATCTTCCCGGAATTTTTGCTTGCGGAGATGCAATGGATTCTTTTTATCGTCAGGCGGTTACTGCAGCAGGAACAGGATGTAAAGCGGCATTAGATGCAGAGCATTATCTAAGCAATGAACTTAGTAAAGAAGCGATCGCTGAAGAGCATTGGAAGTAAGTTTTAATTCTGATTTGAAAAAGAGTCAGTTATTTAATTTTTAATTAAACTCGTAGAATGAAGAAATCAACTTTGATACTACTTATTGGATTAGTTTTAGCGTTAGCTTATGCGGTGATCTATTTTCAAAAAGAGGGTGAACTGCATGTAACTTCATCGGAGCAGGCTGTTGAAAACAAAATAGAAGCAGACGGGATAATTATCGATGTAAGAACTAAAGATGAATATGATAAAGGCAGCTTAAAAGGAGCACTAGTGGGATACAATTATTCTTCAGGAGAATTCGAAGAAAAATTGGATTCTCTGGATAAGACTAAAACCTACTATTTGTACTGTGCATCAGGGAACAGAAGCGGTAAAGCTGCCGTATTGATGAAAGAAAAAGGATTTGAAAATGTTCATAATTTAGGGGGCTATGAGGATTTGGTAGAATCGGGTTTTGAGAAGAATTAACCGACATAGATAGATCTATGCCGACATTATCTAAGGACTGAAGTCAGTAAAGAAGTTATCGCTGAAAACCACACTGGTAGTTATTCAATTTTCAGCTGTGTTTGATGAACGCTAGGATTTTTTTTGACAATATTGATTTTTCAATATTTATCAAAGTACAGACAGTAATTGCAAAAGGTATTACGCTAAAAAAGAATAATGAAGTAAAGTTAGTAGTTTTAAAAAATAATTCACAACCACATCCATAAAAATAACTATCCATTAGAAAATAGATGATTGATAGAATATTAAATATATAATATGTCACTAATAATCTTAGAACATATCTTATTCTAAGAACAAATAAGTTGCATAAAAGTAAAATTTCATATGAAATAATAAGGTACTCTATCTTGTATTTGTTTATAAAATCAGGCGTGAAATATTTTAATGAATATCTAAAATATTCTATTTCACTTATATGGATAATCAAGTAGTATATAATTTGGATTATAATTATTGAAAAAACAGCTATATACAGTGCTTTATTTATTCTTTTTTCCATACCCCGAGTTGATGTTGTTCAGTAATTCCAACTAGAATCGAATCTGATACTAATTCAAACTCGTCAATTTCTTCATCTAGTTTGTAGCTATATATATATTGACCACTTCGCAAATCAAATACATCAATTATAGAACCAAGAATTTCGCCTTTTTTATTTCCAAAAAGGCGAGTAAAGATATGAAATTCATTTTCCCCAACCGTTAATGCGTTGGTGATTGTCTTACCTTCATCATCAAAGTAAGAAATGCCATTTCTTGTGACATACTTCCCAATAAAGCCTGGAAAAATTGAACTTTCTGCAAGAAATGTAATGCTTCCATCAAAATTAAACCCTGCCATATACCCAACTGAATTGAAAGCAATAACAAAATTTTCTCGATTGTATGTATCGATGTGTGCATTTAACATATCTAATGATCTGATTTGGTTGTTAAAAAGTTCACCAAAAGAGCTCTGATTATCATCCAAAAGGCTTAAAGCTTGAAACATTTTTCCAGTTTCGCTATTAGTTTTTAAAGCAATAAAGTTGTTTGAGTTCCTAATTAAGACATCATTATCATATTTTGTTTGAAGTACATATGCAGTATCATTAACTAAATCATGAATTAAAATTCTTTGTTCAGGATAGTTAGCAATTGCAATAACAGAATCTTTTAATATATCAAAACGAAAAATTTGAGTGACCTCAGCAGGTCCTTTTCCTTTGTTAGGGACAAAGTACTCTTTAACCTCTAAATTCTCATTCAATGTATAAATAGCCCTTGAATCATTGAAATATATTACTCCATCAGAGGACTGAATTTTGTATATGGTATTTGTAAAATCTGGGAGATCAATTAATGTATCTTTTTCAAAAAAATTATCTTTAATGTTCAGCTCTTGTTCAAATTTGAAAACACTCTCAGGTTCAAGTGGCGAAAAGTCATAATTGTCTATTTTATTATCTGAACAAGAAATTGCAATTAAAATGAGTGATAAAATTAAAAATTGAATATAAATATATTTCATTTATGAAAATTTAGTTGTGGATCTAAACTAATAAGTAGGGTTAAGAAAAATAAATAGACCCGAACTTGAGGATATCGGGTCTATTTAGATTATTTATTCGAATTCGATTTCAATTGCGGCTCCTCCTTTATCTTTTCCGCATTGAATTGTAATCCATCCACCGTTACCGATTTTGCAAGATTCTCCAGAACCAACACAGACTCCTGATTCAGCTGCTTCAGCACAGGGCCCTGACTCATTTGTACTTAAAGCTTTTGCTTCAAAGAAAATAGAGAAAGGGATCACAATGAGAGCAATGGGTAACAAGAAGATAGTTTTGTATTGCTTTTTCATAATAATCTCCAGTTTATAATACTATGGTAACTGATGCAGTTCCTTTAGTTTTTTCAGATTTAACTTCAAGAGTTTTAGATTCTCCTTCAACTTCATAGTCTATTGTGACTTCACATTTTATTCCTGAGCCTTTACACGCAGATAATGTGCCTTTTGATTGAGGCTTAGACATAACTAATATTGAAAGAATGAAAGTGACAATTACGAATATTTTTTTCTTCATTATATAAGATTTTATCATTGGATTATTCAAAAGTAATTATCACAGAAGCACTTCCTTTAGTTTTCTCAGAAGTTACTTTCATATTCCCAGCAGGTGTCTCCACATCTGCCTCACATTTGACTCCATTGCCTTTACATATTTCAACTGTTGTTGGAGGTATGCCATAAGATAAAGACATAGCTATCACTAGAATTGTGCATAATGCAACTAATTTTTTAATAAATTTATACATAACAATTAATTTAAATTATAATTTATACGCAAAAATTTTTATATCTAAGCGTAAACTCGTTCCATATATATAGAAATAAAAAGTCAAGTTTTTAATCAAGCTTAATACGTAATTCCTTTTTATGTTTAAGTTACTTTTATGACTTTGTGTGGTAGTCTGAATTCTAATAATAAATGGCTAGAGAGGGATAGTATATTATGATTGTTTGTAACATATTGATGATAGTATGAATATCAAGTTTAGAAAAATTTGGAATTATTATAGGTGATCAAAGAAAAAATGGATTCTTTAGATAAAACAAAAAATTGTGCATCAGGAAATCGAAGCGGAAAAGTAGCCCAATTAATGAAGGAAAAAGGCTTCGAAAAGGTGCATAACCTGGGTGGCTATAATGATTTGGTAGAATCGGGTTTTGAGAAAAAGTAATCGTTATTAAATCAAACTATGCAAGCTTTACTTGATCTATTAAATCAAACCCAAACTATTGTAGCCGTTTCCGGATTAGTGCTTTTACTTTTATATGAACAAGCTCATCCCTTTTTTGATTTTTTTAAAGATAAAGGAAAGCTGAGATGGAAACATTTACTCAGAAATGCTTCTTTAGGCTTGGTTAATGCTGCAATAACGTCATTTCTTTTCGCGGGGATTTGGTTGTGGGCTTCAAACTGGGCTACTACAAGTAATTTCGGTATACTGAATTGGCTGGCTCTACCTAATTGGGCTCACGTAGTTGGTGCAGTTCTGCTAATGGATACCTGGACTTATTTCTGGCACGTGATGAATCATCGGATTCCTTTTTTCTGGAAATTCCACCGCGTTCACCATTCCGATCCGAATATGGATGTAACTACAGCCAATAGATTCCATACGGGCGAGATCATTTTCTCTTCTATTTTAAGAACGGGAATTATCGTACTCATAGGATTGCATATTTGGGAGCTCTTGGTGTATGAAATCTTGCTGATTATTGTAGTACAATTTCATCATGCTAATATTGGAGTTCCCGAAAAACTGGATAAATTTCTACGCATCTTTATTGTGACTCCTGCCATGCATAAAGTGCACCATTCAAGAATTCAATCTGAAACAGATTCAAATTACAGTTCTCTGTTTTCATTCTGGGACAGAATCTGCAAAACCTTCAATCTTAACGAAGATCCTCACTCTATAAACCTAGGACTTGATACTTTTGATTCAGAAGAAGATCAAAATGTGAAGGGTTTGTTTTGGATGCCTTTTAAGAAACATGAAAAGAATAAGTCTTAAAATTCCTCCGGTAATAGTATTTGCCGGAAGTGCCTTAATAATGGGGGTTATTTCTAACCAAATATCGATGGAGATTCTCGAGTTTTCTGTTAACCGATGGGTAGTTTATTCTTTGGGTTTGATTGGAGTTATTTTAGGAATCTTGGGAGTTGTTCAATTTTCTATTAATAAAACTACAGTGAACCCTCATAAACCGGAAAACTCTTCATCAGTAGTTAAAAATGGGATTTACAAATATACAAGAAACCCAATGTATTTAGGACTTTTGATAGTTCTCATAGCTTTTACACTATATTTAGGTAATGGCTTTTCTTTTCTAATGATCCCAGTATTTATCTGGTATATGAATACCTATCAAATCAAACCAGAAGAAGAAATGCTTATCAATTTATTCGGAGATGAATATATAGAATATCAGCAAAAAGTAAGGCGCTGGATTTAGTATTCTTCGATACTGACTCTAAACCAATATTCAGAATTTGAGATTTTCCTTCGTTCCCAAGCTCCTGCTTGGCAATGCAGTCCTGAAGCCTGTCTGCCGACAGGCAGGCTCAAGCTTCTATTTTCACCAAACAAAGTAACCGGCACCAAACCTCCCTTTCCAGTATAATCAATAGCTGAAGAATATCTCCAGTGCTCTGGATTACTAACAAATCCTGCCTTTACAGGGTTAAAATGAATATAGTCTAACACCTTTTCCATCTTCTCATCTGAATCTATCTGTGTAGGATGCACACCCTCTTGCCAAACTTGGTACTGGCTTTGTTTCTTATGCATTTTCTTTGCAAAGCGGAGTTTATCCAGAATCAAAGTTCGGCCTCTCTTTTCCAATGAATTGATAATCATTTTCGCAGTATATGACTTGAAGTTCTTAACTATTTTGGAAATTTCTTCATGCTGAATTGTACAATGGAGATGACTTTCCATGATTACATATCCATTAAAAAACGTTTATTTAGTATCACACTTTCGAAAACGTACAGAAAACACACAAATTTATTCCATGTTCTGCGGGCGATAGCTGCTTTGTCTTACTTTTGTACCGACAAAAGTAACAATGCCTTTGGCAATCCGCCAATTGGCGGGAAACTCCTGGCTATGAACACTGGTCGGCGTGAGGAACAGTGTTGCTGAATAAATCTCATGGTCTTCGTTCTTACCGGATAGTTTTCAATATCGAGCCAGTAGAGATTTATTCGTCCATTCGGACACGCAAATCTGTTCGCTCACTTTGTCCGACCACCGTTCAAAGGCCGAGTAATTGGAAGCCTTTTAGACAAACATCATCGATATCTAGTGTCGTTAATGGTTAATTGGTATAGTCGTTATTTAGATCAGAACCAAAAGGGGAGGAATTTAACTCATCTTACCAATTAACCGCCAAAGGCGTGCCTGTGGCAGAATAAACAATAACTTAATCCAAATTATATGCAAAGCTGCTAATTAAATTATTGCTATATTTTCTTTATGGTAGCAACACTAGTCAATAAAAATGTATGTTTTTATATCGAACTATATCGAACTATATCGAACTCAGGATGGTAATTTTCGTGGAATTTGAAACGGCTTCTACCCATGGGTTTTTAATTAGGTAAGACAGTTTTAAAAGCAATTCCTTACAAAAAATTTTAAAATAGGCTTTTTTGAAGCTGAAGCCCGCCTTTGTCGGTGGTCAGGCTTCAGGACTGCATTCCGAACGAGGACGTTCGGAACGAGTTTAATATGAGGGGAACGAGTTCAATCATGACTCATTCCATCATTTCGCTGAAAGCGACCTGTCCGCCGTACAACTCTGGAAGGCGTGGGTGATGGAGGTTTTTATAATCTGCCGAGGGCATCACTTTGTGGGAACTCAGGTTCGGAGATGAATATATAGAATATCTGCAAGAGGTAATGGTTTTTTGAAGCTGGAGCTTCAGGACTGCATTCCGAACGAGGAC
>CAXBHO010000101.1:0-14257 GCA_963975485.1 uncultured Balneola sp. | reverse complement strand
TAATTATACACGGTGTTGTGCTTTCGTACTTTTCTATTCAAGTCTTATGGATATATCAAGATGCCCACCCAAACCATCGTTAATAATCCGCTGTAATGTCGAAAAACGGATATCTTTTAGGTTTCTTTCTAATTTCGAGATATAAGATTTGTTCGTTCCAGCTAAATCAGCTAATTGTTCTTGAGTAAGTCCTTTATCTTCTCTTGCTTTTTGGATTAAAACTCCAAGTTTAAAAGCGTCATATTCTGTTTCAAATTCTTCTCGTTTTTCAGTTCCTCTTTTGCCGATTTTTTCATCAACAAAATGGTCAAGACTTTTTAAATTTTTATTTTTTGCTTTCATAATATTCTTTTTTTATCTGTTCAGCTCGTTCGATTTGTTGTTTAGGTGTCTTTTGGGTTTTCTTCTGAAATCCGTGACCTACGACTACTAAATTGTCAAAGTCGAAAAAGCAAAAAATTCTGAAAATATTATTCCCAACTTGGACTCTGATTTCATAAAGTCCAGTTGTGTTTTTCAGATGTTTTAAATAAACCTCGGGAACTCGGTCAATTTCCTCAATAACCTTTAAAGTCCAAATGATTTTCTTTTTTACTTTATCAGTTTGGTTTTCGTAAAAATCCTCAAAATAGTCTTTGAAGAAATAAAGCTCCCTTTTTTTATTCATTTATCAAATATACAAAAAGTAGTCCAATTAGACACCTTTTTGGTTTTTTCAGTATGAAGCACAACGATAAAGCTAAAATAATGAGGATAATATGAATAAAACCGAATTAATTTCAAAGTATAATCATCATCTTTCGCTAAAGAATTGTAGTGAAAATACGTTGCGTTCTTACCTTAATGGCTTACTCATCTTTTTAGATTTTATTAAGGTTTATAATATTGAAAAAGTTACAGGGTCAGTTTTGGAATCATTTTTCCATCACGCCAAAAAAGAAATGGGTTACAGCTACTCGATGATGTCCTAAGGACTCCTTTGGAGAAACAACTTCTGGCCTCAGTTAATTTCTGTATAAAGATATACTAAAAGAAAGCATAGATTTCGACTTCAATATCAAAATAAAAAAACTTTCTACTATTCCTGAAGTGCTATCTGTAGAAGAGGTGCAAAGGCTGTTAAATTCTTTTACCAACGTAAAACACAAAACCATTTTTACTTTATGTTATTCGGCAGGTTTAAGATTGGGTGAAATACTGAATATCAAGATCAGCGATATTGATTCTGATCGTATGCAAATTCGTATTCATCAAGCTAAAGGGAAAAAGGATTTCCTTTTGCGAGCATAGCGAAGCAATTTCATGGGGATTGCAGCGGTCGTGCTTCGCTGACTCCCTCGCAAAAGTAAGCGAATACAAACCAACAGAATACTTGTTTGAAGGTCAGAATGGAGGGCAATATTCAAGTGCTTCTGTTCAACAGCTCATGAGAAGACATCGAAAAAAAGCGAACATTAAAAAGAAAGCAACCCCACATACCTTACGACATTCTTTTGCTACTCACTTATTAGATAATGGAACGGATATTCGATTTATTCAGGAACTGCTTGGACATAAACATATTTCAACAACACAAATTTATACGCATGTTAGCTGTCGAGGCCTGAAAGATGTGAAAAGTCCAATTGAGAATTTGAATATTTAACTTTTTCTTATAATTCCACCGCAGAGGGATGGAGTGAGGTAAAGGTCATTGCGGACGAAGAACTGTTGATCTAACTAAACTTTCAGTGAAGGTAGAGCCTAACGTATAGCTTGATAGTATTGAACGATCCGCAATCTCCAAGTATATTACGAGATTGAATCGAGGAGATCTCGGATCAGGTTTGTCCGAGATGACAGCTTTGGTTTAGATCATTACTTTTCTATCGCTGAGGGATGGAGTGAAGCAAATGTAGCTAGTATTGAAAGCATTATTGGTGATTCGATATTCATTATTCAACTACTGCTTCCAAAAGGCAGGAGAGAAGATGATTAACACGGTAAAGATTTCCAGACGGCCGATCATCATTAGCATGATCATTACCCATTTTCCTAAATAAGGCATTTTGGCGAAGCTGTCGGTTGGGCCAAATTCC
This sequence comes from uncultured Balneola sp., assembly GCA_963975485.1. GTDB lineage: Bacteria > Bacteroidota > Rhodothermia > Balneolales > Balneolaceae > Balneola. Next base: position 12,179 of record CAXBHO010000101.1, on the reverse strand, counting down.
CCCCATCCCGGACCAATATTTCCAAGTGCGGCTATACTTGCTCCGGCTGAGGACATAATATCATATCCAAATAGAGAAATAATAAAAGCTCCGATCGCAAAAATGAACATATACAGAATAAAGAAGCTGAGTACGGTTCGTTGAATATTTTGATTAATGGCTTGATCGCCGATTCGTACCGGAAGAATTGCTCTTGGATGGATGATTTGCTTGATCTCACGGCCCGTATTACGAATCAATATCATCCAACGAATCATTTTTATTCCACCTCCGGTTGATCCGGCACTACCTCCTGTAAAAAAAAAGATCAGCAATAGAAAAGCCCCAAAGGAATACCAAAGCTCATAATCATCAGTTCCAAATCCAGTAGTTGTGATGATAGAAACAGCTTGGAATGCTCCATATTGAATCGCTTTGATAATGGAATAATCATCCCAAAACCAAAGAGAAAAAGAGATGCCCAAAATTCCAATCATGGTTATGAGGGTATAAAATCTGGTTTCTCGATTTGCAAAAAAGGGTTCGAATTCTCCTCGTAGTAAACGAAAGTGCATGGCAAAATTGATCCCTGCCAAGAACATGAAAGCAGTAATTACGGCATCAATGTACAAAGAATCAAAAGCGGCAATACTTGCATTTTTGGTAGAAAACCCTCCGGTTGCAAGTGTCGCAAAGGCGTGGTTAATGGCGTCAAACCAATCCATGGAAGGATGGAGCCATAATAGCAGAAACTCAGCGGCGGTAAATGCAACATATACCACCCAAAGTAATTTCGCAGTTTCCTGTACCCGAGGAGTTAGTTTATCCGTTGTTGGTCCGGGTGATTCAGCCTGAAAAAGCTGCATTCCACCAATGCCCAATAGCGGAAGAATGGCTAATGAAAGCACGATAATTCCCATGCCGCCCAACCAATGTGCTAAAGAACGCCAAAACAGAAAACTCTTCGGAAGATCTTCGATCGCAGGATTAACGATACCGGTGCTTGTAGTTCCGCCTAAAACAGTGGAACCTGTTGTTGAAAGTCCACTCATGGTTTCAAAAACAGCATCAGTATAATTAGGCAGTATTCCTGAAATGGTAAAAGGCAATGCACCAACTAAAGAAAGAACAAGCCACGTTAAACTTACTACTAAAAATCCCTCACGAATACGAAGTTCATTTTTTGGTTTAAAAAAAAACCAAAGCAACCCTCCAAGACCGAATGCAATGCCTGCTGAAACAAGGAAAGTATGCCAGGTATCTTGTCCGTAAATAAGATCAATACCGGCAGGCAGTAAAAGTGCAAATCCCATAAAAAAGATGAATGCGCCAAGAACACCTAATACTACCAGAAAGTCGATTGTAGGGCGGTTAAAAGCATTGATAACACTTTTATTTTTGGATTTAGCCATTGCTGAATAGCTTGGTTATTTTATCGATAGCTTCAGGCAGGCAGAAAACCATCACTCTATCGCCTGCATTAATCACTGTTTTACCGGTTGCAATTTCTACTGATCCCTGACAAAGAACACCACCAATTATACAACCTTCAGGAAGTTTAATTTTTTGGATTTCTTTACCGACAATTTTTGATTTTTCAGCAGCAAGTAACTCAATAACTTCCGCTTTTATCCCTCGTAATTCGGTAACTGATATAACTTGTCCGCTTCGCACATAGCGATGAATTTCGTTTGAAGCAGCTACTTTTTTATTTACAACAGCGTCCAGACCAATAGTTTGTGCAAGGGGAATAAAATCAGGTTTTGACACCAAAGCTACCGTCTTTTTAACATCTAAATGCTTTGCCATTAAACAAGAAATGATATTAGATTCCTCATCATCTGTTACGGCTATAAAAGCGTCCATATCTGTAATGCCTTCTGAAGCGAGTAAATCAGGATCGGTAGGGTTTCCATGAAGAACCATTGCATTTTTTAGTTCAATAGCCAGCTCTTCTGCTTTTTCGTAGTCAGGTTCGATCAATTTAACCGACCAGTCTTTCTTTGGATCTCCGCATAAAATTCTGGCGATGGTAGTTCCAATTCCCGTACCACCTGCGATCATGATTCTATTCAGATTGGTCTCAGACTTTCCTGTGGTTTTAATAATAGCAGGTATATCTTCTGTTTTTGCAAGTATGAAGATCTGATCAAATGTTTGCAATTTCATAGGTCCACGAGGCATCAGTGTTCTTCCTCTACGAGCTATAGCAACTACACGAAATGTTACATCGTTATTTTCAGAAGCATATTCGATCAAAGATTTGCCAATAAGGGGAGCATTGCGATCCAAACGTATTCCTATCAACTGGAGCATGTCTTCCGCAAGATTGATTACATCACTGGCCGCAGATCGTTTCAGCAATTGAGCAATTTCTTGAGCGGCGCTTAACTCAGGATTGATCATTACATCAATTCCCAGATCAATAGCTTTTAGAGGAGAACTTGGATGTGAAAATTCGTCATTTCGAACACGTGCAATCACCATTTTTGCACCCAGCTTTTTACTGATCATAGAAGCGATCATATTCACTTCGTCAACACTGGTAACTGCAATTACGATATCTGCTTGCGATACACCTGCTTTGTTAAGGTCGTTCGCTGAAGTAGCATTTCCTTCTTTTACAAGTACGTCCAGGGTTTCGGAGGCTTTGGTAAGGCAATCTTTCTCACGATCAAGAATAACGACATCATGTTTTTCTTTAGAGAGAACACTGGCAAGGTCGTAACCAATTTCTCCGGCACCTATAATTATGATCTTCAAAAGAGCCTTATTTTGGTAATTTATTAACGAATTAAACTACTGTCTTTTAGTGTGAAATGAAAGACAGTTCAATGCAATTGAATGTTCGATTATTCCGTGATTATAACTATATCAATTGTGATAGGAGTAGATCTTGCTACTCTTTCATCAGTAACTTGAACAGTGAATGTATTTTCTCCTTTAACCAGTTGAACACCAATTTGTTTGCCGGTTCCAATTGTTTGCCCACGATTTTTCCAAGTGTAAAGAACATCTGAGCTTTCTCGGTTTACATTAGGAGCTCGAAGAATAATTCCGGGGTTTGCTGGGTTCCATTCAATAGTTCTGGAATCTGCTGTTTCAGTAAAGTTCAATCTTGGAACTACTTGTATCGGGAAAGTTTGCGACACCAATTCTTCACCCTCCTTTAGATAGGAGAGGGTAATTGTTTTTACGTCAGTATTTGGGGCAGTCCAGGTTAATTCGTTTCTATTCTGAATTTTAAATCTCCATGGATTCTCCATTCTGATATCCGGCAATGAAAGCGAACCTCCAACAGCGATTAGATTTGGCAGATCCGGATTCGCTTTAGGTAAAGCCTTTGGTGTGACATTAATAATTGAGCTGTCAACAGAATTTGAGAAGCCTCTTCCATCATTTTGAACAAGTACAAGTTTATGTCCTTGAGGATTGGTGACTTCAAAAACTGGATTTGGAATGGTTTTACCATCTAAAATCCAAGTTGAGGTTAACATGTCCTGATCTGCGTCCTGATTTGAGGCACTTCTGAATGTTGCTGTTTGGTTTAAGAACACAGAAGCCGGAGCAATAATTACAGGAGATGGTTTACTGTTGGCGAAGAATTTCTTCTCTTGCGAGCTTTTATTATTAGTTGCCGATGTGTTATCCGTAATTTCAAGCTTCACTGTATGCTCGCCCGGTTCAATTGCTTTTATGATTTCAGCGGCATTTTCACTAATTAAATTTCCATCTAAATACCATTTGTAAGACTTGATAAATCCATCGCTATCCTTTGATCTCAACGCATCGAGTTTCAGATCCGTACCAGCGGCAATAGTAGAAGGGAGGTCCCAGGTAATTACTGGTTTGGCATTAACTTTGATACTTTTTGTGAGGCTTACGGTATTACAAGTTGTTTCAGTATTGGTTTGAAGTTCAAGAGTTACCAAATATTCACCGGGTTCATTGAAAGTGAATGAGCTGTTTATACCTTCAACAGTTTGCTGACCTTTTTCAGAATCGATCAACCATTTTGCAGATTTAATTCCACCTTCTGCTTTTGATTCAGAACCGTTAAGAGTTACGGATTGTCCCGGTATGGTGTATTCAGGAAGTTCAAAGATAGCCTCAGGACCTTCAACTACCGTTACCGTTGCCGTTGTTTGGCTAATATTGCTACACCTTCCGGAGCCGGAACCTTCAACAGTTAAGGAAACGGTGTAAACACCGGGTTCAGTAAAAATATGATCAATTACAGCGCCCGTTTTCGATTTCCCATCTCCGGTATCCCAACTAAACGAAGGAAGAGAGCCTGAAGGATCTGTACTTGATGAACCATCAAAACGAATGCTTTTATTTACACAAATAGTAGTGTCAGAAAGATTCAATTTCGCAACAGGAGAACCTTCGATAATTACAGGAATCGTAGCAACAGATTGTTCTTCTGTAAAACCATCATTAAGCGTCAACTTCGCTTCATAAATACCCGGTGTTTCGTACACGTACGATGGGTTCGCCTGATCAGAAGTTTGACCATTTCCAAAATCCCAATTTACACTAAAGGCATCTCCGTCAGGATCAAAACTCTGAGAACTGTTAAATAACACCGTTTGGCCGGTACATGAAGCTATTTGAGAAGCAACAACGGCTTTTACAGGTCTGTTTATTAAAACCCGAATCGATTCTTTAGTGACACTATTTTTTAAACCTAATCCATCATCAATAGTTAATCCTATAAAATGAACACCCGCTTCCTTCGCTTGCCATGTAAATGAAGACTCATTTCTTTTTGTACCATCAGGTAAAGTCCATTCAAAGGTTAAAGGGTTATTATCAAGGTCATAACTTGAGGTGGCATCCAGTTTAACGGAAAGAGCATTTGAACGCAGCACCGGTTCTGTAATAATAAGAGGTTGGTGATTTACTTTCAGTTCTCCATTTAAGGAAGCTCTGGAGTTTGAAAGGTTATCATTATCTACTACGGTAAGTGTGAAAGACTTTGTACCGCTGTCTTTGAATGTTCTTTGGATGACCCGCCCTTTTAATTCTACGCCATCGTTGAACCTCCAGATGTACTGAGCAATATTTCCATCCAAATCATACGATTCTTGTGCAGTGAATCTTGTTTCCACATTCGGAGCTACGTAATCTACATTTGAAACCCACACAGGAACAGGTGGTGTGTTTACCCGAATTTTTTTGGTCTTAATGCCTTCTGCAAGTTCATATCCGGAGTCATCTTTTACACGTAAAGAGATATTTGTAACTCCGGTTTTATTTAAGGTAGTCGTAAGTTTTTCTCCGGTCCCGATCAATTCGCCTTCGTTGTACCATTCGTAGCTGGTAATTAACCCATCAACGTCAGTACTGGGTGAACCATCTAATGTAAATTGTTGTCCAGGAGCTACCACTACAGGAGAGGTGAATTCCGCTTTTGGATATTGATTTATTAATAAAATATGTTCTGTTGTGCGAACACTATTCGATAAACCTTCGCCATCATTTACTCTTAAAGTAACTCGATATTCCCCGGTTTTAGAATAAGTGTGTTGCACTCTCGGGCCGGTTCCTGAATTTCCATCTCCAAAGTCCCAAGAGTAACTACTTAAGGATGATTCTGAATCTGAGCTTTGTTCAGCAGAAAAAGCCACTTTAGAGTTTGAAGTAACTCGGGCTGCCGTAATCACAGGAAGTGGAGCTGAGTTTACTCTAACTATTTTTGTTAACTCTTGTACGGAGTTAGAAACACCTCTTCCGTCATCAACTAATAATTTAACTCTGTAAACCCCGGGATCAGTAAACTGAAAACTCGCCACAGATTGAGAAGCGATAAGATTATCGTTCACAAACCATTTGTATTGCAAAGGATTGTTGTTTTGATCAGAAGATGCTGTTCCATCAAACGTGAGGTTCTCACCGGGAGCTGTTTTTTCTTTTAAAGTGAACACAGGAACAGGCGGTGCATTCACTTCATATCGTTTTGTAACAGAATAGATTCCATTACTTGCTCCGGAACCATCATTAATGATCAAGTTAATTGGATAAACGCCCGGTTCAGTGTGGTTTATCGTAACTGAGGAAGCTTTGTTTGATCCTACAATTCCGACTCCTTGCCAGCTAAACTTCAAGGAATCGTTATCAGAATCAGTTTGATTTGATACCGAAGCTATCACATTTTCATTGGTACCTATAACAGTGGGAGCGATCAACTCAGCATAGGGCTGTGTGTTTACTCTGAGTTGAACTTCTGTTTCATCGATAGAGCAATTTGGGTTAGTTCCACCGTCAGAAACTCTTAAAGAAACAGTGTAAGTACCTGAAATGGTATTCGAAAAACGAAATGTAGAAGCATTGCCACGTTGAGAGCCATTTACATACCATTGATAGGAAAGAGTTTTTCCTTCTATATCATAAGAACTGTTTCCGCTTAAAAATACAGTTTCAGAAGGAGAGAGGATGCTTTTTGGGGCGTTAATGCGTGCAACCGGTGGTGTATTTATAAATACGGTTTTTGAATAAGTCCAATATTCAGGGAATAACGATCTTTGATTGGGAATGAGCACAGTATAACGCAGTTCTCCGGGAGTATCGGAGGAGATGGTAGGCGTTTTACCGGATGCAACCTGGACGTTGTCTTGAATCCAGCGAGAATTACTTATTTCAGAATTATTGAAATCATTTCCGGCAAGCTCAAATTGCTTTTCAACACACTCTTGGCTTGGAACTTCATTTATAGCAAGATTCGGTTTTCTGTTGTTCTCTGATACAAAGGGCTCAAAAAGCCAAAGTACAGGGGCATTAAATCCGTAAACGGTAAGCGTATTAATTCTATCAGTAGAGCCTGATATGGTAAGTCCCCATTTATTTGTAAGCCCAAATTTTGTCGCAGGAATTCCTGATCTGGTTAGTTCATAAGTTTCACCAAAAGAATCCATTTTGCCAAGTTTGGAGTCTTCTTCGCCGCTTGCAACTAATCGGGGAGAAATATTGGATTCAACTAGTTGATACGGGCGCAATTGGAATACAGAACTTCTTTGTGAATTAAACAAACCAATAGAAAGATCAACGGTGATGATTTTCCAGTTTTTCCCGGAGAGTATCTGACCTGTGTTGGAGCTAACACGAATATTGAAACTGTTTACATCGTCTCCACCATCGGTTGTAACTCTAACTACAAATCCATTTTCTGCAGCAGGATCAATATCTGTTAATGAAACCCATCTGTTCTTAAAGCGTTCTTCAGTATTTGTGGTTAATGAAGTTAATTGATTTTTGGGATTCGCTTTCGATCTGAGATTTCCATTTTCGATAGCATAAATGTCATCGAAACGAAATACAGAAAATGTTGTAGAAGTAGTTACTCCATTTTGAGTAAAAACATCTACAGCGCCACCCAGCCCTGCATCAAAAATCTCAAGCTTTCCATTTTGAGCACTACCATTGGGTTTAATCCAGATATCGTATTGATTGCGCGAATCGCCGCTTTTAATAGGCGTGTTTTTACCGGATATAGAAAGATAAATCTCTTGTCCATAAACAGAATGCGAAATAAATAATAAAGTAAGAACGATTGTTAGTCGTTTTATCATAGTAACCTGTTGAGAATTTACTTAACCGAATACGATTTGGTTAATGCTGCAATGCCTTTTTGATTTGCTCTAAATGTAATGGAAAGTTTGCCTTGTTGCACGTTCATTGTTACGCCCCATCTACCTTGTGAATCAGTTTTAACTGTCTTAGTAGTAGTTCCATTTATTAAAGTAATTTCCATTTCAGGAAAAGCTATTCCGGTTATTGTTTTTAATGAGTTTGAACTTGTAATTTCGTTACCCAAATTAATTCCATCTACACTAATATCAAACAAATATTCTGTAGTAAGATGAGCTACTCTAAGTTCTTTTCTTGTACTATTTTGAGAGCCGTCAGTGGCTGTTACTGAGATTATTTGATCCATTGAGTTTAAAATTACATCAGAATTGAAAGCACCTGACTTTAAAACTTTCACGGTCTTATCATTTACCTTGACCAACGCATCAGGTTCAGTAACTCCCATAACAGTTACAGAATTTGATTCAGTAAAAAATATAGATTTGGCGAATTGATCTCCGAAAATTGGAGGGGCTTTGGTGTCCTCATTTCTGATTATTCTCAAAGGTTCAGAAAAAGGTCCCTTTAATCCAAGATTATCAACAGACTGAACTCTTAAGTATGTAGTTCCAAGCTTTAGATCATTAATCAGTAATCGGTTATTTTCGATCTCTTTAACGACCACATTTCCATCAAAGTTATAAGAAGTGCTATACTCAACTCTGTAGCTTACGGCATTTTCAACTTTTTTAAAGGTTAGTATAAAATCTTGTTGATATAAAATAGTGTCTAATTTAGAAGTAAGGTATTTAGGAGCTGACAATAGCTTTACCGGTGGGAGAGGAGCCTCATTTCCTCTTACAACCGTACCTTCGTCCTTGCGAATTGTAACGATTACGTTATTTGCTGATACCTGAGCATCTCCGTCATAATTTGAAAGCTTAACGTTACTGTTTCCGGTGTTTTCGGCGAAGAAGTTCAGCGTATGTAACTCAGTTGTGGAGGCTCCGGCATTAAGAATATATGTACTTCGATCTTTTCCGGCTGCCGAAAGTTTAGATAAAAGCCCACCTTCTACTAATGTGATTTCAGCATCGGCACTTTTATTGAGTTTATCAATTCTGGACTTTCTGATTATTGCCGTTGTATTTGGGTTCACAATGATATTACTACCATCGGTAAATGCAAGAGTAGCATAACTTTCTTCCTGAGTTCTAACCCCATGCGATTCTTCAAACAAGTCACCAACAAAAGCTTCTTTCCAGCTCGCTAATAAACCGAGCCTTTTATCAACTTCTCCATTTTTGGCCGTTAATTGCGCCTGAACGGATACCAATCTGTTTCTACTAAGCGTTCTTTCCAGAGCATCTACGGAAGGTTTAAATTGTTCTCCGGTAGCAAGAGCGTTTTCAAGATTTCCATTTTTGACTTCGCTTAAATAACTATCAAAAAGCTGACTTGTATCGTCTAATTGATTTTTTGCGAAAACTGAAGCGCCTTCACCTATTAAGGTTTGAACTCTTTTCTTTTGATCGTTGTAAGCCAAGGAAGTATTTGAAAGACTTCTTAGTTTTAAAAGAGCTGATGGGGAAAGCGTAAAAGTGTTTGCGGTAATATCATGTTCAGCCAGGTTTACTACCACAGGCCAGTTTAAAACATTTCCGGCATATCTTTGAGATACTTCTTGTAATTCTTGACTGGAAAAAGTGATTTCTTGTTGAGCAAATACGTCAAGTGCGCTAAAGGCTATTAAGAAAACGAATAGATATCGTTTCATTTTTCAGGGTTATATTTTTTGGGAAAAGTTAGAATAAATCTACTTCCGATTTTAGAGGAAGATTCGAGTTTAATATCACCATTGTGGCGTAGCATAATTTCTTTTACATAGGCTAAACCAAGTCCTGTACCTTTTTCTTTAGCTGCTTTGTAATTAGACTTGACCCGGAAGAATTTTTCAAAAACTTTATTTTGGTTTTCGATACTGATTCCAAATCCATGATCAGTTATTGCTACGGAAACATCACTTTTTGTAGATTTTAAATCAATATCTATGGTTCTTTCAGGATCGCCATATTTAATTGCATTACTCAAGATATTCTGAATGGCATCAAACACCAGATCTTTATCCGCTTCAATAGTAAACTTTTTTCCTGTTTCAGTTCGGGAAAGAGTTAATTTTTTTGATGAAAGCAATGGCTTAGATAAGGCTAAAACATCATCAATTATAGGTGTAACATCTACATCAGTTACATTTAAACTGGTATTTCCGGCTTCAAGTTTTTGAACATCTAAAAACCTGTTCACCAGATCATTCATGCGTTCACCTGAATTAAGTACTTCCCGCATTAGAGTTTTTGATTCCTCAGCACTCATAGAATCACTCTCGATAATGAGTCGGGAAAGGCCAACTACTCCGGTAATCGGGTTTTTGAGCTCATGCACAATCACATTAATCATGTCATTTCTCTTAATATCTAAAAGTCGATCTTCGGTCTTATCATGAATGATAACATAAGCACCAATTTCTTCATTTTTTTCATCTAAGATAGATAGATACTGGAAATCGTAGTAGTATTCGATTCCTTCCTCAGTTAAGTGTGTTATTTCTGATTGATTTACTTTTACCGTAAAAGGATCAGGATAGTGCAGAGATTGACTGGATTCAGAAACGTTGATTTTAGGATGTTTTAGAATCTTATCAAGAGAAGTGTTTTTCGGGTTAAGTTCCAGACTTTCCAAGAAATCTGTTAGTTGATTATTGATAAATGAGAAAGTGCCTTCTTCACCAATCACCCCAATAAAATCCTCTGAATAAGTAACCATGTACTTATTTTTCCATTCTTCGAGAATAATCTTCTCAACGTTGAGTTTTTGATATCGATTTAAAGTAGCTCTGATATTTTCTAAGGTATCATGCATCGGTTGAAATTCCGGCAGAGATACTTGCTTGATACGATGATCAAAATCAAGATTCCCTAAATAATCAACATCCTCCAATAAAAGCTTAATAGGTTTATTCACTCTTAAACTTACGTACCAACTGAAAACGAGCATCAACAGTAAAACAAAGAGTGCTGTAAAAAATGAAAACCGAACTAACTGATTCACCGGTTCAAGTATAAATACATCTTCAACAGCCACTAAGTGCCAAAATGGAATAGTTTCGAAACGAGAAGAAAGCACATACCAATTTTTATTTTCAAAGCTGGTTATTCTTTGATCTGAAAAACTATTTTCTCCGATCAAATCTTTAGGAAATGCGAACTCGTTGTTTGGAATTATGGGCTCACCGGCAGCATCTAAAATATTTGCCACATAAGTACCGCCAAGAGGGATAGAGATCAGGTTGTTATTCAAACTTTGAGCATTAAAGAATAGTCGAAGTTTGAAAACATTTGCACCAATTTGAAACGCTCGTTCAGCAATAAAGAAGTCAACATTTTGCGCAGGATCATTTACCCAGGCAGTATTTGTTGACGCATCTATTTTGGCAGGGTACCATTCAATGTCTTTTACATCAAAATCAATTTCATTATAAATACCTCGAACAAGATCAATTTCATCAGAGCTCTCAGTATCAGAAATCAACACCCGCATTAATCCCGGGGTATAATTGATGGCTTTGTTTGAAAGCCCGGGAGTATTTGCTGGGTCAGTTGCAAGATCCTCAGATAGCCGAATAGTCGCATTTAGCCAGTTTCTAATTGTGTTATCTGTTTGGCGTAATGTGTATTCCTGAAGTTGAGAAACAATAGTTGTTCGCTCTTTTACAACCGTTTCCTGATATCGAGGTTTGATAAAAACCCAAATAAGAGCAACGGCTACTAAAATAAGTAGAGAAGAAAAAAGAAAAATACGATCTCGTAATGTGAGTTTATCGAACATGTACCGGGTGTGAATTGTATTTAAGGTCTGATTTTAAATGTAAAAAAGCGAATAGAAAGCTCTCATAATTCTAAACAACAAGAGCATAAATTTCAGAACTGAAAGGTAGTAAATCTAACAGCCTTCTATAAATGAGTTAACAATAGTTTAACATTAAGGTAACGATAGCTTCAGATTAATTGATGATAATCCTATAAACCTGAGTTCTCACAAAGTGATGCCTTTGGCAGAATTCAGGTTATAAGTTTAAAAATAGCTATGATTATAGGAAAAGATTTTAATTCTAAAGCGAAAGAGATTCTCAAATTAATGTATGAGAAAAGTGAAGGGAAAGAAGCTTTAAGAATTGATGTAAAAGCTATTTGTAAACAATTGAACATAGATAAGCCCGAAGCAAAAAACTTGTTTGAATATTTAGAATCAAAAGATTGTATCAACATAGAAACCATGGGTGGTCCGTATCTTTACGGGGATGTTTCTTTGACAAAAAAGGGAATTGCGAAATCTCAGAAATAAAAAAGGCTCCAAAAGAGGAGCCTTTAGTTTAGCTTGAATAATCGATAAACCTGAATCAAAGTATTCGATTAAAAAGCTATTTGATTAATCTAGTGCCATGTCATTGCTGAAATGTCGTCAAATAGGAGGCGGAAATTTAACCAATAGACAGGACAGCCTTTGGCCGCTCCATCACCCCGCCTTCGCCGAAACATGGCATCTATAGAGAGTTTTATTAGATAGGCTTCGTG
>CAXBHO010000100.1:0-14358 GCA_963975485.1 uncultured Balneola sp. | reverse complement strand
AGAAGTAGAATTGATGTGCTAAAAAACGCACAAGCGAGACGCTTGCGCCAGAGTGGGCACAAGCGAGACGCTTGCCCAGAGTGGGGGGAAAAGGCTACCTCCTGCTAATGGAATGAAAGGCGAGGCTGAAATTATTACCAAAAATATGCGACTGCTTAAAAGAGTGTATAATAATTTAACGAAAGAGCTTAGATAGAGCTATCGTAATGATTGGTTCTACAAAAAATGTTTACTGTTCTTTGTAAACTGATTTAATAATCACTTGTTGATTGATATGCTCTTTTACAAAACCAATGTTTCCACTTAAACCACGATAGTTTTTCAGCTCATGTAAACCATTTTTAAGGTACTCAGGGTTTCCAACCCGATCTAAAGTGTTTAATACAATTTTAGCTACGTCATACCCAATGAATGCAAATTGATTTGGGTCAGTTTGAAATCGCAATCGAAAACTACTTGCAAAGTTTTCTACATCAGAGTCCCCATATCGGATATTGAAACTTTTAGTGTAGTGAATGCTGGTTTCCGGTAAACGAGTATTTTCTAAGTTAGTATCTTTCCATTCTTCTGAACCTAACAATATATAATCACTTCTTGAAGCTTCAAGATCGGTAAGAAGGTTACGAATTAATGTTGAAGCTGCAGCGCCTGTAAATGGAGCATAAATTGCTTTTAAGCCAGGAGCAGGCATTAACGTATCCGTTTTAGACAAATAAGCAGTGTATTCAGAAATATCATATCCGTTTGAAGCGAGATCTTCCAGAAAAAAGTGCTGTACAAAAGCTCCAAGACGTTCGGCTTCACGTCTAAATGCAAGAGCAGAAGCTTCTCCTAAAGCATTCATTTCGGCTAACACAGCTACCGTATCCAAACCAAGAGTATTGACCGCATATTGAGCCATTTTTGTGCCTTGAACTGAAAAAGTAGGATTTGTTTGAAACATGTAGTTATTAGCAATATTCAGTTCATCAGAATTAGCAAGGGGAGTAATAATGGGCACTTCATACATCTCAGCGAGATCAGAAAATGATTTGGCTACATCAGAGAAAAGCGGACCGATTACAACATCCACATCCTTTTTCCAGATAAGCTTATTTAAAACATCTACGGCTTTAACTGAATCTGAATTTGTTTGAACAAAGTTCAGAAAAGCTTTATTATTAGTTTGATTGATATTGAATTCTTCTACAGCAAGTTGAATTCCAAAATATAAATGCTGAGAGATTTCATAATTTTCTGATTCAATTCCAAAAGAGGGGAGCGCTACTCCAATTTGATAAGCCATCCCTTTGGGAGCGTACGAATACTTTTGAAAAGGATATCTGGAAGAATAGGTAAGCGAATCTTTTAAAGCATATTCAATCTGAAAAAGATCGATATCGTTAGTATCAATCAAAGACGACTTAAGCGTTTCGGCCATAACTTTAGCTTTAGAATAATCTACTCTTCCAATAGCACCATCAATAACATCAACTAAAATTTCGGTATTCTCAGTTTGTTTGAAGACCGTTTTAATTTGATCAATGCTTAAAAAACTAATGAGTTGATCATAAAAAGTAAGTGCCTGAGAATAAAAAACACTATTTGTTCGTGTTGATTTCAATTCATAAAGTACATCTAAAGAAGCCGAAAAATCATCAAGCTGAAAAAGAACTAATGCTTTTGTGTATTTGGCTTCCTGAAGAAATGCTTTATTATTCTCTGCATTTATTACTCTATTGAGATAAACTTTGGCTTTTAAATATTCACCAAGTGCAAAGTAGCTTTTTGCAGTAAATAAATTAGCTTCAGGTTCATTTATTTCTGAAAATACACGGATAGCACGTTCATAGTCCCCACTTTGGTAGAGGTTCTTACCCACATCTATTGATTGAGCCTGACTTGCCACAGTACTAAGCAAGGTTAATAAAACAAATATAAAAGAGATTGTTGATTTCATAGAATTGCTAATTGATACACATGCTTACACTCTAAATAAACAAATTTGTTCTCACTTATTCCCATTCAATAGTTGCCGGTGGTTTTGAGCTGATGTCATAGACCACTCGGTTAATTCCTTTTACCTCATTAATGATTCTATTAGAGATATGTCCTAAAAATTCATAAGGAAGATGTGCCCAATCAGCAGTCATGCCGTCAAGGCTGGTTACTGCTCTTACTGCTATCGTAAATTCGTACGTTCGTTCATCGCCCATAACCCCAACACTCTGAACAGGCAAAAGAACGGTAAGTGCCTGCCAAACATCATCATAAAGTCCTTGAGATTCTAATTCATCAATAAAAATTTTATCCGCTTCTCTTAGTAAATCTAAACGTTCTTTAGTGAGGTCTCCAATCACTCTAATGCCTAATCCGGGTCCGGGAAATGGATGTCTTGCAATGAAATGTTCAGGAATGCCAAGCGCACGTCCAACTTCCCGAACCTCATCTTTAAACAGCTCCCGAACAGGTTCGATAAGCTCTAGTTTCATTTTATCGGGCAATCCACCCACATTATGGTGAGATTTTATAGTAGCAGAAGGTCCTTTAAAAGAGACGCTTTCGATTACATCAGGATAGAGTGTTCCCTGAGCTAAATATTTAAATTCTGATTGTCCGCCTATCTCTTTTTCAAAAACATCAATAAAGGCTCCACCAATGATCTTTCTTTTTTTCTCCGGATCTGATACTCCATGCAAACGAGAAAGAAACAGTTCACTGGCATCAACTCCTCGAACGGGAAGTTCAAGATCTTTGATATAAAGATCTAAGACTTCGTTGAACTCATTCTTGCGAAGTAATCCATTATCGACAAAAACACATTCCAGTTGATCGCCAATAGCTTTATGAATCAAGGTGGCAACAACGGTAGAATCTACACCGCCGGAAAGTGCGCAAAGAACTTTATCGTTACCAACTTTCTTTCGGATAGCTTCAATTTGTTCGTCCACAAATGAATTGGCAGTCCAATCGCCACTTAGCTTACAGATATCAAAAGCAAAATTACGCAGAATCTGTTTACCGCAATCTGTATGAGCTACTTCAGGATGAAATTGAACTCCATAAATTTCTTTGTTGGTATGATGAACAGCAGCTACTTTGGCATTGCTGGTGTGTCCATCAATCTCGTAAGAGGAGGGAAGTTCGTGGATATGATCTCCATGGCTCATCCAAACAACAGATTCATTTTCGATTCCTTTAAGGATGCCTTCATCATTATCGATGATCAAATGGGCACGGCCAAATTCTCTTTTCTCTGCTTTTTCCACGCTTCCGGGAATTTCTGTATGAGCAAGGAGTTGTAACCCGTAGCAAATTCCTAAAATGGGTACATTCCAATCGAGGATTTCCGTTTGCAAATCCGGAGCTTCCTTATCGTTAACACTTTTAGGGCTTCCGGATAAGATTATCCCTTTTGGCACAGGTTTAGAAACGGTATCTAAATCGACATTAAAAGGATGAATTTCACAGTAAATATTGAACTCACGTAAGCGTCTGGCAATGAGCTGTGTGACCTGAGACCCGTAATCGAGAATTAAAATCCATTCGTTATGTCGGCTCATTAATTTTGAAAGTATTTAAGCGATGATTTCTTTGTATTCGTCTGCAGAAAGCAGAGCTTCAAGTTGAGATGAGTCCGATACTTTGATCTTAACCATCCAACCTTCACCATATGGATCTTCATTTACTATTTCAGGATTGTCTTCTAAAGCTTCATTAACTTCAGAAATTTCTCCATCTACAGGAGCATAAAGTTCAGAAACTGTTTTAACGGCTTCAACAGTGCCAAAAGTGTCATCAGCTGAAAATTCAAACCCTTCGTCTTCTAATTCTACAAAAACGATATCTCCAAGTTCACCCTGAGCAAATTCTGTGATTCCTATAGTGGCTGTTCCGTCGCCATTATCTTTAACCCATTCATGTTCACGGGTATATTTTAAGTCATTTGGTACGCTCATCGAACCGCCTCCGGATTAAATTTAAAATTGTTCTCTAAATACTTGGTTGTAAATTTCCCAGCTTTAAAATTTGGGTCATCCATCAATTGGATATGATAGGGAATAGTGGTTTTAATACCTTCAATAATGAATTCTTCCAAAGAACGCTTCATTTTTCTAATAGCATCTTCTCGGGTTGGAGCAGAGACGATCAATTTTGCGATCATAGAATCATAGTGAGGAGGAATTCTGTATCCCGAGTAAACGTGAGTATCTAGCCGAACTCCATGCCCACCCGGAGGATGAAAAACAGTAATTAAACCTGCAGAAGGGCGGAAATTAAACGCAGGATCTTCTGCGTTAATTCGACACTCAATTGCGTGACCGGTCATTTTGATCTCACGCTCTTTAATCTTAACGCCGGCAGCTACACGAATTTGTTCTTCGATAAGATCAAAACCAGTTACTTCTTCGGTTACGGGATGTTCAACTTGAATTCTGGTGTTCATTTCCATGAAATAGAAATTTTCGCTGTCGTCCACTAAATATTCTACCGTTCCGGCGCCTTCATAATTAACAGCTTTCGCAGCATTTATGGATGCCTCACCCATTCTTTTCCTTAGATCCGGCGTCATAAGCGGGGAAGGAGCTTCCTCCAACATTTTTTGATGGCGTCGTTGTAAGGAACAATCTCGCTCTCCTAAGTGTACCACATTTCCATGTTGATCAGCCATAATCTGAATTTCAACATGGTGAGGGTTTTGAACGAAACGTTCAATATAAACTTCCGGATTATTGAATATTGTGCCTGCTTCATTTTGGCACAATTCAAAATTCTTTTTAAGAGTTGACTCTTCTTCAACAACACGCATGCCGCGACCACCACCACCGGCAGATGCTTTGATAATCACGGGATAACCAATGTCATCACAAACTTTTTTAGCATCTTCATAAGTTTCAACTATACCATCGCTTCCCGGAACAACGGGAACTCCATTTTTGATCATAGTTGTTTTGGCTACTGCTTTATCTCCCATTGAGTTAATTGCCTCAGGAGAAGGTCCAATAAATTTAATATTGTGCTCAGAACAGATGCGAGAAAACTCTGCATTTTCTGATAAAAACCCATATCCGGGATGAATAGCTTCTGCATTTGTGATTTCTGCCGCAGCTAAAACACTTTGAACTTTTAAGTAGCTTTCTTTACTTGATGGAGGCCCAATGCAGACGGCTTCATCAGCAAATTTAACATGTAAACTATCCGCATCAGCCGTGGAGTAAACGGCAACCGTTTTAATCCCCATTTCTTTACACGTTCGAATAATTCGAAGTGCAATCTCACCACGATTAGCAATTAATATCTTTTTAAACATGTTGACTGGTTTAGCCTTTACTGATTATGAAAAGAGGTTGATCGAATTCAACGGCTTGTCCGTCTTCAATCAAGATATCTTCTACAGTTCCGCCGAATTCTGCTTCAATTTCATTCATTATTTTCATGGCTTCCACAATACAAAGAGTATCACCTTTAGAAACCTTTGAACCAACGGTTATAAATGGATCGGAGTCAGGAGAGGCCGCTTTATAATAAGTGCCTACTATTGGTGATTTCACCGTTTCTCCTTTTGCTGAAGAACCGCCTCCAGATGATGTGTTTTCTGCACTTTCACCGAATGGAGCTTGTGGCTGAGACGGAGCGGTCGGTGCTGCTTGTTGAGCAGGAGCCATTGGTTGAGAATAGGTAACCACCTGTTCAACAGTACCTGTTTTCTTTACTTTAATTTTGAAATCGCCTTCTTCTATAGCTACTTCATCAACATCGCTGTCAGAAATAAGGGTTAAAATGTTTTTTATCAGTTTTAAGTCCATGGTAATTTATTTAGCTCGTTCCAGATAAGTTCCTGTTCGTGTATCTACTTTAATTTCTTCGCCTTCATTAATAAAAAGAGGAACGTTTACTACCGCTCCTGATTCCAATGTTGCAGGTTTACTTCCACCTTGTGCAGTATCACCTTTCACACCCGGATCAGTTTGACTTACCGTCAATACTAACTGATCTGGTGGCTCGGCAAATAAAACTTGTTCATCATCTGCATTAAAAAGAACATTGCAAACCTGTCCTTCAATTAAAAAATCTTTTCGTTCTACTTGGCTGGCATTAACGGGAATCTGCTCATAGGTATCATTATTCATAAAATAATAGAGAGGCCCATCTTCATATAAAAATTGATAATCTCTGTTTTCAACTCTAACAGCTTCCGTACTTTCACCTGATCGCCAGGTTTTATCTATGTTTTTACCATTTACAATGCCTTTGAGCTTTGTTCGCACAAAGGCTGGTCCTTTACCAGGCTTGACATGTTGAAATTCAGTAATCGAATATAATTCGCCATCCATATTCAGAACTAAACCATTTCTGAAGTCGGAAGTAGAAATTTTAGCCATTAAAAATATCTCCGTTTTTTAATTTCCCAAAAATACAGCTAGAGAAATCCGATAACAAGTTAATTAAAGAAAATTGGATATGATGTTGTATAAAATTGCTACAGGAGCGATTACATAGATAAATACTGGCCAAACTTTAGCAAATAATGTTTGACGAATACCTGCAAATCCAAATTCCATTTCTGTAATTGCTGAATCTGTTTTCCAGACAAATGCCACAAAAATAGAGGTTAGCAACCCACCTATAGGAAGACCTAAATTATTGAAAATGTAATCAAAATATCCAATTAAGACAGGATAGAAAGCTACAACAATAGAAACCGACAATACACCGAGACCAACTCCCCATGCGGCCTTTTTTCTTGGGACTTCGTATTCATCAATCACAAAAGATACCGGTACTTCTAGTAATGAAATAGTGGATGTAAGTGCTGCAATACTTAATAACAAGAAAAATACTACACCAAGTAACAACCCAATTGCCCCACCAATAGAATGAAATAAGGCAGGAAGTATTTGAAATACAAGATCAGTACTTGATGCTAATTCATCACCAACAAAAATATCAATACCGGCATTTTTTGCCACATACATTGCAGGAATGATTAAAAGACCGGCAAGGAAAGCAATTCCAACATCAGCTAAAGTAACAAAAGCAGCAGCTTGAGGTATGTTCTCTTTTTTATTGAGATAAGAACCATAAGTGATTAATGCACCCATTCCTAAAGAAAGTGAGAAGAAAGCTTGGCCCATTGCGGAGAAAATCAAATTAGCATTGATTTTTGAAAAGTCAGGAAGCAAATATTCCCGAACACCTTCAGATGCTCCGGGTTGCGTTAATACATAACCGATCATGATTACTATGATACCAATCAATAAAGGCATCATAAATTTGGTGGCTCTTTCTATTCCATCACTAATTCCACCGGTAATAATTTTGATGGTACCAAGCATAAATACAGAGGCAATAATGGCATTCTTAGGACCATTTCCTGTGTCGGTAAGCCAATTAGCAGCGTCAACCCAACCGAAATAATAGAAGATTTCTTCGAAGGCGAACCCAAAAGCCCATCCGGCGATAACCGTATAGAAAGAGAGAATCATTACACCACAAATAACACCCCATAAACCAACAAACGGAAAGAATTTATTTGAAGATAAGGCTTTAAATGCTCCAACAGGGTTTTTTCCTGATTTTCTACCGATAGCAAGTTCGGCTACCATTACAGGAAATCCAATCAAAAATGTACTAATCAAGTAAACAACGATATACGCTGCGCCACCTTCAGTAGCTACTTTAGTGGGAAAGGCCCAAATATTACCAAGACCTACTGCTGAGCCTGCTGCAGCTAATATAAAACCAAGCTTTGAATTCCATGCACCACGTTCGGTTGTTGATGTACCTGCCAAAAGATGTCCTCCTTAAGGATTGATTGAAAACTAAACTATTTCTTGATCACATTATTCGCAACCTTCTTAGTATAAGACCAGAAGATGGTGGTAGAGTATAAGAATTTTCAATAGTTATTTTCGGTTTATTTATTGTTGTAGAATTTTTATCAACGATCAAATCCCATTTGCCAGCAGGAATATGTATTTCATGAGCCGTTTTAGGGTTTCCGTTTAAAGAAATGAAGTACTCATAAGGGTCAAGTTCTAAACTAGTTTGTATGGAAAAAGTAATGTGCAAAGGATCTTTATACACTTTAAAATTTATATCAAGCGGTTCTGCCTTACGAAGACCGGGAGCATTGAGTCTTATTTCAATTAAATCCTGATAATAATAAAATAGATTCTTGTTGATCTCAATTTCATTGAAATTCAACCAGTTAGTTTCATTGTCTTTATTGTAGCTATCATGATCGAGCATGCCTGTTTTAGGATCTTTGTTAGAGGAATCAAAAATCAGTTTTGAACGACCCCATTCCTGACCTGAATGAACCATAGTTACTCCCTGGCTTACAAAAAGAGTAAGAGCAGCCAGCTTTGCGATGTTTAATTCTTGATCTGAGAGACTGGTAAGTGCACGCCTATTTTTGAAACGCCGCTCATTTTTTCGATGATCCAAAGAAATGCGAATAAAATCTCCTAAAGTGTATCCATCATGGCTTTCGATGTAATTCAAGGAATGAGCAGAAGTGTTGAACAGACCTTTTTCACCACTCTTAAGTGTACCTCTAATGAAATTTTCCATAGCAAAGCGGGAAGTTTCATAATTCCACCCTCCGAAAATAAACCCCTTATCAGAAATGGGATGCGAGCCTTTTATAGCATTTCTGATCTCATCATTCCAGGAAATCCATTCATGATCTGAAAATTCTTTTGGTCTATACTCTCCACCCCAAGGTTCAGCTATCAAAATCACATTAGGATTTATTTTTTTAGCTTCATCTCTGATAAGATCTATTGTTTCCCAATCTATAATACCGGCAAGATCAAATCTGAAACCATCAATGTGATATTCTCTGATCCAATGTAGAACAGATTCCACGATCAACTTTCTGGAATGCTCAGCTGAAGTGTCGATATCATTTCCAGTCCAACTGTTATTAATGAAATTTCCTTTATCATCTAACTTGAAATAATGCTCTTTAGCAAGAATTTTTAATGGATTTTGGTCATAATGTGAGGCATGATTGTAAACCACATCCATGATCACAGCAATATTATTTTTATGAAGAGCTTTGACTAAATTTTTAAGCTCGTTGATTGCCGTTTCTTGTTCACCAACAACATGGTCTTTATTCAAATCAGCGCCAGATGAATAAATGGTCTCAGGTGCATGAAAAAAAGAAGTCATATATCCCCAATAGTTTCGGGCATAGGGATTCCAGGTATTTTTAACACCCTCAGTAGTTTCTTCATTAAAAGGAGGCTCGAAGTAAGCGAATTTCTGAAGAGGTAAAAACTCTACGGCGTTAATATTCATTCTTTTTAGATGTGAAACGCCACCAACTTCAGCTTCTCTGAAATCATTATAAATTCCCTGCATAAAAGTTCTGGCAGATGAATGAGCCACCATATCTTTAATATGCGTCTCATAAATGATAAGGTCACGCGGATCTTCAATTTCAATAAATGAATCATCCTCCCAATTAAAATCAGGAGTATTAATAATCTTTGTTTTAGGATACTGTAGGTGATGATTTTTACTAGTTACAAAAGTACTCCATGGGTCTGCAGCAAATTCAATATTCCCATTTTTTTGAACCTTATAGACATACCATTTTCCATGAAGGTTATCTTCAGTAAATAAATTCCAGATTCCTTCTTTATCTTTTTTGCAGGAATAAACTTGCCCGTTTTCGTCTTCGAAATGATGAAAAATAATTATTTCTATAGATTCAGCGAGAGGTGAATATACACGGAACACAGTTCCTTCATCAAGAATGGTATAACCCATTTTGAAGGTAGTAAAATCAGTAATTTTTGTGGGAGCTTTCAGTTCCAAGATCAAGTTATCGTACTTCCGGGTTCTGCAGGAGTGTCCACAAAGCTCAAATTGCCTTCTGTATCTTCAGCCATTAAGATCATTCCGGCACTTTCAACACCCATAAGCTTTTTAGGTGCCAGATTAGCAACAACGCTAACTTTTTGGCCTATTATTTTATCCATATCAACGTGTTTGGCTATTCCTGAAACGATGGTTCGGGTTTCAATACCGATATCGACTTTTAGCTTAAGAAGTTTGTCAGATTTTTCAATTTTTTCTGCTTCCAGAATTTCTCCGGCTCTTATATCGAGCTTCATGAAATCTTCAAAGCCTATATTTTTTTTCAATGGTGTAAATTTTGAGGTTGGATCATTAGCTGCTGCTCGTTCTTTTAATCGTTTGATTTGAGCGTCAATTTCTTCGTCTTCCACTTTAGTGAATAGGACTTCACCTGGATTTATTTCAGAACCGGATTCTAACATTGATTCCGAAATTTTATCCCAAGCTAAATCACCTGAGTAACTAAGTTGTTCTCTTAAAACTTTCATAGAATCAGGAAGAATTGGCTCCATCAATACAGATAAAGCTGCGCATATTTGCAAACTAACATGCAACGAGTTTGCACATGCTTGAGGATCGTTATTTCTTGTTTTCCAAGGTTCTGTTTCAGTAAAATATTTATTACCGGCTCGAGCTAAGTTCATCATCTCAGAAATAGCTTCTTTAAACCTGAATACCTCAAGTGCATTAGTAACCTTTTGTTTTTGAGTTTCTATCATTTTAAGTGCATCCAAATCAATCTGTTTAGCATCGATAAGTTCAGGTACTTTCGAATCAGCAAATTTCTGTGTGAAGGAAAGCGCTCTGAAAACAAAATTTCCTAAAACAGCTGCAAGTTCATTGTTAACTCTGGCTTGAAAATCTTTCCACGAAAAATCAGAATCTTTACTTTCCGGAAGAGTAGTACCAAGAGCGTATCTGAGTAAGTCAGGGGAGAAATCTTCTAAATATTCATGTAACCAAACCGCCCATCCACGAGAAGTAGAAAGCTTTTTTCCTTCCAGATTTAAAAATTCATTAGCCGGAACATTCTTTGGCATCACATAACCGCCATGTTCCATCAGTATAGTTGGGAACATAATACAATGAAAAACAATGTTGTCTTTGCCTATAAAGTGATATAACTCAGTTTCTTCATCTTGCCAGTATTTTTTCCAAGCTTCAGAATCGCCTTTTTCTTTCGCCCATTCTTTGGTCGCAGAGATATAGCCAATAGGTGCATCAAACCAAACGTACAGAACTTTGCCTTCAGCTCCCTCAAGTGGAACAGGAACGCCCCAGCTTAAATCTCTGGTAGCTGCTCTGTCGGCAAGACCATCATTCAGCCAGCTTTTAACTTGGCCCATTACATTGGGTTTCCAGTTTTCTCTGGTGTTAAGCCATTTTTCTAATTTTTTCTGGGTATCACCAAGTGGCATATACCAATGTTCGGTTTCTTTTAATTCAGGTTTTTCTCCTGAAAGCGCAGAGACAGGATCAATCAACTCGGTAGGAGAGAGCGATGTTCCGCAATTTTCACATTGATCACCGTAAGCTTCTGTGTGGCTACAATTTGGACATGTTCCTTTAACGTACCTATCAGGTAAAAACATATCCGATTTTGGATCATACAACTGCTTTTCAGTTTTCTTTTTGAAGTATCCTTTATCATTAAGAGTGGTGAAGAATTCCTGTGCGGTTTCTCGATGTACTTTAGAGCTCGTTCTCCCGTAATAATCAAAGGAGATTCCGAATTCCTCGAACACCTTCTTATTCATTTCATGGAATCGATCAACAATGTCCTGTGGCTTTACACCTTCTTTTTCGGCAGCAATTGTAATAGGTACACCATGCTCATCAGATCCGCAAATAAAAATAATATCAGTGCCTGTTAATCGCTTATAGCGTGTATAGAAATCAGGAGTAAGATAAGCTCCGGCTAAATGACCTAAATGAATAGGACCATTTGCGTAGGGAAGAGCTGCAGTAACAAGAATTCGTTTTTTTTCTGACATTAAGTACTGTAAAGATGATTTTTATTTTGTCGAAGATAAGGAAAGTCATAGCGGTATTCATGCAAAAGATGAGGATATATACATATAACATAAATCATTTAATAACAATTATTAAAAGACTTGGTTGCAAATTAATTTCTAAAATTTTGAACAAAAAGTACGCCTGTCTTTCAGGCTGGCAGGTTTAAGTCAGTATGGTATGGCTGGAAATTTTTATTCTACTTTTCCATCATTTCGCTGAAAGCGGGTTGATGGAGTGTAAGCATTGTCATTGCGGACGATGAAAGAATGTACGGTTATGCCTTTTGAGAAGAATCATTGTTTAAATCTATTCACAATCTTGATGAACGATCCGTAATCTCCCTTTAAAAGCTCCTAATCTTATTTCAGGAGATCCCGGATCAAGTGTGTCCGGGACGACGAGCTTTGTTTCCATCAGCCGTTTTCTTCGGACATGGTTAATGAATCTGATCAGAATTCATTATCTCTAAACTCAGGAGCTTTTCGCACTTTTGTAAGTTGCTCAAAAGAATAAGCTAATTCAATCATTTCAGGTTCCATCCAGGCACCACCAAAGAACGTTATTCCAACCGGAAGTCCATCCACAAAGCCCATCGGAAGAGTTATAGCGGCATATCCGGCACGAGCAGCAGGAGAGCTGGATGATGTACCGAAGTTATCTCCATTTGTATGATCAATTTTCCATGCAGGGCCGCCGGTGATCCCAATGAATGCATCAAGGTCATTTTCTTCCATCACTTTATCGATTCCATTCTCACGAGAAGCTTTAAGCATATTCGCTCTAGCTTCAACATATTCTTTAGAACTTAGATCGCCTTTTTTCTGAGCTTGAAGAAGAATATCATGATCAAATTTCATTTCTACTGAATCAGCAAAGGTCTTTTCAATGACCTCATCCAGATCTTTTACGGTAGCATTCTCTCCCAGCGATTCTAAATATTTATTTAAACCATCTTTGAATTCATAAAGAAGAACATTGTAAGAATCTCTTCCGGCACTTCGTTCCCCAATTTGGTCTATTTCCACAATAGTTACGCCTTGTTCTTTCAAAAACCTTACCGTTTCATGCATCAGCGTGTCAGTTTTGAAATCGCTGCCTAGCGAAGGAGTATATAATCCAATTCTTTTTCCTTCTAAAGCTCCGGTTTTTAAGAACTGCGTATAGTCGGTATGATAGTTTCCTTCACTGGCATTTGTGTAAGAATCACGATCATCTACGCCAACCATCGTACCTAACATGATAGCGGCATCAGTAACGGTTCTAGCCATTGGTCCTGGAGTATCTTGTGTTTCAGAAATGGGTATAATTCCGGACCGGCTTAGCAATCCAACCGTAGGTTTAATTCCTACAATTCCATTTGCTGATGAAGGACAAGTAATAGATCCATTTGTTTCTGTACCAATGGCTAACATAGTAAAATTTGCAGATACTGATGCTCCGGAACCTGCACTGGAACCACATGGATTTCGTGTGATATCAAACGGATTTTTAGTTTGTCCACCAAGCCCACTCCAACCACTCGAGGAATTATTACTATGAAAATTTGCCCATTCACTTAGATTCGCTTTTCCTAAAATGATCGCTCCGCTTTCTCTGAGTTTTTGAGCAATATAACTATCCTGAACGGGCATGGATCCTTCCATTACTCGAGATCCTGCGGTGTTCGCCATCTTATCTTGTGTATCGATATTATCTTTTAGCAGAACAGGAATTCCATGTAATGCTCCACGAATATTTCCTTCCGCCATTTCTTTATCTAATTGTTCAGCAATGGCTATTGCATCTGGATTAATAGTAATCACAGAATTTATTTCAGGATCGTTTTGATCATATTGTTCAATGCGCTCTAAATATGCTTCTACTACATCTTTAGCGGTATAAGTACCGTTCTTATAGTTTTCATTAAGTTCTTCAATAGTTGCTTCTTCAAGCTCAAGCTGTTCGAATTTAGATTGAGAGGGCTGGCATGCAATAAATATTGCCAGTACAATTAACAGAGCTGATTTGGTGATTCTCATGATCGGGTAGTTAGTTTTAAATAATTAGGTATTGCAATATAAAGCAGTGGATGAGAAAAGGAAGTAAAATGTTATTAGGAGGAGTGAGGAGTGAGGAGTGAGGAGTGGAAAGAAGTACGTCATCCTCCGGCGGATGCCGAGGATCTGGATTGTGAATAAGGCTTCTTGGTTTTAATCTAAATCCTGATTCCTCCGTGGGAGTGCCTTTGGCGCTGCATTCGCGTGGAGATGACTTTAAATTTTATTTCCCGTCCGACATAAAAACGATGGGTTTATTGCTGTTAGCAAATATCCTTCAATTGAGAGAAGTATTATTCATCCAAGCGAGAGGTTTGAACTAGGTTTGTGAGGCTTGAACTGGTTTGGGTGGAGTGAGGAGTGGAAAGAGTACGTCATCCTCCGGCGCATGCCGAGGATCCAGATTGTGAATAAGGCTTCTTAGCTTGGGGCGTTTACGTCCGGCGAGAAA
>CAXBHO010000099.1:0-14409 GCA_963975485.1 uncultured Balneola sp. | reverse complement strand
CCTTTTGTATCATCATTTTATTACCAATCAATGATATTTATAGCATCATTAAACCTTTTTGAGGTTGTCAAGAATATTTTAAAATACTCATCAAAAAAGCAGAAAACCTTCTTGAAAGTATTAAAGATGTGAAAAAGAGGTGAATTTACATCTTACTACTTACCAAATAAGTATGGACGTGATTAATCACGTCCATACTTATTTGCGCTCTATTTTTTGGCTGAGATTCAATCAATAAAGCAGTATCTTTAAAGCTTCAATTAATCAACAAAAAATTTACTAATGAATTTACTTACGTTCTTTTTACTGGCACCACCGGCAGACGGTGAAGGCAGCGGTTATACCAGCTTACTCTTTTTGGGTGCTATTTTTGTAGTGTTTTACTTTTTCATCATCCGCCCACAGAGCAAAAAACAGAAAGAAATCCAAAGCAAAGTTTCTGAAATGAAAAAGGGTGATAAAGTCGTTACCTCTTCAGGACTTATCGGCATACTTAGTTCTATCGAAGATGATTCCGTATTAATTGAAGTAGGCGGAAATACTAAAATCAGATTCCTTAAATCTGCGATCAATGATGTAAACCCGAATAAGCCGGATAAAAAAGACAAAAAGTAGTTTTAGCCCATGAGTGACACCATAACATTTAATACCATCCCTGAAGCCATTGAAGACATAAAAAATGGCAAAATGGTTATTGTTGTTGATGATGAAGATCGCGAGAATGAAGGCGACTTTCTCATGGCAGCCGAAATGGTTTCTACAGAAGCTATAAATTTTATGGTCACTCATGGTCGTGGTTTAGTCTGCGTTCCTATTACAAAATCCCATGCAGAAAAGCTGAAACTGACGCACATGGTTACGGATGGCGCTGATCCTGATGAAGCAAATTTCACCATTTCCATCGACCATAAGCGCCTTACTACAACCGGGATTTCTGCGGCAGATCGTGCCAACACTATTCGTGAAATTGCTCAAGATGACGCAAAGTCTGTTGATTTCAGACGTCCTGGACACGTATTTCCACTTCTTTCAGTAGATGGTGGAGTTCTTCGGCGTGCAGGGCATACCGAAGCGGCTATAGATTTAGCGAAACTTGCAGGATTAAAACCTGTTGGTATTATTTGCGAGATTATGAAAGGAAATGGCGAGATGGCTCGTGTGCCTGACTTAACTGAGATTGCTGAGAAGTACGACATGAAATTCATCACTATTAAAGATCTCATTGCATACAGAAATGAAAATGAGTCTTTGGTTCATGAAGTGATGGATATTAACATGCCAACCATGTATGGCGATTTTAACCTTCGCGCTTTCAAAGAAAACCTTACTGGAGATATACATCTCGCACTTACAAAAGGAAGTTGGAATAAAGAAGAGCCGGTGCTTACACGAGTTCATTCTTCAGATCTGATCGGAGATATTTTTGGGAGCCGCCTAAATGATACCAGTGAACTGCTTCACCAGGCAATGCTACAAGTTGAACGTGAAGGAAAAGGCGTTGTATTGTACATGAACCGAAATCAACGAGGTTCTGTATTGGTAAATCAACTCCGAACATTGAAGTCTATGCAGGATGGAAGTTCTGATAACAAAGAAGGAAATAACAACCCGAAGAAAGGCGATTCTAGGGATTATGGAATTGGTGCTCAGATCTTGAAGTCGCTTGGAATTTGTAAGATTCGGCTGCTCTCTAATAATCCCGTGAAGAGAATTGGTATTACAAGTTTTGGACTGGAGATTGTAGAACAAGTTCCGATTGATACCAGTATTGATTTCTTGGACGACCCTGTACGGAAGAACTGATTGCTAACCTCAGTTCTCACAAAGTGATGCCTTTGGCAGATTATAAAAACCTCCATCACCCCCGCCTTCCAGAGTTGTACGGCGGACAGACCGCTTTCAGCGAAATGATGGAATGAGTCATGATTCTACGTGTTGCCTGTCCGTCTGTAGGACGGAGTACGGCTGACGGAATTTCGTTTAAGATGTGAATAATTTGTTTAAGAATCTGCCAAGGGCATCACTTTGTGGGATTTTTAAAGTGCTCTTAAAGATACTTAAACAAATAATTTGTCTCAGATCCGCCAGCTGGCGGAGAAGAATCCACACAGCTACGAAATAGCTCTATGTTTGTGCAGACTCATCGCTCTGCCTGCACGAAGCCTGTCTAACAAAATTCTCTATAAATACCATGTTTCGGCGAACAGGTTTGCGTGTGCGAATGGACGAATAAATCTACAGGCCTGCCTGTGCGTAGCTTCGGCGAAGGCAGGGGAGGAATCTAAATTATCTTATAAACTCATAAGTCCTGCTAAAAAATAACCTAGCCCGCATATCTCACCACATTTTTTTGAACGTTCTAACCTGAGTTCCCACAAAGTGATGCCCTCGGCAGAACTCAGGTTATATAGATTAGGTTACGGACGTGATTAATCACGTCCGTAACAACCTGAGTTCGATTCTACACACGGTTTCAGATGGTGTTCTCGTTAAAAATCACCGTGGGCTAGTGTTGCTACCATAAAGAAAATATGGCAATAATTTAATTACCAGCTTTGCATATAATTTGGCTTAAGTTATTGGTTAATTGGTAAGAGGAGTTAAATTCCTCCCCTTTTGGTTCTGATCTAAATAACGACTATACCAATTAACCATTAACGACACTAGTGTAGTGTCAGTCATGAATCGTTGTAGCCCTGTAAATCTGAATTAGAAAAGCTGTGTCAAATCTACTGGAAGGAGGAACAGATCGATGAGCTCAATGCTTGGCTGAAAGTGAGAACTTTAATTCCGCTTGAATCAAACTGCAAGATTTATCGAGCCGTAAGAAATGAAAACGTCCTCAAGTCAGACAAGGGGTTGCAACCCCTTGTCTGACTTGAGAGGTGGCGTTATTTTTAGCCTAAGTTAGAAGCTGCCAGAGGCACAAGCATTCGCCCGCCTTCCAAAGTCTTGTACGGCGGACAGGCCGTGGAATGACCCTAGAAGGACTCTCTCTACATTCCGTTTTTAAATCAAACTCAGATTGCTACTTTTTAGCGAGTTCTTCTACTGCTGTTTCATCACCAGATATTTCCGCTTCAGGAGTGGTTTTTTCTTCTTTCTTAGGATTCGGTAACAATTTCTTACCGAAAACCAGTAATGAAATAATTGAAACTGAAATTCCGATATCAGCTACATTAAAGATATATGGGAATACCGTCCAGTCTTTTATTTGTAAGCTGAAATAAATAAAATCAACGACATGTCCTTCAAGGATACCTCCATTTCCTTCCACATAACCCATAAAAATACGATCGGTAATATTTCCAAAAGCTCCGCCCAGTATCATTCCCATAAAGGTCAAATAACCCACTGAAGCTGTTTCCATCGAACGCAATAAATAAATCACAATTCCGGTTACTGCCAAAATAGCAACCGAGCTAACTACTATCGTAGGTAGCCAATCGATGCCCAACGCCATACCCGGATTTTGGGTGTAGTACAAGCGTAACCAGCCTTCAATAAGAACCTTATTGTGTAACTCAGGAGAAGTTCTGATTATATATTTTGTAATCTGATCTAGTGCTAAAACTACACCAGCAGGTGCTAACAACGCAATAAGTTTAGTTCGATTCAAAGCTTTTTTGTTTTTATTTACGCTTTAGTTTAGCATCGATGCTAAGTTGAGTATGAGGAACTGCTTCTAAACGTCCTTTAGCTATTTTCTTTCCGGTAACCTTACAAACACCATAGGTCTTATTTTCGATACGGTTCATTGCATCGTTTAAATACTTGATGAATTTTCTTGTGCGATTCAGAAGCACATAGGTTTTTTCACGTTCTTGGGCATCAGTTCCTGCATCTGCCATGTGGAATGAATATGCTGATTCATCAGACGAATTTTCCATGCTTTCGCGAAGTGATTTCTGAAGTATATTCAGTTCATCTTCCGATTCTTTTAGTTTCTTTTCGATTATTTCACGAAAATATTCTAGTTCTTTGTCGTTATAAGGAGATACTCTTTCCTCTGTGTTTGATTTATCAGCCATAACTTTATCCTATGTATTAACTGTTCTGCGAATAGAGATCTTACACTCTTCATCGCCTATTTCCCACTCTTTTACAAAGTCAGAAACTTCTAAATTTTCTAATTTAATTTCTTCTGCTAAGGTTTCTGTTTTGATGTACTTATTCATCGAAACTACGGCCTTTTTAAGTTCTTCAGAGCCTGTAAAACCAACTGAAATTCGATCAACAACATCAAAATCAGCTTCTTTACGCATACTTTGTACTCTATTAACGAACTCTCTGGCCAAACCTTCAAGTTTTAATTCTTGAGATAATTCCGTATCGACAGCTACACTTAATCCGCATTCAGTTTCAACTTGCCATCCTTCCAGCCCTGTTCTAACGATCTCAAGTCCATCTTCGTCTATTCGGATATTTTCGCCATCATCTAATATAAGCTTGATAACACCTGCTTTCTCAAAGTTAGTGATTTCATCTGTACTTAACTGTCCGATCTTCGCAGCAACTTCTTTCATTTTTGGTCCTAATCGTTTTCCAAGAACCGGGAAATTCGCTTTTGCAGATTTATGAACAATCCCTGAATCATCGTCAACAAACTGAATATCTTTTACGTTTACTTCTTCTAAAATGATATCCTTTACAGATTCAATGGCAGCTCGTTCGGCTTCATCTTTAATCGGTAGAATTATTCTAGCCAATGGCTGACGAACATTCATTTCGATCTGGTTTCGGATGCGAAGAACAATAGATGAGATCAAACGAGCCATATCCATTTTATGCTCCAGCTTTTTGAAGATAGCTGTTTCTTCAACGGTTGGGAAAAATGAAATATGTACGGATTCTTCTTCAAGTCCTGTAACTTTGTTCAGGCTTTGATACAACCACTCACCCATGAAAGGCGCTATCGGACTAATCATCTTACTTAAACTCTTCAGGCACTCGTATAGCGTTTGATATGCAGCGGTTTTATCAAGCGTATTGCCTTCTTTCCAGAAACGGCGACGATTTCTACGTACATACCAGTTGCTCAATTCCTCAACAAAATCTTCTATTTCACGAGCAGCTTTTGTTGGCTCATAATCTTCTAAGAACTCTTCTACAATCTTTATGGTTGTATTAAGCCTGGAAATTACCCACTGATCTATCTCCGGCCGTTCATTGGTAGGAATTTGTGATCCGGAGTATTTAAAGCCATCAATATTGGCATACAATGCAAAGAAAGAATACGTATTTACCAGTGTGCTGAAGAATTTTCTCTGAACTTCTTTCAGTCCGTCTTCACTAAACTTCAGGTTTTCCCAAGGGGATGAATTACTCATCATATACCATCGAACTGCATCAGCTCCATATTTATTGATAAGCTCAAAAGGATTTACTGTATTTCCTTTTGATTTACTCATCTTCTCGCCTTTCT
Organism: uncultured Balneola sp.; assembly: GCA_963975485.1. Taxonomy (GTDB): domain Bacteria; phylum Bacteroidota; class Rhodothermia; order Balneolales; family Balneolaceae; genus Balneola. The sequence continues at coordinate 8,984 of CAXBHO010000099.1, read as the reverse complement.
CATCAAGCACCAAACCATTTGAGATCACATTTCGGAATGCCTCTTCATTAAAAAGCATCGTTCCTAATGCGTGTAGTGTATAAAACCATCCCCGGGTTTGATCAACACCTTCAGCAATGAAATCTGCCGGATAGTTATAACTGAACTCATGATCATTATCAAAAGGATAATGCCACTGAGCAAAAGGCATGGCGCCGGAATCGAACCAAACATCTAATAAATCAGGAATTCTTCGCATGGTTCCTCCATCCGGAGCTTCCCATGTTATTTCATCTATGTAGGGTCTGTGCAGATCTATTTCTTCAAGCTCGGAAATTCCTGCTTTTTCCCGCAGCTCTCTCATACTTCCAATACATTCAACATATTCGGGATCTTTATCGCTTACCCAAATTGGAATTGGCGTTCCCCAATAACGTTGACGAGAAACAGCCCAATCCACATTGTTTTCCAGCCAGATTCCAAAACGCCCGGTTCCTGTACTTTCAGGTTTCCAGTTAATCTTTTTGTTCAACTCAACCATGCGGTCTTTCACGCTGGTTGTTTTAATGAACCAGGAATCTACCGGATAACTCATGAGCGGCGTTCCTTTTCTCCAATCAAATGGATAATTATGAACACAAGTCTCATGACGAAACATCAAATTCTTTTCTTTAATCGCTCTCGCAATATCTTTGTCTGCTTCTTTAAACCACTGACCTTCAAAATCAGGAGCTTCGTTGGTGAATTTCCCGTCTCGGTCAATCGGATTAAACATTGGAATTTCAGCCTTTTTGCAGGAATCAAAATCATCAGCACCATAAGCCGGAGCGGTATGAACAACCCCTGTTCCCTCATCTGTAGTCACATACTCTGCCTCAATAATTCTCCAAGCTTCGGATTTATCAAACTGTTCGTAAGCAAATTCAAAGATTGGCTCATACGTTCTGCCTAATAAATAATGTCCGGGTATTTCTTCATAGATCTCAAATCCTTCACCAAAAACCTGTTCCGCACAATCCTTAGCCACTATAAAAGTCTCGCCTTCAAACCCAACTTTAGCGTACGTTAGTTTTGGGTTGATTGTAAGCGCCATATTAGAAATGGTGGTCCAGGGCGTGGTTGTCCAAGCGAGGTAGTAAGTATTCTCTTCTCCATCAGCTTTAAACTTCACATAAATTGATGGATCCTGAGTTTCTTTATAACCTAAACTCACTTCATGAGATGAAAGCACCGTTCCTGATCCCGGAGAGTACCACTGGATTTTATATCCTTTGTAAACCAATCCCTTTTCAAATAACTTGTTGAAAGCCCACCAAACGGATTCAATATATTCGTTCTTGAATGTGATGTAAGGGTCTTCCTGATCTACCCAATATGCCATTCGGGACGTAAGTTCGTCCCAAAGATCTTTATACTTGAGCACGCTCTCACGACATTTCGCATTATATTCTGCGATTCCATATTCTTCAATCTGAGAGCGACCTTCAAGGCCTAATGCTTTTTCAACTTCGATCTCAACCGGTAATCCATGAGTATCCCAGCCGGCTTTTCGTTCTACTCTAAATCCTTTGAGTGTTTTGTACCGGCAGAACATATCTTTTACTGTTCTTGCCATCACGTGATGGATTCCCGGTTTACCGTTAGCTGTTGGTGGCCCTTCATAAAAAGTAAATGGAATCCCGTCTTCACGAGTTTCCAGACTTTTGTTAAAGATCTGATTGTCCTTCCACCAGTTCATGGTTTCAACTTCCGTCTTCGGATAATTGAGCTGCTTTATTTCTTCAAACTTTTTCGACATACTAATATGTTGTCCACAGAATAATTTTAAGCCTCAAATATACAAAAACTTAACAAAAAGCAGGCATTGAGTTCTCATTAATAGTTTTGTATGTATTCCCCAAAAGCCTTAAAAATTTTGTATCTATGAGGTTAGAGGTATTATTTTTCAAACATTAAAATTTTAATTTTGCCATGAAATCTTATTTAAGAGCGATTACTAAAGAAAATCCATACAAATTGTGCTTTGTATGTTTAGGAAATATCTGCCGGAGCCCAACTGCAGAGGGGTTATTTATACATAAAGTGCGCGAAGAAGAACTGGAAAATTACTTTTATATCGATTCAGCCGGTACTGCGGCTTATCATGTTGGTGAAGGAGCGAATAGTAAAAGCCAAGCCACTGCAAATAAACACGGAATTCATCTTCCGTCTCGTGCTCGAAAATTTGAATATCCTGATTTAGAAGAATTCGATCTTATATTGGCTATGGATGCAGAGAACTTCTCTAATATCCATGATTTGGATCGCCGAGATCGGTTTGCTCATAAAATCAAACTCATGAGAGATTTTGACCCAACTCCTGAAAACGGAAGTGTTCCTGATCCTTATTATGGCGGGATTCAGGGCTTTGAAAATGTATTTCAGATTTTGAACAGAAGCTGCGATGCTCTGTTGGAGGAACTAAAACCACATATCGAAAATGATTCCTGAGCATATAAAAGTTGAAATTGAGCATGATCTGAATAACAGCATTGTTGATGCCCAATCACAAAGTGGTGGGGATATTAATCAGGCTGCAATTTTGAGCCTTGATTCAGGAGATTCCTATTTCTTGAAATGGAATAACTCCGCACCTGATTCCATGTTTGAAACCGAAGCTAAAGGATTGGAATTGCTTTTTGATACAGATACGGAGCTTATCATTCCGAGAGTAAAATTAGTTGGTAAAAATTTCTTGCTTCTAAGTCTGATTAATTCGGGATCAAAGAAAACTAGCTCAGATTTTGATTTTGGAGTCGAATTAGCAAAACTGCATCAGCATTCTTCAGAAAATTTTGGCTTGGATCATGATAACTTTATAGGAAAGCTACCACAGAGTAACACTCCGCATTCCAAATGGGCTGATTTTTATCTCTCTGAACGCATAGAATCTCAGGTTAAACTCGGGATTGATTCAGGGAAATTTTCAAAATCCATACTTACAAAAATTGATTCGCTCCACCAGGTAGCTGAACGACTCTTTCCAAATGAACCTCCCGCTTTACTTCACGGCGACCTTTGGAGTGGAAATTACATGTTTACAAAAAATGGTTGTGCAAGTATCTATGATCCGGCGGTCTACTACGGTCATCGGGAAATGGATATTGCCATGACTCGGTTATTCGGAGGATTTTCTAAAGATTTTTATGATGGATATAATTCGGAATATCCAATAGCTGATGGGTTTGAAGAACGAATAGAACTCTGTAATCTTTATCCTATTTTGGTACATGCTAACCTTTTTGGTGGAGGATATGTAAATCAGGCGATTGGAATCTTAGATAAATATTGTTCGTGAGATTTATATTCCAAAGCATTTTTTCCTATTTAATCTGTACGGGCAATTCATGAATTGCCCGTACAAATTAAGAAAACCTCTGTGTCCTCAGTGGTTAATCTTTCCCCAATTCCTTTCTTATCACCGGCGCTACTTCCGTTGCAAAAAGCTCAATGGATTTCATCATTTTTTCGTGAGGTACGCTTCCAACACTCATTTGCATCAAAAACCTATCATGTTCAAAGATTTCATGTTGATATAAAATCTTATCTATAATCTCCTGTGGACTTCCAATAAAATTAGCTCCCTCTAAAGTTGTGGAAGCATCAAATTGCTCTCTGCTCATGGGTGCCCACCCTCGTTCACTACCGATTTTATCCATCGTTTGCTTCAACGCCGGAAAAGCAATGTCTTTGGCTTGCTGAGAGTTTTCGGCAATGAATCCATGAGAATTTATACTCAACTGTTGAACGGATTTTTCATTTTCCTTAGCTCCTCTTTTGTGGAGATCTGCAAACTGCTTGAATTGCGCCGGTTGCCCGCCAATAATTGCTAACGCCAGAGGCAATCCCAATGCTCCTGTTATATATGCCGATTTCGGAGTTCCACCTACCGCTCTCCAAATCGGCAATTTTGATTGCATGGGCTGCGGATAAACTCCCTTGTTATCAATAGCAGGTCTGAAATTTCCGCTCCATGTTACTTTTTCATTTTCCCTGATTTGAAGAAGTAGCTCCAACTTTTCCTCAAATAACTCCTCATAATTTTGAAGATCGTAACCGAAAAGCGGAAATGACTCAATAAATGATCCCCGACCTACCATAATCTCAGCCCTGCCTTTTGAAAGCAAGTCCAGCGTAGCAAATTGTTGAAAAACACGCACCGGATCTTCGGAACCTAAAACCGTTACCGTGCTGGTCAAGCGAATATTTTTTGTTCTAGCCGCAATGGCTGAAAGAATCACAGTTGGAGCTGAAGCCACGTATTCTTCCCGATGATGCTCACCTATGCCAAACACTTCTAACCCAGCCTGATCCGCAAGCTCTGCCTCTTCCAATAAATTCTGCAATCGTTTGGAAGGATGTAATCTCTCTCCCGTTTTTGGATTGTTATCAACAAAAGTAAAAAGTCCTAATTCCATTTGTGTAGTTATTAGTTAAGGTACAGGGTTACTGCAAATATCTATCAAAGTCTCTATTTTAGTCATTCCTGCGGAGGCAGGAATCTCAATCTTTAATAAAATCCGGATCTCGTGCATTCGCAGCGAGATGACATTTATTGAATCCATACAATCTAACATATTTTTATGCCATCCAATCGAATCATCAGCCTCGTTCCAAGCCTCACTCAATTAGTCCTTGATCTGGGATTAGAAGATCGATTAGTTGGTCGAACTCGTTTCTGTATTCATCCCGAAGAAAAAGTTAAGGATATCCCAATTATCGGTGGTACAAAAACTCCGAATATTGAAAAGATACTTTCTTTAAAACCTGATTATATCATTGCCAATCATGAAGAAAACCGAAAAGAAGACATCGAATTTCTTCAAGAACACACACAAGTCAATGTTACAGAAATTGATACCATTAAAGACGCTTTACTAACTATTCAAGAACTTGGAAGAGATTTTGAGGTCGCAGATAAAGCGAAAACTCTTCTCTCAAAAATTCAACTTTTATTAGAAAACACGCCGGAAGCAAAGCCTTTGAAAGTCGCCTATTTCATTTGGAAAGACCCGTGGATGGTAGCCGCCAGTGAAACTTATATTGATTCGGTTTTATCTCATTACAATCTGGAAAATGTATTTTCAGATCGGGAAAGATATCCGCAAATTTCATTGGAAGATCTTTCCGAAAAATCACCTGGCCTTATCTTGCTAAGCAGTGAACCTTATCCATTTAAGCAAAAACATATTCAGGAGATTCAACACGTTTGTCCACATGCCGACATTCAATTAATAAACGGCGAATGGTTCAGCTGGTATGGTTCGGGGATGATTAAGGCATTTGAAGAGTTGAATAATTGGCGAAAAAACTTAAATTAGTATGCATCTTTTTAATAAACCTCCGTCTATTAAGTAAAAAATGAGCACTACACAGATTTGGAATCAGTTCAGTGATCGGATATATACCTTCATTTTATCGCGTGTAAATGACGAGGAGATCGCCAAAGATCTTCTTCAGGAAGTGTTTATAAAAATCCACACCAAACTAGATAGTCTGAACGATCAGAGCGCCCTTTCCAGCTGGATGTTTGCGGTTACCCGAAATACTATTTTCGATTATTATCGCCAGAAAAAGACACGTCAAAAAGAACAAGCAGTACTCACCGATAACGCTCACCTTTTTGAGGATGAAGACCTGAATGTTTTTTGTGAGGCCTGTCTTCATTTATTTGTTGATGAACTCCCTGAAAATTATAAAGAAGCAATACTGGCAACGGACCTCGGAGAACTCTCTCAAAAAGAATATGCTCAGCAAATTGGGGTTTCCTACTCAGGATTAAAGTCAAGAGTGCAAAGAGGGCGAGCACAATTGAATAAACATTTTAAGGAGTGTTGTCTCGCTACAAACTCAAAAGGCGAAAGTGACTGTACGCACAAAGATAAATATGCCTGCACCTGCTAAAAAAATCTACGTCTTTTTTAAACTATTTCGTCTTATAGATAAAACCTGTTCATTGAAACAGTAAATACTCACTAAATTTTATCCCAATGAAAAACTTAACTGAATGTACTTGTATTGAATGTGATTGTGTTGTCAGCCCTTGTGGTTGCAGCTGCTGCGGTGGATAAATTGATAAAGAGAGAGGAGATAAGTGAATTCTATTTTATCACTTTATCACCTCTCACTTATCTTTTTAACATTTATTTAACAACTTAAGTCGCAACTAACTGTGCTTGCACTCGTCTAAGATTCACAACTATTATCAAGAACTATTGAATCAGAGAGTGCATCATGAAAATCATCCTACTATCCATATTGTCATTGTTGGTGCCGTTTGCACAGACAAATGATACGACCTCAACCGATTGGGTTGCCAAACAAATTTCGGTAGAACCTTTTGTTGATTTAGCTATAGAATCAGCCGGAAACATTGTTGTTCTTTACAGCGAGAAAAACACCCTTCAGATAAATGGAGAAGGTCTGTGTGTTGAAGCTTTTAAAGCCAGTGTTTCAGAAAACACGTTGCATCTTACCAAAGCAGAAGGTTTTGAAAATTGCAAAGCTGAAGTTGTAATTGGTGCCCCGAAAATCAAAGACATTAGTGTTAAAAACGGCGGCATCATAAACCTTACTTCTGTAAAGTCAGATTCCATGTTCGCTTCCATCGACGGTGGTGGAGTTATAAGCTTAGATGCCCAAAAATTTCTCTACGGAAAAATTAAAGGCGGTGGAGTGATCAACTATATAGGAAATCCTTTTGTACACACCGATATTATTGGCGGTGGAGAAGTAAATAAGAACTAGGTTGAGAGAGACCTATTCATCAAGAGAGGGGGCTTTTGATTTTATATCAGAAGCCTTTTTTTTGACCTACAGCTTTTCGTAAAATCCATGATGCAAACAGTAGAAAATTTTATTGATAGTTTTGAAGGAGATCAACACAAGTTGCTTTACTATTTTCACGATCTCCTTACTTCCTTTCCTGCTGTAAGCTACAAAATCAGGTATAAGATTCCATTTTACGATCAAAATACATGGGTTTGTTACTTGAATCCGGTGAAGCCAAATAAAATTGCACTCTGCTTTTTATGAGGATATGAATTGTCTAATGAACAAGGAATTTTAGAATCTAAAGGAAGGAAAGAGGTATTGAGTGTAGAGTTTTCTTCTGTTGATGAAATACCTAAGGAAGCCATTCGGGAAATTATCAATGAAGCGCTGTTCTTAGACGAAACAGTTCCTTACAAACCGAAAAGAACTTGAGAACATCCAACAAGATAATATTTGAAGTTAACTTGATGATTGAAAATTGATTATTGGAAATTGTTTCTAATCTTCATCTCTTATCAGGAGCAAAACCGCAGCATGAGGTACAATCAGGAACTTCTCATTTTCAAATTCAATCTCATGCGCACTGCTTTTTAGAAAAATAGCAAGATCACCTGCTTCTGCTTGCATCCCTATATATTTTGTGCCTTCATTAGCTTTCCAGCTTTCTTCAAAATCAGTGTTAGGAATCGGGTAACCGGGACCCGTTTTAATAATGTATCCGCTTTGGATTTCTTCTTTTTCTTTTACTGACGCAGGTAATACCAATCCACTTCTGGTGTGTGTTTCCATATCGCGTGGCTTGATGAGAACTCTATCGCCAACAACTATGAATTTTTCAACTGAATTGAGGTATTCTTGAATCATGATTTATTATTTTAGTAAAAAATAAGGAATTCTGAACCTTTGAGTTTAGATTATCGTGTAGAAAAAGCAAATAAAGAATATAACTATGGAAATGAATAACAAACTTTGTGTAATAACCGGCGCCAATTCCGGAATTGGATTTGAAACGGCTAAGGCTCTTGCAAAAAAAGGAGCATATATTGTGATGGTTTGCCGCAATGAAGACAAAGCCATTGAAGCTAAAAACAATATCCTCGAAAGCGTTGCTGAAGCAGGAATAGCTATTGTATTATGTGACTTTTCTAGCCAAAAAGAAATTCGCTTAGCTGCTGAGGAGATTACTTCCACATATAAAAAAATTGATGTTCTCATTAATAATCATGGTTTTATTGCTTCCGAAAGGTGGGAAACCGTTGATGGATTAGAAGCCACTTTTGCTGTAAATCACATCGGTTATTTTCTATTTACGAACCTGTTGCTTGAGAATATAAAAGCAGCCAAAAATGCACGTATCATTAATGTGTCATCAGATGCTCATCGTGCAGGGGAATTCAATCCTGAAAACCTTCAGTTAAAAGAGAATTTCAGTGCCATGAAAGCATATGGAAATTCAAAGTTATTCAATATTCTTTTCACCAAAGAACTTGCTGAAAGGCTTAAAGAAACCAATGTCACTGTAAATTGTCTGCATCCGGGAGTAATTCGGTCTAATTTTGGCCAAAGCGGGGAATGGTGGGTAAGCTTATTTTACAAAGTGTTTGGAGTATTCATGACTTCAAATAAAAAAGGCGCTGAAACTACTATTTACCTTGCAAGCTCTGATGAAGTTGAAAACGTAAACGGAGCTTACTTCAAAAACAAGAAAGCGATCGCTCCGCGTAAACAAGCTCAGGATATGGAAGCTGCAAAACAATTATGGGAGATCAGTGAAGAGCTTTGTGATTTAACAAATCGACCCGAAATACAATTATGAAAAGTAACTTATCTCACTTTGCTGTCATTTTTCCATGTCAGGATCCCGAGGCCATCGCAACATGGTATCAGGACAAGCTTGGATTTGAGATTTCTTTCAGATGGGAAAATCCTGCATCCTATATCGTCACACATAAAGATGAAGTTGTTTCGATTCACTTTTCGAAAACAGACAAAAAAGAACTACAGCCTTGTATGATCTCTATCTTTTGTCATGATGTGGATGCAGCTTATGAAGAGCTATCACAAAACGACATCAAACATATTTCAAAACCGGAAGATCGTGAGTACGGTATGCGGGATTTTGATGTAGTTGATCCTTGGGGAAATAGAATCACTTACGGGAAAAGTATTTCAGAATAAACTTACAGCTGTTG
>CAXBHO010000098.1:0-14481 GCA_963975485.1 uncultured Balneola sp. | reverse complement strand
TTTGAACTGGCAGCCTGACCGATTTTGTTTTTACACAGAATTTGGGACTTGACCCAGGTTCTTTTGCTTACTAATACATCATAAGTACCTGCGGCTACCTCAACATTATCCCAAACAATATCACCTGAGGCTTCAATTCTAACAATTCTTCTGTTTTCAATTGTAACAGTTCCTTCCTCAGCTAATCCACTCAAAGCACCATCTTCTGCTTCAACCGTTCCTTGGTAGGTAACTTCGACAGGCTTGCCTAAAAGATCTTTAATTGCTTCATACTGCGCATCTCTGTTAGATTTCCAAGTTGATTTATCTGAAGGATACCAATTTAAATCACCTAACGGGTATCCACCTATCGCCCCAGTTTTAAAGGATGAATTGGAATAGGTAAGATCCTCAGGAAATGGCCATTGTATAGATTCGTTATTTGCATCTCTACCCGGATCCCAATAATGTAATTGAACATTAGTTGCACCTGAACGAATATCATTGATAAATTGAATTCTTTCTTGGTTGTTATCTGGATAGGTATCAAATCCTGGATCTGTTTCATCAAAAGAATTGTCTTGAATTACCATATTCTCATTAGCATCAAAGAGATTTTGAGTTCTTACATTTACTAAAGGTTGTCTTCTTACATTTTCGTTATTTACAAAAAAAGTGGCAAAATCTGACTCCAGAAAGAAAGCGTTATTTGCAATAACAATATTTCTTTGCGCATTTAAGCCATACTCAGCCGGTAGATCGACAATAGTAAACATGCCGGCATACTGTTCATCGGTAGATGCTAATCTGTCTTCACCTATTTCTGCCAATGATTCTCCTTGCCAATGGCTATTCAGAATCAAATTATTAGTGATATAAGCTTCTTGTAACCAACTTCCTAAGATTAACTGTCTTCCGTTATTGACGATTGTATTTTGATTAAATGCAAAATAATTCGCCGTTGCTCCTTCAATTTGAAATGTAAAACCACCAATGTTTAGAAAGGTGTTGTTTTCTACAATAATAGAATCAACATCAGCCCAAACGGAAAAACCTCTACCACCCCATGGCTGGTTTTCAGATAGAAGATTTCTCCACCTGTTATTGGTGAAAGTGATATCTGCATTTTCGGAATAAAATCCTGCAATACCCCATTGAGCATACTCAAAAGTAACATTATCGAATAAAAATGTACCTCCATCTGCTCGTACATCTATGACTTCATAAAGTAAATCACCAAGTGTAGTTTTACCGTTGAATATCACATTCTTGAGAGTAAAATCTCCTCTAATATTTAACATTTTTCCAGCTAAAGTTGCGTCTTCTCTTGGTTTAAGCTGTATCATAGGTGGGTTTGCAAATTCATCACTCGGATCCCCTTTTTCTCCTACAATGTTAAGTGGAAATCCATCGTTCTGAATGGTTTCTGTAAGATAGTAAAAACCACCCTGTCTGAGTTTATATACTCTATTAAGATTCGCTCTTTCTCCGGTTGCTGTAGTGTCACCTACTATAGCATCAAAAAGCGAGTTATTTATTATACCAGATCCATCTACCCATTCCACTACAAGAGTATCCTGCGCATTAAGCGATCCGGAAAATATCAACATACTAGTAAAAATTACTATTGGTACAATTTTGTAAAATTGTTTCATTTTTTCTCCTTTAATTATTATTTCTTTCATTATTTAACTTTAAAAGCTAAAACTTGTATCGTAAACCTATATCCATGGTAAAGCCATAATATTGTTGGCTGGTAGGATATAAATCTGTTTGAGACTGCAACCTTACATCTTTTCGATTATTTAAATTGCTCAAATTCGCATAAAGCTGTAGTCCATATATAATTTTCTGTCTAACTGATACGTCTATTCTAAAATAATCGTCCACAAAAATATCGTCGCCAGATTCTTCAGGTCTTCCAAAATTTCCTGTAGTTGTTTTTGCTTGAAATAAGAATGAGACCCTTCCTGAAAAACCCTTTAAATCGTACCCTACAGTTAAATTTAGAATATCACTTGGTTGGTCGGGCAAAGTACTTGCAAAACTAGTGTCTGTAACTACAGTTCGAGTAAAAGGAGGCCGAGAAGGCGTTGGTTGAATAGGTTCTTCAGCTATTCCGAATGTAGGGTACTTAACCTCAGAATCTAACCGCGTGTAATTTATATTTAAAACTAATCCACTCAAATAAGAAGGCAGGTACCAAAAATTAGTTTGCCAGTCAATTTCAAACCCTTTAACTATTGCAGGTTCAAAAATATTAACATTAGTACCTACAAGTGGAGCCCCAGTTTGCCCGGGAATCATTAATCCCGGCACAATTTGTTGCCCGGGAACCAATCTTAAGTTTGTACCCCAGACTAAGTCATCTATTTCTTTATAAAACCCTGAAACTGTGAAGAAGCCGAGTTTATTTTGAAAAAATGATATCGAAGCATCATAATTTCTTGAACGAGCGGTCTTTAATTGAGTATTTCCCGCAATACCATAGTTTGATGTTGGAGTATATCTAGTTATTGGAGCGAATTGTCTAAAATCAGGTCTGCTTATTGTATGTGTATAAGCTAATCTCAGGTTAACCCATTGAGCTGGTTTTATTTGCATCTGAATCATTGGTAGAAAAAAATCCTGATCTCTTGTTGCTGTAGTATCAGGGAATTCCAATGGTGGATCTGTGCTTCCCGGTGCCGGATCTCTGCCGGCAGGAATAAACTTTCCGGTGTAGGTAGTCTGCTCCTTCTCATATCTAAGACCTGATAACAAAGTAATATATTTCCCCAGCTCAAATTCTGTCATTGCATAAAATGCATTGTATTCTTCTGAACCTGTATAGTCATCACTTTCTGATCCCTGAATGGAACTAAAAGAATATCTTTCATCAGCCGCAAGCCTTGCCAAATCTCTCATTAAGTCAAATCTAATAGGATATCCTAAAGAATAATCACCATTCAAAAAATCATTTCTTAAAGAATTATCACTTATAAAAGGAGCCAGTGTAACTTGGCTCTCAGCATCAACAATACCAAGCTCAGGATAAGTATCCGCTATGGCTAACCTATATCCTCTTCCGTTTCCGGATGTAAGTATTCCACCGGTTGTTATTAGATTAATATCATTCTCTCTTTCCAACCGCCTAAACTTACCACCCGTTTTAAAATAACCACTAATAGTATTGCTTACTTGAATTGGAATTTTAACATCTATATTTAAACCTTGTTCATTTTCTTTTGTTTCTCTGTATCTATTTTCAACAGTATTCAAAAGTGTATTAGACAAATCATTTTTAAATAAAGCGGATATTTCTTGAGGTTGTAACGTATCAGGTTCACCGGATAAATTTACAGCATTTTGCTCCCTAAAATTCCACGATAAATCTTCCGGGCTTTCACTGTTAGATGTATTTATTGAATAGCCAGCTTCGATTTGCATCCAACCATAATCTTGTTCAAAACTAATACCTGATGCTAAAATAGAGGTAGTATTTGAGCCTTCTGTTAAAGTATAACTATGTACCCCTCCAGAATAGTTTAAGTTATTATTTCTACCAATCGATTCATTTTTTAATTCATTATAAATTGAGTTAAATTGAACTTTTCCGTTTGGGATTTTATAGTCTAAAACAACACTCCCTCCTAATCTGCTTCTTTCATTTATATTCTCGTTAAGCGTTATTCCATTTACCACCACTACATTTCCTTGTCCAAAATCTCTTAGTCCATAACTCCCATTAAAATTGTCGGCACTTCGGTCATATCTGTCAGCATTTCCATTTACTATTATTCCAAGTTTGTTATCAAAGAATCTATTTCCTAATGACCCAACAACCTTATAATTATCATAAGTTTCTTGAAGAGCCGTATATCCCCCCTGTACTTGAAAATCACCGGAAAAACCTTTGTCGGCGTTTCGTAATTTTAAGTCCACGGTTCCACCTAATGCATCAGCATCTTTGTCTGGAGTAGCGGCTTTAGTTACTTCTATTCCATCTAACATATTGCTGGATACTAATGAGAGATCAACACTACGATTATTCGTATCTGTGGATGGCAACTTTACTCCATTCACCGTTACATTATTATATTTTGGAGATAAGCCTCTAATAACTACTTTATTCGCTTCTCCTCCTGAACGCTGCAGTGAAACACCCGGCAAGCGACCAACAGACTCCGCTGCATTTACATCCGGTAATTCTTCAATTCTATCTTTAGAAACTATATTGGTAATTGTATTGGATGATCTTTGCTCATTAATTGCTGAAATTTGACCCCTTGCCTGAGCTGTTACTGTTATTTCCTCTCCCTCTAAGCTTTGTGGAATAAGCTCGATAGTAATATCAAGATCATCTCCATCTACTACAGTTATTGGAATTTCCTTTCTTTGATAACCCAGATAAGAAACAACGAGTATATGATCCCCCGCCGAAACTCCCCGAATGGTAAATTCTCCATCTACGTTAGCCGCACCCCCTTTCACAGTGCCGCTAATAATAGCAGTCGCTCCAATTAATACTTCACCAGTTACCTTATCTATTATCTTACCCTTTATGACGCTTGCATTAAATTTGTTTGAATCGAAAAGCGCTTCCACAAAAACAGTAGATTTTACTTCATTTGAAGCCCTTACATCTGATAACTGAAATGCAAGAATGCAAAATATTGGTAAAAATCTTTTAAAGTAATTCATACACTCAAAATTTGGAGTAACGATGTTTATCTCTTCTATTGCCTATAAAAAAAGAGTCGCTGATTCTTTAATCAATTTGATTGATTAATTAAATCCATATTAGTAAATCAAATTGATTAATTCAAATTTAATTTGGAAGCGCTTTTAAATTTTCTTCAAATTAGACCATTAACTATTAAAATTTAAGATATTATGTTTATTATAAAGAATGGAGTAAATTACTTTGGTGATGTTAAAAGGCACAAATCTTACTTATACAAAAGACTACAATTCAAGAATTGTTTTTGAGACCGTCAGGTTAGACGGCCCTATTTCGAGAGCAGAAATTGCTCGCCAAACCGGCTTAACGGCTCAGACCGTTTCAAATATTGTATCTCGTTTATTAGACCAAAACTTATTAGAAGAAGGGAAAAAAACACAAAACGGAAGAGGCGCCCCATCAACAACTTTAGATATACATCCTGAAGGAGCTTATTCAATTGGGTTAGATTTTAACAGAGATCACTTAACCGGAATTTTGGTAAACCTCCTCGGCGAGGTAGTTGGAAAGATTTATTATGAAATAGATTCTCCTACACCGGAGGAAGCTATAAATCTAATGAGTACTACCATTGAAGAATTATCCAGCCTAAAGAATATTGAGTCTTCAAAAATTATTGGTGTCGGTGTTGGTTTTCCTGGCCCTATGGAAATTGATAAAAATGATACCGTAAGTAATGTCGTAAACCCTAAGGCATTTCCAAATTGGAATAAAGTACCGGTAGTTAGTCTTCTAAAAAAACATATTGACGTCCCCATCTTTCTTGAGAATAATGCTTCAGCAGCCGCTATTGGTGAAAGGTGGTACGGAATTGGTAGAAATATTCTCAATTTTCAATATATATTTTTTGGTGCAGGGCTTGGTGGAGGCTTAATAATTAACGGAGAATTGGTAGATGGCGCTCATGCCAATGCCGGAGAAATTGGGTATTTACCAGCGGGAAATTTTATAAGTCCGTTGTGCGAATCCGATCAACCTCATATAGGTGAACACTTCAATCTATCAAGACTTTATAAGTGGTTAGAAGAGAAATCCGGGAAAGAAATAAAAAGGCCACAACAGCTAGAATCTTTATTAAATAGTGATAATGAGTACTTTAATGAGTGGATTGAATTAGGAACTAAGATTCTAGCTCCGGCCATTCTTGCAATTGAATATTTAATCGATCCCAACGCAATAATTATTGGCGGAAGGCTTCCATTATCTATTCTGGAACTATTTCAAGAGAAAATAAATAAAGAGCTTGGCAAAATCAGGATTTTAGAAAATGGGCTGTCTCCTAAGTTAATTTGCTCAACCACCGGGATAGATGCTGTAGCACTAGGTGCTGCAACTTTACCAATGTTTGATTTACTAGCTGCTCAATCTATCGTGCTCAATAAAAAGTAACAACTTTTTCCGCTATTGAGTATTCATGAACCATAGTTTTGATTCCGTTTAAAAACATCCTTAACTCTTTTGAATGTTTATTTCATCTTCACTTATTGGCGTAAATGTATTTTTGCTAGCCATTAAACCAACTTAATTCCATATTATTTAGATATACTTTCGGGGTTTTAATTCTAATTTTTGCAGATGAACAAATTTCGATTTACTTATACATCGTTAAAAACTATTATGTGCCGTCTTGAAGGACAATCAATATTCTAGTTTAACTCACCTAATAAGTTTATGGAAAGCCCAAAACCAAATAATCGTTCTGCATTCATCATTGTAACTACTCTCTTCTTTATGTGGGGATTTATCACCGTTTTGGTAGATGCGTTAATTCCAAGACTCAGAGATGTTTTTGAGCTCAGTTATTTTGAAGCAGGTCTTGTTCAATTCTCTTTCTTCATGGCTTATTTTTTGGTTTCTATCCCAAGCGGAAGTTTAATTGCCCGAATAGGTTATAAAAAAGGAGTGATTGTTGGCTTGATAACAATGGGAGCCGGCTGTTTGATCTTTTTCCCTGCCGCATCACTAAGATTATTTCCGGTTTTCCTACTCGCACTTTTCGTGTTGGCAAGTGGAATTACCATTCTGCAAGTAGCTGCCAATCCGTACGTTGCAGCATTAGGCCCTGCAAAAACGGCCTCCAGTCGATTGAATCTTTCACAAGCATTCAACTCTTTGGGCACTACCATTGCTCCTTTAGTTAGTGCTGCATTTATTTTAGGAAGTTCAGTAGCGAGTAAAACTGAAGTTGATGCAATGAGCACTCTTCAACAAGAAGCTTACTTTGCAGCCGAAGCGAGTTCTGTTCAGGGGCCTTTTCTGGTTTTAGCTGTTGTATTAATTGTGCTCGCAGGAGTTTTTGCCGTGTTCAAATTACCAAAAATTTTAGAAGGCGATGAAGACAAAGGCGGAAGTTATCGTGAAGCATTAAAAACAAAACACTTGATGTTTGGCGCCATTGGGATCTTTGTTTACGTAGGTGCTGAAGTCACAATAGGAAGTTATTTGGTAAACTATTTTCTTTCGTTAGATATAAAGTCACTAATTCTCGACAGTGGTTTTATGCGAACTATTGCAGAGTTTTTATCCGGTTCTGATCTTAAAGAACTCAATGTTTCTCGCCTGGCAGGTACGTTCGTTTTCTTTTATTGGTTTGGAGCTATGATCGGTCGATTTATCGGTGCAGCATTGCAGCTAAAAATAAAGCCTAGTAAACTATTGAGTGCTTATGCATTGATAAATGTGGTACTTTTAACTATTACTATTTTAAGTACTTCCTACTTCGCTTTCTGGACGGTTTTAAGTATCGGACTTTTCAACTCTATTATGTTTCCTACCATCTTTACTCTTTCCATTGACGGACTTAAAAACAATACAGCTCAAGGCTCAGGAATTCTGTGTACAGCCATTGTTGGTGGAGCGATTATTCCTCCCTTATATGGATTTTTTGCTGATGCGCTAAGCCTTCAGTTAGCTTTTATCGTTCCGATATTATGTTATCTGTATATCGCTTGGTATGGGAAGTATCTTTCGGGAAGAAAAAATTTAGAAATGAGTTAATAAGAAGCTTTAAACTAAACCACTTCCCGAATCTTGGGCTTTTGCTTTCTCACATGATTGATGTTGATCAACTCACCAATCAGTCCGGTGGAGAGAAGTTGAATACCAAGCACCATCAGCAGAATACCTAAGAAGAGTAAAGGTCGATTTCCAATTCCAAGGCCAAGAAATATTTTCAGCGCTGCCATGTATATGTTAATTCCTGTGCCAATCAGCAAGAGTAAAATCCCGAGTGTACCAAAGAAGTGCATGGGTTTCTGAAAATAACGCTGTACAAATAAGATCGTTATAAGATCTAAAAAGCCATTTATGAATCTGGATAAACCGAATTTAGTTTTTCCATATTTTCGGGGATGATGCTTAACAACCTTCTCCCCTATACTTGTATAACCTTCTTTCTTAGCAAGCATCGGTATATATCGATGAAGCTCACCGTACAAATAGATGTTATCAACTACTTCTCTCTTGTAAGCTTTTAATCCACAATTAAAATCATGCAACTCTATACCTGCGGCTTTTCGAGTTACGTAGTTAAAAAATTTGGAAGGAACAGTTTTTGAAATCGGGTCAAATCGCTCTTTTTTCCAACCACTTACCATATCTAAACCTTCTTTCAACATTTGGATCATCTCAGGAACTTCGTTCGGGTCGTCTTGGAGATCGGCATCCATCGTTACTACAAACTTTCCTCTTACTTTCTCAAATCCGGCCTGGAGTGCTACACTTTTTCCATAATTCTGTCCAAACCTTATACCTTTAATGTGATCACTATCAGCAGAAAGATTTTTCACAACTTGAAAAGAAGTATCTGTGGAGCCATCATCCACAAAAATGATCTCATACGAGTACTGGGCTGAGATTGCATCAGCAATAGTAGCTGTTAATTCGGGCAACGATTCCTCTTCGTTGAACAATGGAACAACAATACTGATATCAATTTCTTTGCTTTTTTTCAAATTTTCCAAAATGCGTTCTTTTATAATAGTTCAGAAATGACTTTCTTTGATAAATTAAAGATGACAAAATACACTTTAAACATGCTATGAAAAAATTGTATTACTCAATGGGTGAAGTTAGCAAGCTTACAGGACTTGCTCCACATGTATTAAGAAGCTGGGAAAAAAATTACAGCGAATTACATCCTAAAAAAAATAGCGCCGGAAATAGAGCGTATAAGGATGAAGAAGTTGAGCTGATTTTTAAGATCAAGGAATTGCTTGAAGATAAAAAATATACTTCTGCCGGAGTTAAAAAGGTTTTGAAAAAGGATAAAGAGCCTGAATCAACCCGTTCTATTGAAATACCCACAGATGTAAGAAAAGATCTGAATGAAGTAAAAGTGTTTTTAAATGACCTTTTAGAAAAGCTTTAGGCAACTTTATTTTCTGTCTTTGTCATCAGTAGCATTAAAAATTGCGCACATATCATTAACGCAATTCCAACTAAATGTAATACCTGAAGCACTCTTGGGACCTCCAAATAAGCTAAACCGATGCCAATCAAAATCTGGCTAAAAACTAAAACTACATTTGTAATTCCTACTTTTTGAAGCTGTCCGGTAATCTCTTCCTTCCAAAGAATAAATCCCAAATACGCGCCTGATATAACTAATAGCCAAGAAAATGTTCTATGTATTTCGAACACTTCACCAAGCATACTAATCCATAACGAACGCGATGGAACCACGCCTGATGTTATATTTTTGATCACATCTATTTCTTCGCGAACCTGAGTTCCAAGTATCATTTGAATGGTAGAGAGAATCAACAGAACTAATCCAACAGTCCATAATTTCTTTCTGAGACCTGAACTGATTTCGAGCTTTAAATTATGCTTAGAGGCTTTAAAAGTTGTGTAAAGCAATATGTTCACAATAATCAAGGCTACCAGCATATGCACAGTAATTAACCATTCGCTTAATCCGGTTTCAACTACTTGTCCACCTAACCAACCTTGAAATAAAACCAGCACCAATGCTGCTACAGAACTGTAAAATACTGAGGGCTCCGTTTTTCTGTATGAAAAAGATTTTAAACATGTAGCTATGATCAATAAACCAATTACAGCGCCGACCAAACGGTTTACATATTCTATCCACGTTTTTACCACATTGAACTGACTTGCATCGAATTGCGAAGGAAGATCGGCAACATCCGTTGGAGGAATCCACATTCCAAAACATTTCGGCCAATCAGGGCAGCCTAAACCGGCTCCTGCTGCTCTCACCAATCCACCAACCAATATTAGAAACAGTGTGGCAAAAACGGTTGTGATCGCTGTCTTTTGATAGGAATTTAATTTCATGCCCAAAGGTAACAATACTCCTTGAAAATGATTAACTTTGTCTGCTAAAAATTTTAAGATTTTCTGTTTTTTTATGAATTCTATTGAAGAAAAAATTCAGCTTGAACGTTCGTTCATAGATGTAATTTATGATTATCATCAACTTACCAAACCCGGAATAACACTAGCCGTTTTGTCTAGTATGTTGGTAGGCTTTGTGTTAGGTAGTGGCAGCACATTCAATATTGGTTTGATGATTCATGCCATCATCGGAACATATATGATTGCCTCCGGAACCGGAGCTTACAATCAGTTTATGGAGCGCCGTTTAGACGGACTCATGAAACGAACCAAAAAACGCCCTCTTCCTGACAAAAGAATCAGCTCAGCAGCAGGAATGTTCTTTTCTTTGTTCTTAATTTTTGCAGGACTTTCCTATTTATTTGTATTGGTCAATCCAATCGCAGGCGCTGTTTCTTTTGCAACTACTTTCATTTATTTAATCGCTTACACACCAATGAAGCAGGTTTCAGCTTTCAATATTGTGATTGGCGCCGTGCCTGGTGCATTACCTCCTGTCGGCGGTTGGGCAGCAGCCAGTGGTACTATTGATAATCCCGGAATGTGGCTTCTATTTGGAATCGTGTTCCTATGGCAAGTTCCACATGTGATGGCAATTGCCTGGAGTTTAAAGGACGAATATTTTGGAGCCGGATTTAAAATGCTTCCAAAAAATGATACCACAGGTCGTAAAACATCTCTTTGGGCTTTAATTTGTACACTACTTCTTTACCCTGTTACTATTGCCCTGTTTGTGATGGGCATTTCGGGAATCATCTTCTTGGTACTGAGTTTACTTCTCGCTACCGGATTTCTTTTCTACAGCATTAAATTCTTACGAGAACGTACCAAAGAAAATTCTCGTAAATTGATGTTCGCATCTATTGCGTATCTACCTCTTGTTTGGGTAGCTGTTTTTATTGATCGGCTTATCTAAAGAAATCAATAGTGAAATCTGACAAGGGGTTACAACCCCTTGTTGAGAGGTGTAATTGATATACAGGAATCTCAGGATTGGTTTTAAGTTATTGGTTATTTGTTAATCGGTAAGATGAGTTAAATTTCTCATTTTCTGGCTTAAATAACGACTATACCAATTAACCATTAACGACACTGGTTCCACACGCTCAGTGTTAAAACTAAAAACGGTTGGACGAGCCGAAGTCGTCAAACCGAAGTGCCGTCAGGCTAACTGTATCATTTCTCGAAATACCCATGTTTTTTGGAAATGGAATTGCTGATAAAAACTCCCCTTCATCCAGTTTTACAATATCTGCCACATTAAACTGGGTTAACCCCATATTTCTATATTCGGCTTGCTCTTTCTTATAAACCCCGACCTCAGTAGTTACTAAAAAAACTCCCGTATCAAATTTCAGGGTGTTTATCTTTACCTCTTGCAATCCGCTTTCTGCCCAAACGCCCTTTGTATTTATGCCGTTTTCATTGTTAAACAAGGAACAATGGAGTGTTAGAAATGCGAGTACAAACAGCGCGCATCTAAATGATTTTCTGTTTGGGATTATTTTGTTCATGCAGGGTTTTTTATTTCTCAAAGGTAAAACTGTACACTCCTTTTGTAGTTCCGAAATACAGCACTTCTTTCCCATTTTCCATTACAGCGACAAGGTCGTTGGTATGTAGCCCTGCCGGTCCATCTTTAAACTCGGCGTAAGTCCAAGAGTCCCCAAAATCTGTTGACGCCATAAAAAATAACGTTCCATCTTCGTTATCTCCGGTAGCATAAATTCGTTTGGGATTCCGTGGGCTACGTTCCATGGTATAGAGTGATCGCCTTCCCCTAAATACTTCTTTCCAGATATCACCGCCGTCGGTTGTTTTTTTAATCAACCCGGACATTCCCACCATCGCTATATCTCTGCTGTCAGGGCTTGTAAGCAAATCCCAACAAATTCCTCCGGCGCCGGGTGGGGCGGCTATGGCTTCATTATAGTCCCACGTCTCTCCATAATCTTCTGATTTAAAAATATACGGTTGTGAAAGACCATTTACCCCTCCTGCCCACAGCATATTCTCATGAAAAGGGTCGATATACATGAAGCCTGCTAAACCTCCAATAGAGCCCCATGTACTTCTTTGTAGTATCCAACTAAAACCTTGGTCTTCACTTAATATAATCGCCATACTTTTACGGGCAAACAAATTGGTCCTGTTTGTGCGATCAACGGAAAGTTTCTCTATATAAGTATCCTTTCTTTCGCCTCCAAAATTACCTAAAAAGGGCATCCATGTTTGTCCTTTGTCTTCCGTTTTATAGATAGTAGTATCACCATTTGAGAACCCTTCAGGGTTCGGTGACGGAATTACGGATATAAAAACTCTCTCGTCCAATTTTACAATGTCTGCCACATTAAACTGATTCAGCCCTATACTTATATACATTGCTTGTTCTTTCTTATAAGCTCCCTCCACTGTGGTCACTAAAAAATCTCCCGTATCATACTTCAACGTGTTAATTTTTATGTTTTGCAATCCACTTTCAGCCCAAACACCCTTTGTATTTATGCCGTTTTCATTATCAAAAAAGGAACAATTCATTACCACATATACCAGAGCTAACAGCCCGTATGAAGCAATTTTTCTATTATTAAATAATTTAGCAGTAACATATATATATTTCTTATGTAACATTCCGTGAGTTGATTTCTCTTTTAGTTAGAGTTTATGTAAAATACGAAACTTAACACTTAATATTTTAACAAATACCATTATGAGATTTAATACACAGAGTGTTTTATATGCGCTGGCGATGACAGTGCTTGTTTTTAGTTCTTGTACTGATCAAGATAACATTCAGAACAGTACACCACCGTTTGAAAATCAAGATAATCTTAAAAAAGCGGTTGAAACAAAAGGAGAATTTGTACCCGGACAGTACATTGTAATTCTAAAAGAAAACCAATTGAGAGAAGTTACAGAAACTTCTGCTCAACGTACGGCACTTAAAATTAATCAAGTGCTTTCTTCAACTGCCTTATCAAGAGATTCTGTGATAGCTGAATACAAGTATGCCACGAAAGGATTTGCGACTCGGTTAAACTCACAACAATTAGAGCTGTTAAAGCTGAATCCATTAGTTGATCGCGTTGTTAAAGATCAGATATATCGTGTCGGTGGGACAGTTTTAAATGTAGATGAAAAACATTCTTCCAACTACTCTGCAATGCGTATGAGTCAAACAATTCCATGGGGGATTACCAGAGTTGGGGGGCCTCATGATGGAACAGGACTTACTGCTTGGGTTTTAGATTCAGGGGTAGACTTAGACCATCCCGACTTGAATGTTGATGTAGCCAAAAGTGTTAACTACGTTTCAGGAGAAATTAATGACGACTTGAACGGACACGGTACTCATGTAGCGGGTATTATTGGAGCCAAGAATAATTCTATGTACACCGTAGGGGTTGCTGCCGGTGCTACTATTGTCTCTGTGAAAACTTGCAATTTCTTAGGTGATTGTGACAAAAGTGATATTCTTAGTGGAATTGACTATATCACGCTATATGCTTCTTACGGTGATATTATCAATATGAGTATTTGGTATCCTAATGATACTGTATTAGATGATGCAGTTAAACTATCAGTTTCAAGTGGGTTGCGCTATGTGCTTATTGCGGGAAATGCAAAAGACGATGCCAATAACTATTCCCCGGGGCGAATTAATGGGGATAATATATGGACCGTATCTGCATTTGATGAAAACGATGATTTTGCAGCTGTATACTCCTGCAATCCCGATTTTGGATCAAATTATGGCAATTCAACAAATGCCCCAATAGACTATAGCGCACCGGGTGAGCTAATTCTTTCCTTATATAAAAATGGTACTACGGCTACTTTATGTGGCACTTCACAAGCAGCTCCGCATTTGGCAGGCATGTTGCTTTTAAATGCTTATTCGCCAAGCTTAGTGACCACAAATGGAACTGTGAATTTTGACCCGGACCCTGTTCCTGATAATATCGCAGTTTATTTTCCATTGAAAGTAAATATTTCAGGACCAACTTCTTTAGACTCGGGTGTACAAGGCAGCTGGACTGCTACACCTGTTAATGGTCAAGGCACCTCTTCCTATCAGTGGTATTATCGCGTTGATGGCAGCTCTTCTTGGGTATCTGCAGGTTCAAATTCATTGAGTTGGACATTTACAAACACTACATCGTCAACTATACAAGCAGGTATAAAAGTTGAAATAACTAATAATTACGGTCCAGAGTATGCTGAAAAAGAGTACGCTGTGTTTATACAATCAAGTGGTTGTGGACCCGGTGTATTTGGTTGCTAATTGGTACTAAACTTAAATTTCTAAAAAGCCATTCTGAAAATAGAAGGGTTTTTTTATTTGGAGGAATTTTAATTTTTGAGGCGTAATGGACAAATAGTAGGCTAAAAGTCTTTGAAATCCTTATTATTATTGG
>CAXBHO010000097.1:0-14516 GCA_963975485.1 uncultured Balneola sp. | reverse complement strand
ACTAAAGTGCTGCACTAAAAGTGCAGGGTTTTAACCCTTTGCTGAGACCAATAAATGCTTTAACGTCATTTCTGCGTAGCCTGCCTGCGGTAGAATCTAGATTGTGTTATAACATCATTAGTTTTTTTGAAAAAGATCCAGATTCTCCCTAAAGGATGCCTTTGGTACAGGCATACGCCCGCCTTCCATAGTACATGCCTGTAAGCAGAAGAGCTTTTCGGCACGCAGGCTTGTACGGCGGACAGACCTTGGATTGACTCTAAATGGATTTGAAATACAGTTTTTATGTCGAACTCTGGTTAGAAGCTTCCCTCTTAACGAGAATCTCAAAATTGGTATGAAGCGAATGGTTTGTTACTTTTGATATGAATCAAAAAAAAGCTAAATCACATTACTTATGAACGTTACAGTGAACTGGTTACAAAAAGATTTCCACATGGAAGCAGGAAATGAAGAAGGTGGCAAAATCCGAATCGACGGAAATACGAATATTGGTGGATTGGAAGGAGGGATGAGCCCGATGCAACTATTGCTTGCCGGAATTGGTGGATGCAGCGCCATTGATGTGATTTCTATTCTTGAAAAACAAAAGCAGAAATTAACAGAGCTGACTGTGGAAGTAGATTCTGAGAAAGTAAAACTGAAAGAAGGATATTCAGAATTCAAAACAATTCATCTTCATTTTGAACTTTCCGGAAAATTAGATCCAAAAAAAGTAGAACGAGCTTTGGAGCTTTCGATTACAAAATATTGCTCGGTTTCAAAAGCCTTAGAAAAAGGATCAGAGATTAGCTACGATTATTCAATTGTCAATTAAGAATTACTTAATGATCAATGCCTTAATCCATCATTGATAATTGTTGTTTTTGCCTCTGCATGGCATATTCCGTACATTGAAAGTAATTAAAGTTCAATAAAACAGATACTTATATATGGCTAAATGCGAATTATACCAAGATGTTAAAGAAGAATGGCGTTGGAGAAGGGTTGCAAAAAACGGTGATATTGAAGCACACTCAACCCAAGGTTTTGAAACTGAAGAAGAAGCACGAAAAGACGGAAAAGACTGCAAAGAGTGCACTAGTTACTTAAGAAAGTTTTATTAGTTTTTAATAGAGAGCCAAAGTGCTCTCTTTTTTATTTTACCCCGGTACTACCAAACCCGCCCTCACCACGTTCGGTTTTATCTAAATCCTCAACTTGTTGAATCGGAAATTGTGTAACAGGAGCAATGACCATTTGTGCAATTCGGTCTCCATGATTGATGGTAAAATCCTCATGCCCATGGTTTATTGTGATTACTTTAACTTCTCCACGGTAGTCAGCATCTATAGTGCCGGGAGAATTCAGCATCGTAATTCCATTCCTGATTGCTAAGCCACTACGTGGACGAATTTGAGCTTCGTACCCTTCAGGAATCGCCATTTGAAGTCCGGTTGGAATTAACATGCGTTCACCGGGTTTCAGAGTAATTGAATCCTCTAAAGCGGCTCTTATGTCCATACCTGCGGCAGCCGAACTTTCATAGCTTGGAAGATCAAGATCTTTAGCATGAGGAAGTTTTTTAAATAAAATAGAATTCATAATTCTTCTCGTTTATATTCGATTAATCGAACGATTGCATTTCCAAATAACACTTTTACTCTGGCTTCTAAAGGAACACGAAGGTCATCAGCTAAAAACCAGGCTCTGAAATTTCCTGAAAACCCAAACGGACCGTCAATATTATCTGTAGTTCCCTCGCTTAAATACGTTTCTACAGCAGCATCAAATGGAGCGTAATTTCTCATTTCGATTTTCGATGAATTTTGCATAATTATATAGCCCAATCTTTTAGTAACAAAAACGGGTAATACAGAAATTGTATCTTTCCCCGCAAAAAGCCGTGAAAAATAGAAAATGACATGTCCTGCAGTAGCGGGTTCAATCAAATCTAAAGTATCCCTTGTATTGTCTTCTTCTTTGTAGCGAACAACATTCAAATCACGATCGAAATCATAAACGATTTCTTTATACTTTCCTTCATCGATATTGTCTTTCCAATAGTAAGAGGTTACAGGAAAGCCATTTTCATTTACGTAAAAAAGAGATTGAAAAACATCCAGTTCTGTTCCGACCAGAGGAATTTTTGGGTTGGATCTTATTTCGGTAACCAAATGTTTTTTTAGAGAACCATCATAAAGGGTATCCGAAAGCAGCTCAACTTCAACCCAGCCAAGTTTAAAGAAGCCATACTTTACTTCATATTTGAATGTTTCTTTTACGGAAAAGATATCATCCATTGTAGGTTGGTTTTTGGAATCGTTCGGGTAAAAATGTTGCCCAAAAGTGTTGGTGGAAAGCGTAAGTAAACCAAAAAATAAGATGAAAGTTCGCAGCATAGTTGTAGAACGAGTTATTCTTCAGAAGATTCTTCTAAGCCGATGAAGTTTTTGAAAGCTTCCTCATCATAACCAACAAGTACGGCTTCATTCAGAACCAGAACCGGACGTTTGATCATGGATTGGTTTTGCTCCAATACCTCGAGCATTTCTTCATTACTAAAATCTTTTTCTTTAAGACCAAGATTGCGATAAGTGGTTCCTCTTTTATTTACCAATACATCAAGGCCAACTTTAAATTCCAACTCTTTGATCTCATCAATAGTAAGAGGCTCTTTTTTCAGATCAATAAATTCGTATTCAACCTCATTCGCTTCCAACCATTTCTTGGTTTTACGGATGGTATCACAGTTTTTTATACCAATTACATGCAACATAGCATTTGAACAATTAAGTTTTGTATTTTCAGTTAAAGATACGGTTTGAAATTCCAATAACGAACCTAAATCCTGTTTACAAAAAAGCTTTACATGAAATTTATTCCAACCTATTTATTAATGCTAATTGTTGCAATTAGTGCATGCACCAGTAATGATGCCCAACGTGAATTTGAAAACGATGCGTATCAAAATCCATCAGGAATCACTCAAACTACAGTTCAAGGAGAAGTAATTAGTGAAGATCCGGATGATTGGAGAATATCTCCATTCTTTCAAGGCTTGGTGGAAGTAATTCCGCCGTTTCAGAATCCGGCTCAGCTTGGTACTGCTATCAATTTTGAAATCCAGATTACAGGTGTACAAGGAGTTTCTGGACTTGATGTAAGAGTTCGTTTTCCAAACGGTGCATTTAGCAGTTTATACACAAGTACTAGCAGCCAATTAGAGCCGGGACTTACTACTTTTCAGATCGATCCAATTGCTCTGAGCCAAGATGGATCTGATAATCTTGCCCGTGGCTTACATCGTATTTTCTTTTTCGATTTTAATCAACGATTGATTTCTTACGGTGATATAGAAGTGGAATAAGTAGTTTTTTTTAAAATTAATACATACTAAGCTGAATTCTAAGCCATATTTGATCAGCTTAAACTTTTCACCAAAACATCCACCACTTCATCAATTTCGTTTTTTGTAATTACAATAGGAGGGAAAATTAGTATCATGTTTAATGTTGCTGTGGTAGAAATTTATTTTAAGATGGGATAATCTAAATTTTTCTTGATGTTAGATCTCGGGAAGAATGATGTATGGTAATTATATCGACTCTTTCTTCGCTAACTATTTTATAGATTATTCTATAATTTCCTTCAATCAATTCACGAAAATCGTCAGAATTAAATTCAGAGATATGCTTGCCTGAAGACGGATTTTGTCGAAAAATTTTAACTTTTTCTCTGATTTTTAAAACCTGAAGAGCATCATATTTTTTCGAATCTTCAGATATATAGTAATAAATTTTTTGGAGATCAGAAATTGCCAATTGAGTCCAATTTACTTGAACCATTCCTTTATCTTTTTATCTAATTCATTTTCAGAAATGACTTCATTATTGACAGATTGAACATTCCCTTTTTCTATTTTATCAATTAGAATCATTCTATCCATAAGATCATCCAAAGAAAACTCTTCAGGTAATTGATCTAATGTTTTTTTAACTCTCGATTTAGTGAGCATAGTGACCTTTTTTTATTTCAATAATGATAAATTTTAAATGACAAACAAATTAAATTTTAAGTGATCTTACCAACACACCCACAACCTGATCAATTTCTTCTTTTGTAATTACAATAGGAGGAACGATCCTGATTACATTGCCACCGGCTGCATTCGAAAGAACCCGATATTCAAACATTTTTTCAACTACAGGCCGTGCAGGTTGGTTAAGCTCCACACCAATCATAAGTCCAAGTCCGCGAACATCGATCACTGATTCTATACTTTTCGTTTTTTTTCTGATCAGACTCATCATGTACTCGCCTTTCTCAGTAGCTTGTTCACACAGGTTATCCATTTCGATGGTTTTCAGGCATGCATTCCCAACCGCACAAGCAAAAGGATTTCCACCAAAAGTTGTACCATGATTTCCATAAGAAAGGGCAGAGGCGACTTCCTCTTTCGCCATCACAGCGCCAATCGGGATTCCTCCGGCTAACGCCTTGGCAGAAGCCACAACATCCGGTTTTATCCCAAAATGTTCGTAACAGAAAAATTTTCCGGTTCTGCCCACTCCGGTTTGAACTTCATCAATAATGAGTAGTATATTTTTCTCATCACAAAGAGTTCGGACTTTTTTAAGAAATTCTCCATCAATAACATGAACGCCACTGTTTCCTTGAATGAGTTCAAAAGCGATAGCAATAGTTTGGTCGTCAACGATTTTTTCCAGCGCTTCAAAATCGTTAAAAGGAGATTGAATAAATCCGGGCGGTAATGGGTCAAAATCTTCTTGATAAACAGGTTTGCTCATGGTAATGGTGGTAACCGAACGGCCATGAAAACCATCACTCAGCGAAATAATATTTCCTGATTTCCCATGTTTCTTTCCCCATTTACGAGCGAGCTTTATACACGCTTCCATTGCTTCAACACCGCTATTGCAAAGGAACACTCGATCTAATCCCGATAAATAAGCCAATCGCTCAATAAATTCACTTTGTGGTTCTGTATAATAAAAATTAGACACATGAAGCAGTTTTTCAGCTTGTTCCTTAATCGCAGAAACAATAGCAGGATGGCAATGGCCTAAATTATTCACAGCAATTCCACCCAGAATATCGATGTAAACATTTCCTTCTGTATCCCAAACTTTAGCGCCTAGTCCTCTATCAATGGTAATTGGGTAGCGGTTATAAACCTGAAAGTGATATTTTTTTTCTAGTTCTTGGGCGTGAGTCATAGTCGATATAAGTTATTTTCGGAAGATACAAAGAAGAGAAATAAAGCAATAGAATATTGAACAGAGGAATATCGAACAAGGAATATTGAACATCGAACACCCAACATCTTATAAAGTGAACTATTCTCAGAATTTGTTTCGTACATAAGCTAGCATGGGCTTCAGCCCTGCGAAGTCAGGGAACGTTGAAACACTGAATACTGAACATTGAACAGACGAACGGAAGAACATTGAACATCCAATTATTCCTGATAAAGATTTACTGATGCACACGATAGACGGGATAGTACATCTAATCATTAGGCTCAATGTGAATTAAAACCAGTTCGATGTTAGGTATTTCCTGTTTTAAGGTATCCTGAAGTTTATGAGCTAAATGATGGCCCTCTTTTACCGAAATATCTCCATCAACAATAGCATGAAGATCCACATGATATTTCATACCTGTTTTGCGGACAAAGCACTTTTCAGTACCCAGAATCCCATCCACAGTAAGAGATAGTGTTCTAATTTCTTCAATGAGATCATCGTATAAATGTTCGTCCATAATTTCACCAAGTGCAGGCCGAAATATCAAATAACTGTTGTAAAGGATAAAACCTGAAGCTAAAAGTGCAGCCCAATCATCGGCAGTTTCATATCCTTCTCCAAAAATGAGCGCAATAGAGATACCAAAGAAAGCTACAATAGATGTAATAGCATCACTGCGATGATGCCAAGCGTCAGCTTTTAATGAAGTGCTGTGAGTTTCTCTGCTACGTTTTATCACGATTTTGTAAGAAATCTCTTTCCACAAAATGATGAAAACCAGTACAATGAGTGTCCAGGATTCTGGAGTTTGCTGAGGAGTGCGAATATTTACAACACTTTCATAAGCAATTAATGTAGCTGAGGTCACAAGAAATGCTACAACGATAAACGTAACTAAAGGCTCTATTTTTCCATGTCCATAAGGATGGTTTTCATCGGCTGGTTTTTTCGCATATTTTAATCCTATCAAAACCAAAAAAGAAGAAAGGGTATCTGTTAAGGATTCAATAGCATCGGCAATAAGAGCGTATGAATTCCCAAACAATCCGGCTAAACCTTTTATAACAGCCAAAGCCAGATTTCCGGCAATGCTAAAATAAGTGGTTTTGATTGCAGATTGTTCGTTGTTCATTTTTACCAATCAATAGTTAACGATGGTAGAACTAAAAGCTATATTTATTTCTAACTCTTGTGTGTGATCCATTCTTTACCTGATTTTTTGTGGAGTGTAAATATACAGAGTTAGAATGATAAGGAAATACATGTTTGAAGTAATATTTTTCAAAAGAATTAAATTCTAAATCTATTTGAAATCTACGCCCAATATTCTATTTTAATAATGGTTGCAAATATAGAATTTGCATTAAATCGGTACAATCAAAAGGGGATACAAGTGGATAGAAAAATTATTCAAAGCATAATTTGGGCTTTTGTGATGGTAATGTATTTTGGGGTATATGTTGCAGCACAAACTAATAAGACCATGTACCTCGCATCAGATTCCATATCAGGTCTTCCGACTGTTACAGCTAATGATAATCGATCTCCGGCAGGCATCTACATAAACGGGATTTTGGAAATAGATCTTGAATTAGTATTGAGTGATTTTAGACCCGAAACACCAGATCGACCAGGGATTAAAGTTTGGGCATTGGCTGAAAAAGGGAAAGCTCCGGAAATACCAAGTCCACTCATTAGAGTTAAAAAAGGTACTCAGATTAAAGCTACAATCACTAATACGAGAACCGATTCAACACTCTATGTTTTGGGATTTAAAACCAGACCGATTATAGATAGTGAACCGATTGCTATACACCCCGGCGAAACTAAAACTTTTAATTTTGATGCAGGTGAGCAGGGAACGTATTTGTACAATATGAATATGGGCATTTCATCACGAAGGTTTGGACCGGAAAACGAGCATTTATCAGGAGCATTTGTAGTTGATCCAGAAGTAGGCGCTCCCGATGATAGGATCTTAGTGATGAATATTGTTAGCCAGAATTATGATTCTACCTATGAGTATGGCTTTCTGGAAGCATTAACTATTAATGGTAAATCTTGGCCTTTTACCGAAAAATTTACGCCAAGTGTAGGCGATACCTTAGATTGGAAGATTATTAATGGTTCTAGAAGAAGTCATCCCATGCATTTGCATGGATTTTTTTATGAGGTACTTTCCATTGGTTCTGTAGAAAGTGATGATATTTACACAAAAGAAAATCAAAGGCTGGTGGTTACAGAATTTATGAGAGGCTTGACAACCATGGAAATGCGTTGGACCCCAACACGATCTGGTAATTGGTTATTTCATTGCCATTTATCATTCCATGTTTCTCCTGAATTAAGACTTCCGCTTGCAGAAGAACACGATCAAAAACATAACCACATGGCAGGTTTGGTTATGGGGATTGAAGTAGAACCCGGCGAAACTGATCTGATTTCTAAAGGGGAAGTAAAAAAGCTGGATTTGTATGTGAATGAGTACTCCGATGATCCTAATTCAATATTCGGCTTTTCATTGGATTCTGAATTTAAACCAGATTCTATTCATTTATCAGATCCGGGACCATTATTGTTGTTAGAACAATATCATACCACGGAAGTAACCGTCATAAACAGGATGTCTCAGCCCACCGGTATTCATTGGCATGGATTGGAAATTGATAGTTGGTCGGACGGGGTGCCTGATTACAGTGCTTCAGATGGTAAAGTTTCCCCAACTATCAATCCCGGAGAATCATTTACTTACAAATTATCTCAAATGCGACCGGGGACTTTTATATATCATAGCCATTTAAATGATGTTGAACAGCTTATTGGAGGACTTTACGGCCCATTGATTGTAATTCCGGAGGGGGAGAGTTACGATGAGGAAACCAATCATATTTATTCGTTTCAATGGGGAAAAATGGATATCAATTCATTGGCTGACTTCTCAATAAATGGGATACCATTTACTGTATCTCAGCCCGTTGTTGAAGTCAAAGTTGGTGAAAGTCATCGCTTGCGATTAATCAATATTGCACCTGCTAGTGATATTCGCTTAGAAATGACTAAGGATTCACTTTCTTATCCATTACAGGTATGGGCTAAAGATGGAGCGGACCTTCCTGAAAATCAGCAAATAAATATAGACATTGGCTATAGAATTGGAGTAGGTGAAACCATCGATTATTTATTTACGCCAACCAAACCAGGTATTTATGAGTTGAACGTTGGCTTTCAAAGAGAATTTAGTGCAAAACAGAAATGGATTGTTACCGAGTAATTATTGTATTCAATAATCAGAATGTCAGCTTACTATCTAAATTTTTTACCAATCTATAGGTCTGTAATCTTTGAGAAATTTTCCACACCAATGTTTTCCGGTGTTAATTCCATCGAACAAAGGATCTAATACTCGAGCCGCTCCGTCAACAATATCAAGAGGAGGTTGGAAGTCGTGCACTTTTTCTTTTCTCTTTGCCAATTCAGCAGGATCTTCATCCGTTACCCAACCCGTATCTACGGCATTCATATAAATTCCATATTTGGCAAAATCAGAAGCCGAAGTATGCGTCATCATATTTAAAGCGGCTTTCGCCATGTTGGTATGCGGATGACGATCTTCTTTATGCCAGCGATGAAATTTGCCTTCCATTGCCGAAACATTGATGATGTGCTTCTGTCCGGTATTTTCTTTTTTCATCAAAGATGAAAGACGATTGCACAGTACAAAAGGAGCAACCGAATTAACAAGCTGTACTTCCAGCATTTCGTTGGTGTGAATTTCTCCAAGTTTTAATCTCCAGCTATTCGTTTTTCTTAAATCAACTTGTTGCAAATCTGCATCCAGTTTTCCTTGAGGGAATACTTCTTCAGCAGTTAAGGAATTATCAATACTGTACGGTATTTGTGATAATTTTGCGGAAGCTCGTAAACCGATTCCCAATTGCTTTCCATGCCAGGTAACAGGGAGATTTTTATTCTGACCATCTTCAAATCCTGAACTCAATGACTGTAATTCTTTCAAACAGTCATCATGATCGGATAGCAGTTCTTGAGCAAAAGGCGGAAGCTCTGAAATAGGACGTTCTTCGTTTGGCATTAAGTGCTGATAAAATCCAGCCGGACGGCGAACCGTTTGTGCCGCATTATTGATAAGAATATCTAGCCGATCATATTCTTGCTCAATAAAATTGCAGAAAATCTCTACACTTGGGATATGTCGCAGATCAAGGCCATGAATTTTAAGGCGATGTCCCCATTTCTGGAAATCATCTTCTTTAGCATATCTTAAAGCGGAATCGACGGGAAAGCGAGTAGTAGTAATTACGGTCGCTCCGGCACGCAACATCATTAAAGTGATGTGGTAGCCGATTTTGAGCCGAGAGCCTGTTACAAGGGCAACTTGATCGGTTAAGTCCGCATTTTGGAACCTTTTGGCATAATTGAAATCGCCACAGCCTTTGCACATGGTATCATAAAAATGATGAAGATTGTGGAAGACTTCTTTACACACGTAACAATTTCTGGGAGATTCTAGCGGTATTTCCTTTTCTGATTCCTTTCCGGTTAAGCCAATCATTTTGGGAGCTTCAAAAACTACCGCTTCACGTGCACTTCTTATTCCGGTGGAGTTTCGGGCATGACGATCTTTCTCCTTAAGCTTACGTTTATTTGCTCGCTTGGCATCTTTCTTTCTTTTTCTGAATTCTTCTCTACTTGGGCGAGATAATTTACCCGCCGCCATGATAAGTTCTAGTCTTTTATCCTTTTCAATTTCAAATATTTGATTGGGATCATCTGTCAATGTTTCCAGTACGGAAATACACAGATCAATTTCTTCGTCGCTTAGTTTTTCTACTTCTTTTTTTTGATTCTCAGCCATAAATAGTTGTGTTAAGCATCAAAGATAAGGAATAGTTCATAGAGAGAAAGAAGTGATTTTAACCTAGTACTTCACAAAGACAAGGGGTTGCAACCCCTTGTCTTTGTGAAGGTGGCGGTGGAGACATACTTTGAGATTGCTTCGCTCTGTTCGTGCCAAAGGCATTCCTACGGTAGAATCTGAATGTGGCTTGAAAGTCGTAAGTGGATTTACGATTAAGATTGGCTTTAAACTCATAATTATAGCTCACATTCCATCCATCACCCCGCTTTCAGCGAAATGACGGATTACTAATTAGTTGGAATTAATAAGAGTCGTCTTTGCGAGGAGCATAGAGTTTTGTACATGGTTTTGATTGTTTTCGACGAAGCAATCTTCATATCTAGGTTTGGTAGCGTCATCAAGGAGATTGCTTCGCAAAGCTCGTGCCAAAGGCATTCCTTCGGAGCAAAAGGAAGCAACTTTGCAACTCTGTCACTCTCTTTCAATTCAACAACTGCGAAATAAGCGACACCGAGAAAATCGTCAACATAAACCAACCGATGAAGCCTTGGATAATGGCGAGATAGCGAGGCAGACCTTTAATTGGGATTTCCCCAAAACCCAGTGTGGTGAATGTGTTGATGGAAAGCATGAGGGCATTCAGCATTTTGATAAGCAGATAATAAACCAGTACAATTAAGAAAGCTCCAATTAATAGCAAACCTTTCCAAAGTCGGTTTGCTTTGGGAACTTCCTCCCATGTTCCTTTCATTACATCGGTTTTACTAAGAAGGGAAGCTGTTAAGCGTGTTCCCGACATCGTCCATTTGTACAATGAAAATGCCGTTTTGGTGAAGAATTTTGGGACAGATGGATCAGATTCAACAATCAAGTTTTTAAACTCATCGTAATGCATAATATCGGACTGCTTTTCCTCCAGATACACTTCATGCACTCCTGCATCTTTGCGCATGTATTTCATAAAAAAAGCATAGCGATGAAAGATTCTATCTTTGCCGTGGGAGTCCCACGAATTAGGGAAGAAGAGATAGACCAGTGCAAAAGCGAGTATTACGTAAAAAGAAAAGATGACGGCCAAGGCAGGTTCGGTGCCGTAAGCAGAAAAGACTTTTAAGAACTGGTTGATTCTCCATGAGAAAAAATTTTTGAATGTTGGAGAGTTTTGGTAAAGAAAAGCCAGTCTTCTGGTTTCTAAGTCTTTCGATTCGATATAAACTGCGTTCGCGAATTCATTATCATTTTGGTTTTTATAGTGCTTAAAGAGCTGCCCTTTCAGTTTTTGCTCTGCCTTATAGGCTTGTGTATTTTCTATAGCGAGGATGTTGGCGTAATAATCTAAACTTTCAAGTTTAGTCCAATCGTTGGTTATCAGAGAGTCTTCTGTATTCGTTAAACGTAACGCTGTAGAGAGTGAAGAAAAGACAGTAGTTTTTCCTTTTAGCTGTTCCCAATCTAAAGAGGTATTTCCCGAAATGCCCTTAAAATCCAGTCCAACTATTGCTCCAAATTTGTTATCAGCAATCTTAATAATTGAATTAGGGAGGTCTCTAATCATTAAAATTACATATTGCTCTTCAAATGTATTACCAACAATTTCTGATTCACTAGGCTCTGATATATCTAATCGAACTGCCCCTTTACCAATAAATTGATTTCCAATCAGATTGAAATTCCAGATGTTATTAAAATAAATGTATGTGTGATATATGAATTGGTCAAATTTTGATGGAGAAGGATAGATTTTAGAACTCGTAAGGATAAATTGAAAATTTAATCTGTCTTGGCCTATTTGATAAGTACCTACATCTATTCCTTTTAAAAAGAGATTATCTTGGAGCCAGAACCATTGTTGGTAACCTAGGCTATTAGAGAGGTGGTTAATTGATAGACCTTCACGATTGTAAGTTACCGATACAGGCTCTTCAAAGGTAGATCCAGCCACCATAAAGTTTGAAACATTGATTAAGGTTACAGACCTTTTAAAATGGATATAAGTTAAGATGTTGAACCAAGGTTTTTCATTTACAAAACCTCCCCAAGGAGAAAAATTCACATTATTTAGAATCAGTGCTTTATCGATAATGGTAGAGTCTTTCTTTGGATAAATGAAACTACCATCAGCTTGCATGGACATTTCAGCTTTGTAAGTAATATCAGATTTTTCATCAGGGATAATCAAAGCATTTTTTAGTTCAAACACAGAATCCTCTTCATCGGCAATCATTTGGAAAAACTCGGTGTAGGAATATTCTTTGTATTCGATGTCTTGGGCGTAGCTTAATGCCGAAAAGAGTGCCAGCCCCAAAGTGATGAACAGTTTTTTCATTGTTTTTTTAAATCCCGAAAAGTTTTAAAGGATGAAACACCCGAATTAAACTCATCCTGTTTGAGGAATAAACGGATTTAGTGGTTAACAAGAAAGGAGTTGAGGAAAATATTAGGAGTTTGTAAGGAGCTAACTCGGAGAAATTCAAAACGTCATAACCTGAGTTTCCACAAAGTGATGCCCTCGGCAGATTCTTATCATGCCATTAAAAGTACATAGACCAAAAATTCTCAAGACAGACAAAAGGTTGCAACCCCATGCCTGACTTGAGGAGGTGGCGTATCACTCTGGAGGATGGAACCTATCGTAGCTTTGGACAGCGCGAAATTCGGGCTTCCAGACAGCGACAAAAACTTACCGACCCGGCTCACCATCGCCAACGTATCCCCAAAATACTTGCCCAAGCTGCCTGATGACGAAAAAATGGGACACCTGTGACAATCAAAGAAAAGGCGGATAGTGACCCTAATTATTAGCAGTATTGCCCATTACAAGGAAATTACTTCTCGGAGTGGACTCAACTTTCAATGGATTTATCCCGCAGCGATCTAACGAAAACCTTGCATCCATTCAACATTTCTTGTTCCTCTGTTCATTTAGTCCACGGCAATAAACTGGAATAGAATGTAAGATTTCTTAAAAACGTTGAAAAGCGCTTCCAAAACTTTGTACCTTTAAGTGAAATCAAATTAAAAAGAAAAACGAATAATGGATATCAGGAAAGTAGCAGTAATTGGCGGCGGCACAATGGGTAACGGTATTGCACATGTATTTGCGATGAATAGAATACCGGTCAATTTGATTGAAACTAAACAAGAATTTGCAGACAAAGCGATTGCAACCATCGACAAAAATCTTGAGAGAATGGTTAGCAAAGAGAAAATCAGTGCTGAACAAAAAGTAACTGCACTGGATAGTATCATGGCTACTCTTAGTATTGCGGTAGGAGTTAAGGACGTAGATCTGATTGTAGAAGCTGTTCCGGAAAACTTTGATATCAAAAAAAGCGTGTGGAAAGAAGTAGAAGCGAATGCACAAGATCATGCTATTTTCGCAAGTAATACATCCTCTATTTCTATTACAAAGTTAGCAGCGCTTACAAGCAGACCAGAGAAATTTATCGGAATGCATTTCTTTAATCCAGTACCAGTAATGAAATTGGTTGAGATCGTTCGTGGATTAGAAACAAGCGATGAAACTTATAAGGCAGTTGAAGAGACTTCTAAATTATTGGCGAAAGTACCGGTTCCTGTAAATGACTTTCCGGGTTTTGTGAGCAATCGTGTGCTAATGCCGATGATCAACGAAGCCATTTTTTGTGTGCATGAAGGCGTCGCAACTCCTGAGAATGTAGATGAAGTAATGAAACTAGGAATGGCTCATCCAATGGGACCACTTCGCTTAGCTGATTTTATTGGCTTAGATGTGTGCCTGGATATTTTGAATGTATTGTACGAAGGATTCAAAGATCCGAAATACCGTCCGGCGCCACTATTGGTTAAAATGGTAGATGCCGGAAAACTCGGTAACAAAACCGGCGAAGGGTTTTACAGCTACGATTGAGTTATCGCCACCTCACACCAACCCGTCATCTCGGGCAAACTTGACCCGAGATCTCCCTAACAACGCTCATTGCCTTTGATCTGAAGATTGCGGATCAGGTGCGTCCGCAATGACGAGATCGCCACCTCACACCAACCCGTCATCTCGGGCATACTTGAGCCGGGATCTCCTGAAATATGGCACGAAACCCAAAAAGGAGATCGCGGATCGTTCATTTGAATTAGGGTTGTGCGATGTCTTTCCCTTCAAAAGAATGTGGCTGGGTTATACTTTCTTCGTCCGCAATGACGAGATCGCCACCTCACACCAACCCGTCATCTCGGGCAAACTTGACCCGAGATCTCTTGAACAGCGCTCATTGCCTTTGATCTGGAGATTGCGGATCGTTCAACTGAATACGAATAGCGCAAAACCTTTCTCTTCAAAATAACCTAGCTGGATTGTTTGTTCTGCGTCCGCAATGACGAGATCTTCACCTCACACCAACCCGTCATCTCGGGCA